>CAYTQK010000204.1:0-6041 GCA_964439745.1 uncultured Desulfobacterales bacterium
TGGACCCCGGCCTCCGCCGGGGTGACGCAATAAGGGAAATCTCGACTTTTTACGAAGCCGTCATTATTTATAGTTCCAAAAATGCTTGACTTTTTAATTAAACAGCGTTAAATTAACAATGTTTAATTAAAAAGGAGTGAACATGCCCAAAGCCGCTCGCAGTCTGGAAGAAGTCCAGGAAGTCCGCAGCCGGATCCTGGAGGAAGCCGTTGATCTGATCACGGAAAAAGGGTTCGACCAGTTGAGCATGCGATCCATTGCCGGGCGGGCCGGCATGACCGCGGCCAACATCTACAACTACTACCAGAACAAGGATGAACTCTACCTGGACATCCAGACCCACGGCTTCGCCCGGCTGTACGAAAGACTGGACCAGGCCGTCCGGTCAGCGGCCGATCCCCGGGAGCAGGTCCGGTCCGTCATTCGGGCCTATCTTTCCTTTGGCCTGGACTGTGCCAGCCTGTATGAAATCATGTTCAGCCTGAACACGCCCAAGTTTGCCGATTACCAGCACACCCCCCTGGAGCCGGTGGCTTTTATCGAAAAGGAGACCGCCCTGCAGTCGGCCCGGCTGGTGATCGAAGCCTTTGCCGCCGTGCCCCCGGAGGCCGGGCCGGTCTCGCCGGAAGAGGCCTATTTCCGGACCATCCAGGTCTGGACCGCCCTGCACGGCCTGGTCAGCCTGCGCAACAGCCGGGTATTGCAGGAAGTAGAGGAAGACACCGCCGCCTTTATCGAGCGCTGCGTGGAAGAATACAGCCGGCTGTTTTTCCGGGACAATGTCCCGCTGTAAGGAGAAGCCCATGAATCTTCTGCTGTACTGGTTGTTTGGCACCATGGCCCTGCTCTTCAACCGCCTGCCCCGGCTGAACGCCTGGCTGCACCACCAGGATGGATACTTTGACTTCACCCTGGGGTTTCAGACCGAAACCGGCACCGTGGACCGGGCCATCCAGGTGGCCCAAGGCCGCATGAGATCCCTCAGAAAAACCCCGCCCGGAGCCGACCTGGTGCTCTATTTCCGGGACAACCGCACCCTGCTGGAAATGCTGACCACCACGCCCAACGAAATCCTGACCCTGATCCTGCACAACAAGATGAAACTGTCCGGCAACCTCTCCTACCTGCAGGTATTCAATTTCTATGTTTCCCTGCTGGCCGGTCCCCTCCACCAGCGGATGCTCCGCCGCAAACAAAAGCAGGACCGCGCCGCCCGGCGGGACACCTACGGTGAATCGTGCTGCCGCTCGCCCAATCAATCCCCGCGGCCGGAGCAACAACCTTTGCGGGTTACAAATGGAGCGGATCCGGGCGTGCGCTTCCTGGGAGAATCGTATCTGGCGGACTATACCCTGGACGACTTTCCCCAGCTGCAAGCCATGCTGGCGGAACATTTTACGGCCAAGCCCCGGGTCTGCATCGAGCGCCCCCGGCTGCTGACCCGCTGGTACCGGGAAAACGGGTTTGAAACCGACCGTGACGGACGCCCCTGGCCGCCGGTACTCCGCCAGGCTCATGCTTTCAAGTACCTCATGGAGCAGAAACAGCCGAAGATCGCGCCGGGCGCCCTGCTGGCCGGTTCCACCACCGCCTGCCTGCCCACCGGCGTGGTCCTCTACCCTGACGCCCACGGCGGTCTCCTCTGGGGCGAACTGGCCTCCATCGCCGACCGCACTCTCAATCCCTATGATATCTCCGCCGCGGACGTACGCGCCCTGCATCATGAAATCTTTCCCTTCTGGATCAACCGCAATTTCAAGGAGTACGCCCGTCAGAAGCACGACTATCCCCTGAGCATGAAAATCGAAGAACGCTGGGTCTATTATTTTGCCTGGAAATCCATCGCCATCTCTCACACCATCCCCGATTATCCGGCCATCCTGGAAAAAGGCACCAGCGGGCTGATCCGGGAAATCGAGGAGGATTTGACGGCCGGTGAAGAAAAAGACGAAGCCGCCCGCCAGACCCTGGCGGCCATGAAGCTTTGCCTGGAAGGAGTGGCCGCCTATGCCGGCCACTGCGCCGACGAAGCCGACCGCCAGGCCGCCGCCAGCGACGATCCCGCCCGGCGGGAAGAGCTGACCCGGCTGGCAGCCATCTGCCGGCGGGTCCCCCGACAGCCGGCCCGGACCCTGCCCGAAGCCATCCAGGTGGTCTGGCTGGTCTGGGTGGCCCTGCACATGGAAAACACCAATACCGGGCTGTCCTTCGGCCGCCTGGATCAATGGCTGCAGCCCTATTTCCGCCATGACATGGAAAGGCTGGCCACCGCCGCAGAACGGCAGGCATACGTCCGGCAGGCCCTGGAACTGACCGGCTGCCTGCTGATGCGGGCCACCGATCACCTGCCGCTGGTGCCGGACATCGGCAACTACCTTTTCGGCGGCAGTTCCTCGGACCAGGCCATCACCCTCGGCGGTGTCACCCCGGACGGCACCGACGGGGTCAACGACATGACCTACATCTTTCTCAAGGCCACGGAAATGCTGGCCATCCGCGACCCCAATGTCAACGCCCGCTTTCACCCGGGAATCAACAGTGACGAATACCTGCAGCGTCTCTGCGAGGTCAACTACGTTACCGCGGCAACGCCTTCCATGCACAATGATCGCTCGGTCATGGCGGCCCTTTCCGGGAACGGCTACGCGGCCGAAGATATGCGCGACTGGTCGGCCACCGGCTGCGTGGAACCGACCCTGTCCGGCCGGCACATGGGCCATACCGGTTCTGTCCTGATGAACCTGGTTTCGGCCCTGGAGATGGCCCTGAACAACGGCCGGCATCCCCACATGGACCTGCAGTTCGGACCGGCCTCGGGCACCATTGACCAGTTCGCCGATTTCGAGGACTTTTTCCGGGCCTATGAAACCCAGCAGCGTTTTCTCATCGAGCAGGCCGCCTCCCTGAATAACCTGCTGGCCGAGGCCCATGCCTTTATCCGGCCGACGCCTTTTCTCAGCAGCCTCATGGACGGATGCCGGCAGACCGGGCGGGATGCCACCGTCGGCGGCGCCCGCTACAACACCTCCGGCACCTCCAACATCGGCCTGGCCGACGTGGTCGACTCCCTGCTGGCCATCAAGACCCTGGTCTTTGACGAGGAACGGATCTCCTTTCCGGCCTTGAAACAAGCCATTGACGACGATTTTGTCAATGATCCCGGCCTGCGGGAGCGCATCCGGCGGCAAGTACCCCTGTTCGGTTCCGGTCATCCCGCGGCCGTGGACATGGCCCGGCGGGTGGCCGCCTTTATCCATAACACCTGGCACCGGCAGACCAATTACCGCGGCGGCCATTACACGGCCGGATTCTGGTCCATGTCCCAGCACGTGGCCTACGGCAATCTCTCCGGCACCCTGCCCTCGGGCCGGCAGCAGGGCAAGCCCTTCACCCCCGGGCTGACCCCCCACCCCGAGGCTTCGGCCAGCTTTCTGGACAACATCCGCGACGTGGCCGCCCTGGATCCGGCCGCCCTGGACAACAACATCGCCTTTAACGTCAAGCTGGTCCCGGACGCCAAGGAATCCCGAAGACAAATCGTGGAGGCCATGTACGCCTACGTTAAAACCTATTTTGACCTGGGCGGCATGCAGATGCAGTTCAACGTGCTCAGTTCCGAAACCCTCAAGGCCGCCATGGCCGACCCGGACAGCTATCGTCACCTGCTGGTGCGCATCTCCGGCTATAACGCCTATTTTGTCACCCTCAACCGGGAAATGCAGCTGGAACTGATCGAGCGGGCGGAATACGGATTGGGATGAACGCCGGCATTTCACCCCGGATCTGCGGATCTGCGGTAAACTTGAAATTTCCTCCCAGTGGGATATAATAATATGGTTTTGCATTTTTTGCCGCAGGTGACCCGGGACAAGGCCGATATGCACCCCGGCCACAACCAGAAAACATGGAGGAGCGTTTATGAACCGGGATGATATCATCAGAACAATTGCCGACTTGCTGATAAAAGGCGACATCATGCCCTGGAATGCCGAAGAGGCCGCCCGGGAAGAAGGCTTGCCCTCTCCGGACAACCTGACCGCGGCCGTGGAAGCCCGCCGCCTTGTTGTGGAAAAAAAGTGCGGCCACCGCTTTTGTCACCTGGTCATGCCGGAGCATCCTTATCACGTGGCCTATCAATGCCCCCATGACGGCACCCTCTGGACCCTGGCCGTGGGCGATACCAATACAAACTGTACCCTCTGCGGAACCGCGCTGGAGATGCTGCCGGAAAATGAACGCCACCAGCCCCTGGTCAACAATTACATCGGCGGCGTGGAAGATTACTGCAGCTACTCCGGCCAGGTGACCGTTACCGGCGATGTGGACAAGACCTTTCAAATCCTCCTGTGCTGGGGACCGGGCGTGGGTCATCTCGGCATCGGGGTGGGCTGTTACAAGCTCAACCAGTACGGGCCGGTGGAAGTCAAGGTGGCGGACTGGGGCCGGGCCGCCCGCAACCTTTCCTTTGTCTTTGATACCGAGGCGGAAAGGGCCCGGGCCCGGCAGCTGATTGAAAAGAAGCTGCCCGATATCATTCCCCGCATCACGGACAAGCACCTGGCCGACTGGAACGGCGAGATCGATCACGTGGACTTTCTGGACAAGCAGCATCACGGCGACCGCATCCTGCACTGCTGCTTTTTCTCCCGGTTTGAAAACCATCGCGGCCATGGCCAGACCTCCCATGCCGCCGGCATGGCCAAGCTCATCATCGACGAGCTCTTTGCCGAAAACGGCATTTCCTGCCGCCTGTCCGTGGTCGGCATGGGCCGCGACGGCGACCTCAAGCCTTCCCCGCGCAATCGCCGGGGCCGCTACGTCTCCGCCCAGCAGTCCATTCCCCTGGCCGAGTACGAAAAAATTCTGGGCCGTCCCCTTGACGACTTTTTCTCCTATATCGACCTGGACGTCCAGGGGGTTACCGAGGAGACCGGCTGGCCGGCCTATACCGGCATGGGCGGGGAAATCATCCCGGCCTTTTACCGGACCATGAAGTGCAATCCCCGGCCCTACCTGGTCTCCTGCTACCAGAAGATCTATACCCGCATCCAGGGTGACCATCTCATCTTCGGGGTGGAACTGCCCAACGTGGAGGTCGGCATCACCTCCAGCCCGGAAGGGATCATCCCTCCGGTCTCCCGGGAAATCATGAAAATGTGCGGCATCACCAACGCCAAAGAGTATGCCGCGGCCGTGGCCGCGGTGACCCTGGGCGGAGAGTTCAACTTTACCACCCGGCATGTGCAGGAAAAAATGTACACCGGAAAATAGGTAGCGCGGGCTCCGGATTTACGCAGGCGTTCTTGGCGACCTTGACTCTGCAAACACCGGAACTTTTTTTCAATGACATAGTCAGGTCATTATAAAAAACCAGCCTTGTTAAAACCATAAATGGCATTCTGTATATACAATTGAACCCGGGGGAAGTGATTTTCGTTCGCGCCATTGGCACCTTTTGGGAAAAAGCCGGTTCCAACCGGCTGCGTTAAGAATTGCTCGCTGTCTGAGGGCGATAGCCCGAGTTCGAACAATTTAGCAGACGGTTGGAACCGGCCCCAAAAGGGGCACGGTGCGAACGAAAATTACTTTCCCTCGAAACCGCTTACATCCTGTTTTGAACAATAATGATTATCAGCAGAAAACCGTAACCAGTAAAGCTACCGGCGATATTGTTCGAGACTGTTTTAGCAGCAGATAAAATGACTTCGATCCACAGCGCCCGCCTGCAGACCCCGGTTGGTGATACCGAAATTCCCGGCTATTACAGCCGGCCGGAAAAAGACGGTCCCTGGCCGGCGGTCATTGTCATCCACGGCAGCGACGGCTTCAAACCCAACCACGCCGATATCTGCGATAAACTCGCGGCCGCCGGCCTGGCCGCCTTTGCCCCCACCTGGTTTGCCCCCGGCACGGCCCGTCCCCACTGGGACAGCCTCCGACCGCACGACATTCCCGCGGCCGTGGCCGATTTTCAGGGCCGAATCAATGTCGATCCCGATCGTCTCGGCCTGATGGGCTTCAGCCGGGGCGGCGGCCTGGCC
>CAYTQK010000205.1:0-6037 GCA_964439745.1 uncultured Desulfobacterales bacterium
GCGCGCAGATCTGGGAGGGGGTCAGGACGGTGTGGGTGCATGTCTGCTGGGCGCCGGCGGCGCACTCACCCCGCCAGGGCCTCAACGATGAAGGGGTGCCGGTGATGGACTAGTTTCACCAGCGCAATATCCATCCCTGGCAGGAATGCCTGCGTCGCCGGGAGGCGGTCGAGCAGTACAGTCAACTCACCGGCATGCGGGTCATCTACCAGGAGGAGTACGACCCGGAAACGTTCCTGCGAGCCGTGGTCTTCCGGGAGTCCGACCGCTGTATCTACTGCTATCATGATCGTCTGCAGGCCACGGCCCGCCTGGCAAAACGCGGCCGGTTCGACTATTTCACTTCCACCCTGCTGTACAGCAAGTTCCAGCAGCACGACCTGATCCGGAAGATCGGGGAGGCCGAGGGCAGGGCGGTCGGCGTGCCCTTTTATTACCATGATTTCCGGGAGGGCTGGAAACAGGGCATCGAAGAGTCCCGGCGGCTGAATCTCTACCGGCAGCAGTATTGCGGGTGTATATACAGCGAAAAAGACCGTTTTTATAAAACGGCAAAGTAAAAAGTGCAATATCGCCGTTGCCTCGCATCTCTCGTCAGGTCACGTACTGGCACTACGCTCCCTTCCTCAACCGTACCTACCGTCGGTCATTGCACACGCCATAGCTGGCCGTGGCAATTTTGAACATTTGCGTAGCGATGCCCTCATCCGCAGCAGAACCTATACTACGTCATTGCGAGGAGTGAAGCGACGTGGCAATCTTGCGCAGTTGCGGAGCGACGACTTCTGCCTGAGCATTTTTTTGTACCAATGTTCAAGATTCCCACGCTCCCTGCGGTCGCTCGGAATGACGTGTCGACGGGCAGGCGCTCACCGGTATGGCAGGGAGGACCGGTCGATCCTATTGTCGATCCTTGCGCCCGCCATAGCTGGCCGTGGCAATCTTGAACGTTCTTTCTGGTTATCACTCCTGCCTGCGTATCTGTCTTTAGCTCGTAAGATCAGGGTAACAGCTGGCCATGGCGGCCTTTTTGGCGCCATTTGAGCCTTTCGGGAAAAAGCCGATTGTGACCGGCGGCGTTAAGAATGGCTCGCTGTCTGAGGGCGCCAGCCCGAGTTCGAGCCATTTAGGCGCCGGTTGCAAGCGGCCCCGAAAGGGTCACGGCGACAAAAAAGGCCGCCGGGGCCAGCTGTTATCGTCCCATTTACTTTGTATCCCCAGGCGTCATTCGCAGGGACGCTATCAGTCACCGGGAAAATATCCCTGGAGCATGAAAGTGCAAATTAAAAGGGCCCTGGTTTTGTCAGGGGGTAAGGAAGGGGGGCAGGGGAAAAGAAACCGGGCCGGTCAGCAGGTTGAGATGCCGGCTGACCGGCCCGGTGATTGATTACAGCAGGGTCTGCAGGTAGTGTTCGGCGGCGTGGACGGCCGTGGCGGCGTCGCCCACGGCGGTAGAGACCTGCCGCAGGGGGGTGGCCCGGACGTCACCGGCCGCGAAAACTCCCGGCACCGAGGTCTGCATGGCTTGGTCGGTAATGACGAAGCCGCCCTCGTTCCGGTCCACTGCCTGGCCCAGGAAACCGGCATTGGGCTGAATGCCCACCCAGATAAAACAGCCGTCAACGGGCAGCTGCCGGGTTTCGCCGGTTTTGACGTTTTTCAGACCGATGTTCTCCACATGGGTGAAACCGCCGCCGATTTCGGTCACCACCGTATCCCATAAGATTTCGATCTTGTCATTGGCCAGGGCGCGTTCCTGGAGAATTTTGGTGGCCCGCAGTTCATCGCGGCGGTGAATGAGGTATACCTTGCTGGCAAACCTGGTCAGGTAGAGACTCTCCTGGACGGCCGTATTCCCGCCGCCCACGGCGGCCACTACCTTGTCCTTGTAAAAGGGGGCGTCGCAGGTGGCGCAGGTGGAGATGCCCCTGCCGAAAAAGCGTTCTTCACCGGGCACGCCCAGGGGGTTGGGCGAAGCGCCCGCGGCGATAATAACCGCCCGGGCCGTATACACGGTGTCTCCGGCCATGATTTTCTTGGGGGTGGTGGAAAAATCCACGGCCGTGATTTCCGCGGATTCAATGGCGGCACCGAGATTGGCGGCCTGTTCGCTCATTTTCATCATCAGGTCGGCACCGCTGATACCCTCGGGGAAACCGGGGTAGTTTTCAAGCCAGTCGGTGGTCAGGACCTGACCGCCGGGAGTGATTTTTTCCAGCAGCACCGCTTTCAAGCGGGACCGGGCCGCGTATATGGCGGCGGTCAGACCGGCCGGTCCGCCGCCGATGATAATCAGGTCATAATCCATGGGTCGAGGTAGTCCTTGAAAATCAGGTTATAAAACCCCTTTCAGGGCTTCTTCCAGCTTGGCCTTGGGCACCATGCCGGTAATCTGCTGGGCAACTTCTCCGTCCTTGAACAGAATCAGGGTGGGAATGGCCTGGATACCGAATTTGGTCGGGGTGGCGGGGTTGTTGTCCACATTACATTTGCCGAAGGTGATTTTTTCGCCGTAATCCGCGGCCAGTTCTTCCACAAGCGGTCCGATGGCCTTGCAGGGGCCGCACCAGGGCGCCCAGAAATCCACAAAAACAGGTTTATCCGACTGCAGCACATCAGCTTCAAAATTGGCATCCGTAATTTCAATAACGTTTTCCGCCATCAGGAACCTCCCTTGGTCGTCATCTTGATTGGTTTGCGATTGTTCTGCGCGTTTGCCGGTAACCGGTCTTGTTGTCAATTCCGGAAGATACACAAGAAATTTTGTTTATATCATCGGACAGAAGAAAAGTCAACAAGAGGATTTGTGAAGCCGGGAAAAACATGGTTCCGGCACCTGGTGCCGTCCCTGGCGGATACTAACTGTTCAGGGCAGGACCATCTGGGCCAGCCAGCGGGGCAGGGACTGGAATACCCGGTAGACGCTTTTTTTCCAGGTAAAGCGGCCGCTGTTTACCTCGATGACAACTTTCTGCAGGTACGAAGAATTGCGAACGGCCGGGTAGAAGACAAAGGGAAAACGGTAAAATCCAAAGTTGAACAGCCGGGCCCACCACAAGTCATCGCTGATTTCCCGTTGACAGAGGGTTTGGTAATGTTCCAGGGCCGGGCCGCCGGGAGCGGCGGCCCGGCCGATGGCTTCGGCCGCCAGCATACCGGAACGGGCCGCGTAATAGATTCCCTCTCCGAAAAACGGGTCGGTCAGGGCGGCGGCGTCACCGACCAGCAGGGCGTTTCCGGAGACCAGCCGCTGCCGGGTACCGCCCCGGGGGATCAGACCGCCTTTCCAGTACCGAACTGGTCGTCCCCGCAGATACGCCTGGCCGTTGATGAAAGCGGTCAGGGCGGCATTGAGGCCTTTCTGCGGCATGCAGGTGGAAAAGACCCCCACCGAGAAATGGTCCTGCTTGGGAAATATCCAGGCGTATCCCTTGGGAACGACATGAAAGTCAAAAACGACGCGGGACTTCCTCTTGTCCAGCACATCGGGCGGCGGTTCGATTTCGGCGGTCAGGGCCGGGGCGTACCGATGAAATCCCTGCATCAGTCCCAGGCAGCGGGCGGTCCGGGAGACCGGCCCGTCCGCACCCACCACAAAGTCGGCATAATAGGTATCTTTATCGGTCTGGACCCGCCAGCCGTTTTTCTCCGGGAAAAGGCCGCGCATTGGCGCCCGTTCCCGCACTTCCGCCCCGGCGGCGGCGGCGCGTTCCACCAGCAGGGTGTCGAATTTCTCCCGGGTGACCATGAAACCGGCACCCTGGGGATAGTCCACCACCACCGGTTGTCGTGACTGCAGGGACAATTCCACCGAGGTGACTTCGGTTTCGATGACGCCGGACAGGTCAAAATCAAACAGGTTCCTGGCCTTCTGGGTGAAACCGCCGCCGCAGGCCTTGTTCCGGGGGAAAGCGTGTTTGTCCAGCAGCAGAATGCGGCCGCCCCGGGGGGCCAGGTTGAGAGCGCAGGTGGAGCCGGCCGGCCCGGCGCCGATGATAATGACATCATATTTCTGCATGGTCATCACACCTGCAAGCGCATCTGCCCGCCGGACCGGTTGATTCCGGCGGAGGGGTTTGATATTGATCCGTCAACTGCTTTTCGGTTATATTGATCTTGACGGTTTCATAATTTCCGCTTTTTGGCAAGCGATAATTCAAGGGGAACATGGCCATGATACGGATCGGCGCCCTGATATCGGGCAGCGGCAGCAACCTGGCGGCCGTTATCAAATCCTGCGCAGAAGGCCGGATTAACGGCCGGGTGGTATTCGCGGGCGCGGACACACCCACGGCCACCGGTCTGGCCAAGGCCGAAGCCGCCGGCATTCCGACCTTCGTCGTGGATTATCGACGCATCATCCGGCAATACCAGGCCGATCCGGACAGCCTGGAACTTCCCGGTGATTTTGACCTGGACCACGCGGCCGCCCAGACCGAGCTGTTTGACGGGCAGGCTTCCGGGCGGCAGGTGACGGATTTTCTGAAAACCCGGGCCGCGGCCGAGGCTGCCCTGCTGGACCAGATGGCAAATCTGCCTTTTGATCTTTTGATCCTGGCCGGTTTCATGCGTACCCTGACCCCGTATTTTATTGACCGGGTTAATACCGATCCGGATCATCCCCGCATCATGAATATACATCCGGCCCTGCTGCCGGCATTTCCCGGCGTGGACGGGTATGGCGATACCTGGCGGTACGGCTGCAAGGTGGGGGGGTGCACCGTTCACTTTATCGACTATGGTGAGGATACCGGTCCCATCATCGGCCAGAAATCCTTTGCCATCACTTCTCAGGACACCCTGGCGACGGTCCGGGAAAAAGGGCTGGCCCGGGAATGGGAACTGTATCCGGAGTGCATCCAATGGTTCGCGGAAGGCCGGCTGGTCCCGGAAAACCGGGACGGCCGGCGGGTAATAACCGTGCGGCCGGCAAAGTAAGGGGATGATTGGGTCCTTGGTGCCTCTATGCCCAGAAATTCAATAAGACGCTTTCTGCTACCGGAAATAAACCGGCCATACTTGCTGCGGATTGTTATCGTGGCGGTCAGCGCCTTTATTATTTTCAAGTATATCTGTATTCCTTTTCAAGTCCGGGGAGACAGCATGCGGCCGACCTATACCAGCGGCAGCATGAATTTGTGTTTTACCCCGCGGTATCTGTTTGACGCCCCGGCCCGAGGGGATGTGGTGACCATCCGCATGGCCGGCAACCGGGTCATGCTGCTCAAGCGCATCGTGGCCCTGGAAGACGACCTGGTGGAGTTTGAAAACGGCCGGCTGATTGTCAACGGCGAGAAGATCAGCGAGCCCTATGCGGCCGGTCCCTGTGACTGGGGACTGCCGCCGCGGCGGGTCAAGTCGGCTCATGTCTACGTGGTCGGTGACAATCGCCGGGTGCCCATGGAGCGGCATCATTTCGGCCAGACGCCGACAAGCCGGATCGTGGGCGTGCCCTTATGGTAGGAGACCGGGATTATTGTTTAACTGCTTGCGCATATATTCCCGAAAACCGTTCTGTGCGGGAGTCTGCTTCTGCTGGTGGTCGGCGGGGTGGTGCTTTTTGCCCGGATGAGAACTGCCGCGCCTGCACCCGCTACTACTGTCCCTTTGGCATTGACATTTCCGCCCTGATCGTGCTCGCCCGGCAGGTCTGCCGCAGCCAGGGCATCACCCGGGAGAATGACCGGGAGTTCTCAACAGAATAATTTCTTTATTTTTTTTCCAGGTGGCGCGCGAGGAAGGCCAGGGCCTTTTGCCAGGAATCCCGGTGCGCGGCCGGGTCATGCTTGTCGCCGCCTTCCCAGATAAAGGAGTGGTTGACGCCGGGATAGATGATCGGCTCGTGGGGAATGCCGAAGCGCCGGCAGGCGGCATCCAGGTTGCGGGTGTTGTGAACCGGTACGACCGTGTCCCGATCCCCGTGAAACGAGAGGACCGGGCAGGGCAGGTGTTGGACAAAGCCCAACGGATCGGCCGGGGTAAGGGGCAGGGGGGGCAGGTCGGCCATCGGCCCGTCGTTCATCTGCAGCGGTAGGGG
>CAYTQK010000206.1:0-6004 GCA_964439745.1 uncultured Desulfobacterales bacterium
CCATCGTGGACTTTGTGGTCACCGTGGAAAAAACCGGCATTACCGCTTCGGACATCAACGCCGCCCTGAAGGAAGCCTCGGAGCAGGAATTGTCCGGCATTCTCGGATACAGCGAACGGCCCCTGGTTTCCATAGATTTCAAGGGCTCGCCCCTGTCCTCCATCGTGGACGCCGAGACCACCGATGTCGTGGACAACATGGTCAAAGTGCTCTCCTGGTACGATAACGAAGCCGGATATTCGCACCGCATGGTGGACCTGGCCGCCCTCATCGGCCGGCAGTTGTAAGGACTGCATAATATTGCCCTTGCTTGCATTCCGCGGCATCCCCGGAAGCGCCCCCTTTTTTCTGGCGGGACAAACCCGGGGATGCCCTTTTCTGGGATAACGCCCTGGTTGTTGATTGTAATGGATAAGGAGGCACCTATGAGCCAGCGCACACCACTGATCGCCGGTAATTGGAAAATGTTCAAAACCAGCCGCGAGGCCCGGGAGACGGCCGCTGCCCTGGCCGCGCGGGTCAAGCCCGATTCCAGCCGGGAAGTCATGATCGCTCCCCAGTTCACGGCACTCCTGCCTGTCAAAGAGGCGCTGGCGGACAGCCCCATCTTCCTGGGTGCCCAGAATCTGCATTGGGAATCCGAAGGCGCCTACACCGGGGAGATCTCCGCGGCCATGCTCACGGATGTCGGCTGCGATTACGTCATTATCGGCCACTCGGAACGCCGGCAGTATTTTCACGAAACCGATGAAAGCGTCAACCGCAAAATTGCCGCCGCCCTAGGCGCCGGGCTGATTCCCGTGCTGTGCATCGGCGAGAGCGAAGCCGACCGGGATGCCGAAAAAACGTTTTCTGTACTTGACAAGCAGATTCGAAACGGGTTACAAGGTTTTGATTTAAACCAGGTCGAGAAGCTGGTCATCGCCTATGAGCCGGTCTGGGCCATCGGTACCGGCAAAACCGCCACTTCCGATCAGGCCCAGGAAGCACACGCCTTTATCCGCCGGACCATGGCCGGTCTTTTCGGGGAAGATATGGCCGAAAAGCTGCGTATCCTGTACGGCGGCAGCGTCAAACCGGCCAACATCGCCGAGCTGATGAGCATGAGTGATATTGACGGCGCCCTGGTGGGCGGTGCCAGCCTGGAGGCGGAAAGTTTCTCCGCGATTATAGATTACTGACCGCAGGGTACGGTTGAACCGACCCGGCGGTAAACACACGGGCAGACAACATGGGTATACTGATTACACTGGTTCACATTATCGCCTGCATTCTGCTGATCGTTATTATTCTGCTGCAGACCGGTAAAGGCGCCGGTATGGGAGCGGCCTTTGGAAGCGGCGGCAGCCAGACGCTTTTTGGCAGCAGCGGCGGATCCTCGTTCATGAACAGGGTGACGACTACAGTGGCCGTCATCTTCATGATCACCTGCCTGTCGCTGGCCTTTATTTCGACGCATCGCCAGCCGGATTCCATCATGCAGGACAAGCCGGTCCCGGCGGAAAAGACGGAACCGGCGGGCCCCGCCGCAGGCGGTGAGAATGCCCAGCCGCAACAGGGCGGCCAGGCGGATTGATCTCGTGCCGAAGTGGTGGAAATGGTAGACACGCTGTGTTGAGGGCGCAGTGGGGAGACCCGTGCCGGTTCAAATCCGGCCTTCGGCACCACCATTCCGACTGCCGCGGAGACGGCCGGGACAGTCAGAAAAGACAGTGACGGCGCCTTTACCGGCTCGGTCATATTACGTGGATAAATTGCGTCCCTGGGAATGAGCAGCTACCATCGTCAGCATATTGAAACCGTACTGGTCTTTTTTTCCCTGACAATGCTGCTGGTGCTGTCTTCCCGGACTTTCGGCCTGACCTGGGACGAATCCATCTATTTTCAGTTTTCCGATTCCATCCGCACCTGGTTCCTGCATGACCGGTCCTTTGATCCGGAGACCCTCGCCGCCTACTGGAGCTATAGCGATTATCACAACCCCCATCCGCCGTTCATGAAAATCCTGGGGGCGATCTCTTCGCACTGGTTGGGCGATGCCCTGCCCTACCCCACCGGCTACCGCCTGGCCAATATTCTTTACGTTTCTGCCTGCCTGGCCGTGGCCTGCCGGCTGCTGGCCCCCCGTTTTTCAACGCCGGCCGCCCTGGCCGCCATCGCTTTTGCCGCTTTTCAGCCGCGGGTATTCGGCCATTTGCTCATCGCCGGCACCGACTCGCCGGTGGCCATGAGCTGGCTGGTGCTGACCCTGATCGCCTGGCGGCTGCAGCAGGCACCGCCGGGATCCCGGCGGATGGTTTTGCGGATACTCTTGTTCTTTTTTCTGGCCAGCGCCAGCGCCACCAAGATAACCGGTTTGCTGGTGGTGCTCCCCCTGGCTTTCTACCTGCTGGTCCACCGGAATTGGCGGGAATTTGCCTGGCTGTCCGGCGCGGCGGTATTCGCCCTGCTGTTTGTAGTTGCCGTATGGCCGCCCCAGTGGCACCACCCGCTGAGCGGCCTGGCAAAATACCTGTGGTATCCGCTGACCCGTTCGGAAATGTCCATCAGCGCAGTCTATCTGGATAAAATACATCAATTCCATCTCCCCTGGCATTATTTTCTTGTCATGACAGCGGCTACAGTCCCGGTAATTATTTTTATCTGCCTGGTCGGTCTTTTTTTTATTCAGCGGCGGGACCATCATGGTCTTCTCCGGGCCCTCCTGTTCCCCGTCCTTTTCTGGCTGATCATCGTGCACCTGCCGGCAACACCTCGGCATGACGGTGTCCGGCAATTTGTCAGTTTCTATCCCTTGCTGGGATTGCTGGCCTGGCTGGGCCTGCTGAGCCTGATTCACCGCCTCAAGCCTGCTTTTCTGTTTCCTTCTTTGTTGCATCCGGGCCGCATTATACCGGGGGTCGCGGCAATCATCCTGTTTTTTCAAACAGCCACCGCTCACCCCTATGAGTTGAGCTGGTATAACGTACTGATGGGAGGCCTGCCGGGGGCGGAAAAGCGAGGAATGGAAATCACCTACTATCTGGAAGCGGCCAACCAGCCCTTCATCAGGTATATTGACCCCTTCCTGGATAACGGGGCCACCGTTCAAACGCATCCCCCCTGGCCGCTCCTGCTGCAAAGCTACGCCCGGCATGGGCTGCTGACGGGAAATTTTTCGATTCTTTCATCTGAACACGCGGCCCCGGCCGACTACCTGTTGATTTTCCGGCGGCGGGGATATGTCGATGATGCTTTCTATAAACGTCTCCGGCCCGTGGCGGAAGTGACCTGCCAGGGGGTGTCGCTGGTCAAGTTCAGCCGGCTGAAAAAAGAATCTCCTTGATCAGGCGGATGACACCCTCGGGTTCGGTAGCCGAAAAAAGGCGGTCCGCGTCCAGCGCGATGCCGGTCGACAGCCTCAGGGAAAAGCCCATGGTGATGACCGGCGTGCCCGCTTTCAGGGCCAGGGCGATTTCCGAGAGGGTGCCGGCGCCGCCGGGACAGGCCACCACCACGTCGCTGGAAAGGGCGGTGATACTGTTGCGGGCACTGCCCAGACCGGTAACAATGGGGATGGTTACCCCTGCGGCCATGTCCGCCCGGTTTTCCCCCGGCAGGATGCCGACCACCAGGCCGCCCCGGGCGGCCGCGCCGGCAGCAGAGGCGGCCATGATCCCGGCATCGCGGCCGCCGTTGAGCAGGTACCAGCCGTTTTCCGCGACCAACTCTCCCAGGCGGTAGGCCCGCTGATGTGTCCGCTCTTCTGCCCGGCCGCCGCCCATGACTCCGATCATTACGGGACGCTTCACAAGAACTCCTTGATATAATCGGCAAAAATTTCTTTTACCCGGGGATGCTTCTCCCCCTTGTAAAGACGTTCAAAACAGCCCACGAAACCCGCCTGGGCATTGGAACGGGCGATGGATTCCACATGATCCTTATGGGAACTGACGCCGAGATGCGCCCCCATGGCCGACAGCCCGTCAATGACGCGTTCGCTAAAGTGCTGCCGGGCCTTGCCGGTGGGATGGCGCCAGGCGTATCTGGCCGCGGCAAATCCGGTTTTCAGGGCATTACCGGTATTGTTGATCCGTTTTAGCATATCGTACATGATAAAAAAGGTAACCAGGGGACTGCCCATGAGGGTATCCGGAATTCTCCGGTTGGATTCCATCAGGTCCGAGGTGCTCAAGGCGCAGAAATACGGAATCGACCCCTGCCGTCCATAGAGATAGCTCTGCTGCTCCTGGGAATCGCTGAAATTCTGTGACCCCGGCAAATCGTTCAACACCGTGGCCTGCAAGGTGATCTGCTTTTCCCGGCAGAAGGCGGCCACTTCCACCCCGGAATGGTCATTCAGGTCATGGAAGTAGTCATACGGCAGACCGGTGATAAACGCCCCGTGCAGGGAGATGCCCTGGGCCTTGATCTTGTCGATCTGCCGGCCGTAGTACTCGGCCGGCGTCAGTCCGGCCTTTTCGATATGACTGACAGCCGGCTTTTTGATCCACTTGAGGTTGTCCAGGTCCAGGGATTCCAGGCCGATGAAGAAATGGGTGGCGCCGGAGCGCCGCATCTTTTCCATCAGCCGGGGATTGTCCGCAATTTCTATGGAAATCTGGGCCACATAGTTGATCTTCAGGCCCCGGCGGTTGATCTCGTCGACAATGGCCTCCAGCCGCCTTCGGCTGAGCAGCATATTATCCGGCAGAAAAAGGAAAAAGCGGTTTTTAAACGTAACTCCTTTCTCCTGCAGGTGGGCCAGTTCATCAATAAAGTCCACCGGCGAGCGGGTCATGAACTTGCGCTGGTGGAGCGGCAAAGCGGCAATAGAGCAGAAATTGCAGGAATAGGGGCAGCCCAGGTAGGGGGCGGCCACCTTGGCCCGGGAAATCCGGCTTAAATATCCGCCGACCAGGGGCAGTTTTTTCAGGTAGGGCGGAGCGATCTCCGGCAGGGGAAAGACGTTGCGGCTGCCCCAGACCCCGTCCTCCAGGGTAATGGACCCGGTGTATTCCGGCTTCAGGCAGCCCCGGTTCATGTCTTCCAGCAATTGACCGACCACCGTCGAATCTCCCGGTCCCTTGACCAGGCTGACCAGCTCCGGGTGGGGAACATGGGGCCGGACCAGCAGGTCCATGTCCGCCGGTACCGAGGAGACGTGAATGCCGCCGAAAATCGTGGGAATCCGGGCATGATTGAGGACGATGGCCACCATTGCCCCGACCGGGAAGTTGGCGCTGATGCAGGTAAAAAACACGGCCGCTGGCTTTTGCCCGTGCTTCCGGATCAGCGTGCCGATTTTGCGGCGATAACCGTCGCCCACATAAATCCGGGCACTGCTTCGGAAGCGGGCCACCTGGTTGGCGATATAATAGGTGGCATAATTTTCAATGCCGAAAAATTCGTTCAAGCCGTGGCGGATCTTGGCCAGATCGAACTGAAGATAATCCAGATAGTTGTCAGCATTCAGCAGGCCGGCATCCCGGCTGGTAATATAGGAGAGGACATCGGCCATGGTGGCCGATGAATCATGAACCTTGTCCATCAGATCGTAGGCAATGGGATTGTAAACGATAAAATATTCCGACATGGCGATGTCTCAGACGCCTGGAACAAATAACTGCTCCGGGTATCTTACGGCATCACTATCTTTAAAAAAATCGAAACAGCTTTTTTACAATTCCATAAGATACACGGATGGCACCCCTCTGTCCCCTGCCTATCACGTCTGGCTGAAATGGCAATAAAAAAAACCAGGCAGCCCGATTTTTTATTCTGCCGTCCCCATCAAGGGGGAAATCCGGATCTGAGATGAGGCCGGGAAAAGCCGACAAACCGGCCTATCGCACAAACCGCTTGACATAGTCCCGGAACAGGCCCCGCACCCCGGGGTCCTTTTCCTGGTTGTAGAGCCGCTCGAAACAGCCGGTATAGCCCGTGGCCCGGTTGGAATAGGCGATGGCTTCGATATGCTCCTTGTGGGAACTGACACCGAGCTGCGCGCCGACCGCGCCCATGA
>CAYTQK010000207.1:0-6000 GCA_964439745.1 uncultured Desulfobacterales bacterium
TGGTGCTGCGGAGAATTTCCCCGGTAAACCGGCCATGTAATAGGGTCGAAAATACACCCTCCGCCAGGCCCTTTGCTGGATGCGCCGGATCTGCTCCCGATCTGTCACCCAGGGTAGTTTCACCCAGGGGAGAAACCGGCTGCTCAAGGACCAGTCCCCCATCAAACTGCCTTCGGTCCGGGCTTCCTCATAGACCGGCGTGCCGGGATAGGGAATCAGCCAGCCGATATTGGCAGTGGTCGGTTTCAGCCGGACAATGAGATCGATGGTCTGGCGCAAAGTTTCCGGGGTTTCTCCGGGAAATCCCAGGATCCAGCCGGTGTTCACTTTCAAGCCGGCCTGCTTTACCATTTTGCAAGCCTGGATGTTGGCGGCCAGGCGCGTTTTCTTGTTCATCCGGTCGAGGATCTCCTGGGCGCCGGATTCCATGCCCATGGAGACCAGGTAGGCACCAGCTTGTCGGGCTTTTTTCAGCAGTCGAGGGGTGATGGCATCAGTCCGGCTTTTAAAGCGGAAAGAGATGGGGAGTTTTTCCTTGAGAATGAATCGGAAAATCGTCATGACCCGATCCGGGTCATGGGTGAAATTGGCATCGGCGATGTCAAAGTTCCGGATTCCCTGGTCATAGCGGCTGACGATCTCGTCCAGGACGTTCTCCGGGGAGCGGGCCCGGAAGCGGCCTGGAATATTGCTGCAGAACCGGCACTGAAAGGGACATCCCCGGCTGGTCAGCAGGGTTTCCACAGGCCGCTCTTTTTCCAGGATCATGAAATAGCGGGCGGCCGCGTAGGCGGGGGCAAGAAGGTGCCGGGCGGGTGCCGCCAGGGAATCAATTTCCCGCACGGTTTTGGCCTGTGGATTGTGGTGAATATGATCGTCCTGTCGAAAGGTCAGCCCCGGCACCTCCGCCAGGGAGCGGTCTGCTGTGATGGCCTCGCATAAGGAAACGATGCTGGCTTCGCTTTCGCCGCGCAGGACTAGGTCGGCGGCCCGGCATTCCCGCAGCACTTTTTCCGGCAGGGCGCTGGCATGGGGTCCCCCAAAAAGGAGGGTCGCCTCGGGGAGAGCAGCCCGGATGGCCCGGGCCAGGTCAGTAACCTCCCGGTAGATTTCCGAAAGCAGGGAAATCCCGATGATGTCGGGATGCAGTTCATTGAGTTGTGCCACCACAATGTCGTCGTCCCATCCAAAGGCGTTGGTATCAATGATGTCCACGTGGTAGCCGGCGGATTCCAGGGACGCGGCCAGGTACATCAGGTTCAGTGGGGCAAAGCATTTTTGCTGAATTTCCAGGGGATGTCGGGAGCGGGGATTGATCAGCACAATGTTCATGGCGTTTTATTCCGGACGCTTCATCTCATTTTTCAGTAAAAAAAGTAGATAAAATGATCGTATAAACAGCAGCCCCGCCAGCACGGGGAGCACATGTTCCACCAGGCTGATGAGGATGCTGCCGCTGAGCAAAGCTGCCGGGGGGCCATGGGCGGCCAAGAAAAAAACAATGGCCGCCTCCCGGGTGCCCAGACCGAGGACGGTCACCGGCAGGTTGGATATTATCATGATGGCGGGAATCGCCACAAGCAGCACGGCCAGGGGGATGGTAATGCCCACGGCCTTCATCAGGAGGAAGGTGTTCACAAATTCTGAGGCTTGGTATAGCGCCGACAGACCGAGCAAGAGAAGTTTTTCCCGCCACCCGATCTCCTGGAAAGCGCTGACCAGATTCTCCGCTGCCCGGCTCATCCCCGGATGAAGCCGTTGGGCCAGGCGCAGCAGAAAAGCCGGCAGGGAATGAGCAAAGAGCATCAACAAAAGCGTCAGAAAGATGCCCAAGGGAATGTACCGCGGCAAAGGATGGTCCAACAAGCTCAGTCCGAGAAGGGCGAGGCAGACGATCACAAACAGGTTCAGGGCTTTGTCCAGGAGCAGGGAACTGACCGAACGGGTAAAGCAAAGCCGCTGGCCGCGGGCCAGATAGGCCGCCTTCAGCAGTTCCGAGGACTTCATGGGAAATACCAGTTTGAAAGGGATACAGCCGGTTCGGAGTGAGAGCACTTCGGCAAAGGGGAGCCGGCAGCCCAGATTCTGCAGAATCCGCCGCCATTTGACCGCCCCCAGGAAGATATTGACCAGCACCGAGATCAGAACGGCCGGCAGGAGCAGACGCATTTGGCTCTGTGCCAGGGAATTCAAGAGGGCGTTACCGTCAATACGTTGAATCAGCAGGAGGAGGATGCCGCCCGAGATAAGAAAGGGGATCACGAAACGCAGTATGGCCGGCCGCAGTTTTTTCATCGCCAAATCTGTGTTTTGATTTGATCCACCAGGGCGCCCCGGCGGAGGGAAAAGGCTAGGTTCAGGTCGACCCTGCCGGCGCACCAGCAGTCCTCGCAGGAAATCGGCACAAGATGGGAAAAGGCTTGGGCCAGTGGAACGGCCAGGCAGTTCTGGGCCGCAAAGGAAAACGGTTCCCGGCCGCAATAGCGGACTTGTCCGTCTGGCTCCAGGCGGCAGCTGATCCAGCCACTGGCACAGGAAATGGCAGTAGGTTCTGGCCAGCGCGACAGGTGCTGCAAGCCTGCCAGAGAGTTGCCGATGGCCGGGTGGCCGCGGCGTTTTTTCTCCAACAGGTGGGCCATGGACTGCCGGTATGCTTCTTTGTCCGGAGCCAGGTCATTGATGGCCGAGCCGCCCAGCCGATTGGGAGTGGCCGGTTGCAATATCACCCGGCCGTGGACCTGTGCGGCCTGATCCAGCAGATAGTCAACGGCATCCAGGTTGCTCCGTGTCAGGACGGTGGCAAAATTAACCTGGATGCCATGGGACCGGGCCGCTTCCGCTGCTTTCATGACCTCCTGGAAGGATCCCGGCCCGCGAATGGCGTCGTGAATCTTTTCCGGTCCCTCAAGGCTGAGGTGGATAGTCTCAAGGCGCCCCAGCTCGTCAATCCGCGCCGGTACCAAGGTGCCGTTGGAGTTGAGTTTTACGTTGAGGCCGCGATTATGGGCATGGTCGACAATTTGTCCCATGTCCTGTCGCAGCAGGGGTTCACCGCCGGTAAAGGATATGCGCAGGGTGCCGAGGCGGGCCAGTTCATCGATCAGGGCGAAAATTTGCCCGGTGGACATTTCCGGCCGAGGTCGGCCCGGGATGTCGCAATAGGCACATTGCCGGTTGCAGCGGTCAGTAATGGCCCAGCCCACCACCAGAGGGGCCTTTTTTTGCAAAAAACGGGCGCGGCCGACGGCATGGGCGGTCCGCAGCAGCTGAAGTGTTTTCATGGCGCCATCCGGTGATCGGGGCCGGCTGCCGGCATGCCTTTGCCGGCGAAAAACCATTTTTTTTGGATTGCCCGCCGCATCCGCAGCGGATAATATTTCAGATAAATCACATACCGGTAATCCCGGCCTTTGGCGGCCACCAGCAATTGCCCCAGGATGACCAGAAATGAGGGTAAAAACCGCAACCGTTCATACCGCCGGCGGTCGCACAGCCAACGCGTCAGGGCCGGCGGAAACAGTGGCAGCAGCTTGTATAATTTGGAAAAGGCGTCTTTGGCCTGGCCCAGCTCATGGTCCTGGATGAGATCGTTGTGAAAGAAATCGGTGATCCGCCCTTTTTCAAGGTCGGCTATCTGGTCTTCGCCGAGAATTCCTCTTTGACGGGCAGTGTCGATGATGGGCAGGTTCGGAAAATAGGTCAGATTGTGGCATTTGATACGGTTGAGCCGCCGTAGCCGGCTGTAAAACCAGGCACCGGCGATATGGTCCTGGATGGTTTCTCCGGGCAGGCCGAACATATGATCAATATCATACCGCAGCCCGTGGGCGTCGCACATCCGGAAGGCGGCCAGGGCCTGTTGATTGGTTTCATTGCGGTGGAGCACTGTTTTTTTGATGTGTTCGTTCAGGGTCTGCATGCCGAACTCGATGCAATAACATCCGCTTTCCTTGAGCAGACGACAGATCTCTTCATCCAGATTGTTGATTTTGCCAAAACAGCGAAAGGGGACGCCGATTTCGCGGGCATAGCGCGGCAGTAATTGTTTCAGCCAGTGTTTGTCCGTAAAAAAGAGGGCGTCATTGAACATGACTTCCCGGAATCCATATCGGCCCTTCATGGTCTTCAACTCATTCAGCACCGTGTCCACCCCGCGGCGGCGGAAAAAACGCTGCCGGTAGAGCTGGTTGAGATAGCTTTCACAGCAGTAGCTGCAGTTGAACACGCAGCCCAGGCTGGTAAGGATGACGTAATCATCTCGGAAATTGACATCTTTTTCAAATAGGGCCTTGTCCGGCAAAGGCAGGTTGTCAAATTTCTTAAAGGGCGGTCGGGGCGGAGAATGCCGGATGCGGCCGTTTTCTTTGAACCACAGGTTGGCGATGTCAGCCACGGAAAGGTCCGCCTCCAGGGAGCGGGCCAGTTCAGGCAGAGCCTCGAAGCCTTCGCCTTCCACGACAAAATCGGCGAAATCGTTTTCGATAATAACTTGCGGGGCCAGGGTGGCATGAATGCCTCCGAAAACGGTGGGCACGCCCAGCAGGTCTTTGATCTCTTGGGCGATGCCACAGGCCCAGGCATAAGTGCCGGAATAGACCGTCAGGGCGAGCAGATCCGGTGAAGAGTCAAGAATGGTTTGGATGACCTGCCGGCGCTGGCTGAACCATTTTTCCAGGGACCGGATATAAAAGACATTGTCCTCCGGCCCGAACAGTCCCGGGTCATAGGCCAAGGCCGTGTGGTGGCCTTCCTGCTGAAGCAGGCTGGACAGATACTCGATGCCCAGATGCTCCCTGCCAAGATGAACAAAAGTGATGTTCATGGTATCTTACCCGCCTGCCTGTCACATCGCTGTCATTTGTATTTGGCCATTTTTTTATAAAAATTAAGTCGGTTGGAATCGTCGTGATAGGCCGTAAAATTCTTATCTGCCCTGGAGGCCTTTTCCTGGCTGAAAATCATCTCCATGAAGCCCAGGAATTTTCTTTTAAATTCGGAAAAGGATTTGACCTGTAAGGTCGATTTCAGCAGAAAACGGAAACGGCAGTGATAACGGACATAGGCCCATCGAGCCAGGGCATCAATTTCTTGGTTGGTCAATTCGGTCCAGGGACGGGGCAAGGCGCGGTCCTGTTCCTGGCCGCGGACCCAGTCCTCCCAGTAGTCCCGTTCAGTCTGGCCGATGAGCCCCTCCCACAGGGGGGTCATCGGTTTGGCCAGGCATTTGGAAAACTGAACATATTCCAGGTCCATGGTTTTGGCGAACCGGACGGTCTGCTTGACGGTTTTGCGGGTATCCCCGGGTGCGCCCACCAGAAAAAAACCCAGCGCTTTTATGCCCAGTTGCCGGGTGATGCGAATGGTTTCCCGGATCTGCGCCAGGGTAATGCCTTTATTGACCCGGTCCAGAATCTCCTGCGATCCTGATTCGATCCCGTAGTATATTCTTCCGCATCCCGCCTTTTTCATCGCTTCCAGCAGTTCACGGTCGATATCAATACGAGAGCGGCAGGCCCAGAGAATGTCCAGCCCGCGTTCCCGAATGAGCCGGCATATCTCCATGGTGCGGGCCTTGTCCGCCGTAAAAGAATAATCAAAGATATCAATTTCCCGCACCTGGAACCGCTCATAGCATTCTTCCATTTCATCGACCACAGTCTGTGGGCTGCGAGGATTATAAGGCGTGCGGCTGGCTTCACAGAAAGAGCAACCGTAGGGACATCCCAGACTGGTGACCATGACAGTAAAGTTTTTTCGTTCGGTAGGAAACTCGGCGTATAATTCATTGGGCAGAAGATCCCGGGCAGGTGGAGGAAAATTCTCAAAAACCACCGGTTGGGGCGGAGTGCAGATGCTCTGTCCTTTTTTTTTGTATATCAAACCGGGAATTTCCTCCAACGGACGTTTTTTTTCCAGTGCATCCAAAACCCGGGGCATGTTTTCCCGGGCCGTTTCATCCCCCCCTTAGTCGTTTCCGGCATGTCCTGTGAGCCCTGCTTG
>CAYTQK010000208.1:0-5980 GCA_964439745.1 uncultured Desulfobacterales bacterium
TAATGACGCGTTGTTGATCGTGGATGTTCAGAATGATTTCTGTTCCGGCGGGGCGCTGGCCATTGCCGGCGGTGAAGAGGTCGTGCCGGTGCTGAACCAGTGGATTAAAAAGGCGGCGGCCGAATCAATTCCGGTGTATGCCTCCCGGGACTGGCATCCCCAAAAACATGTCAGCTTTACCGGCCAGGGGGGTCCCTGGCCGCCGCACTGTATCCAGGATACCGCGGGCGCGGCCTTTCATCCGGATTTGCAGCTGCCGGAAACGGCGGTGCTGATCACCAAGGGCACCCGTTTTGATCACGATCAGAATTCGGCCTTTGATGAGACCGGATGGGCGGACCATCTCCGGCAGGAAGGGATCACCCGTCTGTTTATCGGCGGCCTGGCCCTGGATGTCTGTGTTCAGGCCACGGCGCTGGACGCCCTGGAAAACGGGTTGGCCGTGTGCCTGCTCAAAAATGGAACCCGGGCGGTGAGCGAATCCGATGGTGCGGCGGCCGTAGAGCGGATGCAGGCGGCCGGCGCGGTTGTTGAAGAGGGGATGCCCGACCCGGAAGAGACGCCTTTCTGCCGCATGGCCCCGGAATGGGCGGAGCATGCCCGGCCCAATGAGCCGGAGGAGGCGGATGATGCCTGTGACGACGGTCGTTCCGGTTGAACACAGGTCAAGGATAAACGGCAAAACCAAAGAAGAAGAAAATGAAACCATTACGATTCTGACCGATTATGATGGTTCTCCTGGTGGCAGGGCACTCGCGGTAGATTTACTACGGCTTCGCGTCCTACGCCTTGCAGCTGCGCCCAAAATAACTCGTGAAATAAACGGGTTAGATCAGGGATATTTTTTGGCGGCGGCGATACAGAGAAAGATTGGAAAGATTGGGCTGTTATCATGATTAATAATCCCCTGCCGGCGAAGAAAAAGAATGATTCGGAAAAAATATACGACGTGGTCGTCATCGGTTCCGGGTCCGGCATGCGCATCGTTGAGAACGCGGTGGCGGCGGGATTGTCCACCGCCCTGGTGGACAAGGGGCCGGCCGGCGGCACCTGCCTCAACCTGGGTTGTATCCCTTCCAAGATGATGATTGCCGTGGCCGACCGGGTCATGGAAATCCGGGAGTGCGAACGATTCGGCATTACCGCTGCCGTCCAAGCCGTTGATTTTCCCCGGGTCATGCGTGAAATGCGGCAGGCGGTGGTGCCGGACCAGCAGCAGATCCATGAAAATCTGCGGGCGGACCAGCGGTTTGATTTTTATGAAGGCACCGGTTCTTTTGAAGATGAGCAGACCCTGGCTGTCAACGGAATCCGCCTGAGGGGAAAAGACGTTTTTGTCGCTGCCGGCGCCCGGCCCGATATCCCCGATCTGGAAGGGCTGAACCGGGGGGATTACCTGACCAGCGAGTCGCTGCTGCAGCTGGAAAAATTGCCCTCCCGGCTGGCGATTATCGGCGGGGGATATATCGCCGCCGAATACAGCCATTTTTTTGCGGCCATGGGCAGCAAAGTTACCATCATGCAGCGGGACGACCGGCTTGTTCCGGGCGCCGAACCGGAAGTTTCCGAAGCCCTGCGCCGGGCATACACGAAACGGATGACGGTCCATACCGGTACCACGGCGCAGAAGATTGAAAAAACCGCGGAGGGATATGTGCTCATCGGCCGGGAGGAAAAGAGCGGCCGGACCGTCACCGTTACGGCTGACCAGGTGCTGGTGGCCTCCGGCCGCCGCTCCAACGCCGATCTTTTGCAGGTGGAAAAAGGGGGGCTCGCCGTGGATTCCCGGGGGTTTGTTCAGGCGGACGCCCGGTTTCGAACCAGCCAGAAGAACACCTGGGCTTTCGGCGATATTATCGGCAAAAAAATGTTTACCCATGTCGCCTATGAAGAAGCCGGCTTGGCCTGGCACAATTCCCGCAACAAGAGGCAGAAATCATTTGACTACCAGATTGTGCCGCAAGCCGTGTTCAGCTATCCCCAGCTCGCCTCGGCCGGCCTTACCGAAGCGGAAGCGGTCCGCAGCGGCTACCAGGATCTTCTGGCAGGCACGGCCGCATATAACGAGGTGGCCAAGGGCATGGCCCTGCGGGAGAACGAGGGCTTTGCCAAGGCGATTGTGGACAGAGCCGAGGCCCGGATCATTGGTTTCCATATTATCGGACCCCAGGCGGCCGTTTTGATCCAGGAGATCGTCACCATCATGGCGGCCGGCGGTAAATTGAATCTGCTGGCCGACAGCATGCATATCCATCCGGCCCTGAGCGAACTCGTTCTGAAGCCTTTCAATAAGCTGGCCCCGGTTTCAGCCTGAAGCCGCCTGCTCAACTCCTGGCATAACGCCCCGGCAGATAGCTCTGGTCAAGGATATGACCGGTCATGTTTTTTCAATGGTCAGCTTGTCGGTTTTCGCCGGCAGATCCAGCCGGGTGTCCAGGGCGTACAGTTTGAAAAAATAGCGGTGCTCACCGTCCGGCGGGCAGGGGCCGAAATAACCGCTTCGGTATTATTTGTTCGATATCAGGATGATTCTCTTGCCCGGGGCAGGCCAATACTCTCCTGACTGTATTTACCGGCAACGGACAAAGTAATCCAGGGCTGCCGCCGGTTTAGGGAGACGATTTTTCCGGAGGCGTTGTGCCATATTCGGTCGGGAGCAATCTGTGGTCAGGATTGACATGCCCGGACAAATCGCTTATAAAAACCGTATGCGGCCGGCATCGCAAGCTTCAGTCCGTTTTTCAAAAAACCTTGGAATCAGATGTTCCTGTGACGGAGGGGGATATGAACAAACCGGAACAGCCGCGGCGGATCCTGCTGATAGAGGATGACGAAGACGATTATATCCTTTTCAAATCGGTGGCCGCTGAAATCCACAGTTTTCCTGTCGAGATAACCTGGGTGGATACCTGTCGCACGGCGCTGGAAAAAGTCGGGCGCAACACCTTTGATCTGTTTTTCGTGGATTATCGCCTGCCCGGCTGCACTGGTCTGGACCTGCTGTACCGGCTCAGGCGAAGGGGGCTGCAGCAGCCCTTCATCCTTCTGACCGGGCAGGAAGACCATGCCGTTGACCTGCAGGCCATGGAAGAAGGGGGCTCCGATTATCTGGAAAAAGACCTGCTTTCACCGCCGCATTCTGCAGGAGGCCATGAACAATATTGTCCGTCATAGCGGGGCGGATCAGGTATACATCGCCAAGTCTCCGTCCCATGACAACGGCCTGCGCCTGTTTATTGCCGACACTGGCCGGGGGTTTGACGCGGATGCCTCGCTGGAGGCCGAAACCGAGAACCGGGTGGGCGGTTTCGGGCTGATGAATATGAAAGAGCGGGCGTTTTTTACCGGTGGAAATTTTGACATCCGATCAACACCCCGGCAGGGAACCACCCTGGATATTGTCTGGTCCAACCGGTTTCTGACCGAAGAGGGAGACAAATGAACCTCCCCCGCGACCAGAGATCGATGCTGAATTTTGCCGGGATGGTCCTGTTTGCCGTTATCCTGGCCGTGGTGACCACGACCAGTCTGTACAGCTATCTGCTCTTCCATGTCTTCTGCGAGCTTTTTTCCATTATCGTGGCCGGCGCGATTTTCGTGATCGCCTGGAACGGCCGGCACATGATTACCAACACCTATCTCCTGATTGTCGGCATCTCCTTTTTCTTTGTCGGCCTGCTCGACCTGCTGCATACCCTCAGTTATCCCGGCATGGACATTTTCCCGGAACACAGCGGTAATCTGTCCATTCAGTTATGGCTGGCCGCCCGTTATCTGCAAAGCCTGACTTTCCTGGGGGCGGCCTTTTTTTTTCATAAAGAGGTTCCTCCGCTGCGGGTAGTGATTCTTTATACCGTCGTTACCGCGGCAGTGCTGGGAGCGGTTTTCCAGGGTGATTTTTTCCCGGTTTCGTTTGTGCCGGGCGCCGGTTTGACCCCGTTTAAAATCGTCAGCGAGTATCTCATCGCCTTGATCCTCCTGGTTGCCCTGGGGCAGATCATCCGGTACCGGCGGTTGTTTGACGACGGGGTGGCCGGATTGTTGATGGGGGCCGTCGGCCTGACCATTGCTTCGGAGCTGACTTTTACTTTTTATGTGGATGTCTATGGTGTCATCAACCTGATCGGCCACCTGCTGAAGCTGACCGCCTTTTACCTGCTCTACAAGGCCATTGTGGAGACAGCCTTTCTGCGGCCGTATTCTTTGTTGTTCAATGAAATCCGGCAACGGGAGCAGGAGCTGCAGGAGAGCCGGGACCTGCTGCAAAAGTCCCACGGATACCTGGAAGAGCAGGCCTATCAACAGGCCATTGAACTGGCCCAGGCCACCGCCGAACTGCAGACCACCCGTATTGAAAAAGAACAGATCAGAGGACTGTACCAGCGGGTGGGCGACCTGATTCCCTTCGGTACCTGGATCTGTGATGTGCAGGGCAAGTTCGTCTACCTGAGTCAGTCATTGCTGGATATCCTGGAAGAGTCCGGCCGGGAACTGAAATTCGAAGATCTGCTGGACCGGCTTGATCCGGGGATCGTTGCGGCTGTCCGCCGTGACTGGGAGGAAAGCCTGGCCACAGGGGCTGTCTGGGACCGGAAACTGCGTCTCCAGGATCGGACCGGCGCAATTTACACCATCCTCAGCCGCGGCCTGCCGTTTTACAATGAAGCGGGAGTGGTGCAGTTCTGGGGCGGCATCAACCTGGATATTTCGGAACGGGAACGGTTGCGGGAAGCGCTGGAAAAAGAACGCCGACGTTTTTATTTCATCCTGGAGAAGATGCCGGCCTTTGTCGTCCTGGTCCGGGAGGATGCCGCCATTCCTTACGCCAATCAATATTTTAAAAAACAGTTCGGCGATCCGGCCGGAGAGAAATGTTATCACCTGCTGGCCGGCCGGAATAATCCCTGCGAAGATTGCCGGGTTTTCCCGGTGCTGGAAAGCGGCCAGCCCCTGGAATGGGACTGGCTGGACGCCCCGGACAACCGCATCTATCACGTCTACAGCTATCCCTTTACCGATATCGACGAAACGCCGCTGGTCCTGGTGGTGGGCATGAACATTACCGATCAGGTGGAAGCGGAAAATCATGTCAATCATTATCTGCAGGAGCTGGAAACCAAGAACCAGGAACTCCAGGATTTTGCCTACGTGGCTTCCCATGATCTTCAGGAGCCCCTGCGCAAGATCATCACCTTTGGCAATATACTGCGCACCCGGTATGGCAGCAGTCTGGATGAAAAGGCAGGTGATTACCTGCTGCGCATGGAAAACGCCGCCCGGCGCATGCGGTCCCTGGTGGCGGCCTTGCTGGAATACTCCCGGGTGACCACCAAGGAAAGCCTGATGGCTTCCGTGAACCTGAATCAAGTTATTGCGAAAGTCATGGAAGACCTGGAAGAACCGATCAAGCGCAGTGGCGCCCGGATCGAGGTGGCGCCGCTGGAAATCGTCACGGCCGACCCCCACCAGATGCGGCAGCTTTTTCAGAACCTGATCAGCAACGCGGTCAAGTTTACCGCCGCCGCCGAACCGCTCGTGTCCATTAACGGCAGAATTGTGAATCATCACAAAGGGCCGGTGGACGGTCTTTCCGCAAAGGTGCCCGCTGTCTGGTACCAGATCCTGGTTCAGGACAACGGCATCGGGTTCGCCGCCGAATACCTGGACCGGATTTTTGTCCCCTTTCAGCGGCTGCACACCCGGAATGAGTACGAAGGCACGGGCATCGGCCTGAGCATATGCCAGAAAATTGTGGAACGGCATGGCGGCACCATAACCGCCAAAAGCAGTACCGGCCGGGGAACCACCTTTATCGTCACCCTGCCGCTGGAAAAAGCCGTGCGGATCGGGGTATGACATGGCCTGAAAAAAAATAAAACACACTTTCAGGCTGGTATGTTTCTTTACTTTATCAACCGGATATGATAATTACACAATAATCGTAGCGGCCGGGAAAAGGCGGGAGATCTCATGGCCGTTC
>CAYTQK010000209.1:0-5885 GCA_964439745.1 uncultured Desulfobacterales bacterium
ACCTGCGGCACATGGATTAGGAATCCATTGCTCTATCCACTGAGCTACGGGGGCTGGCATGCAATTGCTGGTGACTGGGTATCATAATTTTACGCTCCTGGCAAGCGGTGCCAGACGGGTCGTTCCTGACGCCCCCCGTCAATCCCGGGACGACAGGTTCAGAAAGGCGGCCGCGTTGCCGCCGGTCAGGGCGGCCCGCTCGGCATCACCGAGGTCGGCCTGGTCGATCTCCTTGAAATAGCGGGCCGGCTTGAGCAGGGGAAAATCCGTGCCCCACAGAATTTTCTCCGGTCCGGCCAGTTCCGCGGCCGTCCGGTAGATGCGGGTGTCGTAGAGGTAGGGCGAAGCGGCAGTGTCATACCAGATGTTGGCCAGCACCTCCTTGGCCTCCCGTTTCAGAAGGTTATAAAAAAAGATCCCCCCGCCCCAGTGGGCCAGGACGATGCGATTGTCCGGATAGGCGGCCGCCAGGTCATAGATCTGGCCGACCGTGATGGGTGTTTTGCCGGGATAGTGGTGGCCCACCGGTTCGTTGGTATGAATCATGACCGGCTTGTCGCGCTCGCGGCAGACCGCCATGAGCGGCGCCAGCCGCTGGCGGGCCTCTTCGTCGATGCCGGACTGGTAAAAGGCCAGTTCACCGACGCCGTAAAGGCCGGCATCCAGGCAGCGTTCCGCTTCGCGGGCGGGATCGCCCTGGTACATGCCGACGCAGCACAACCCGGCCAGACGATCCGGATACCGCTGCTGGGCTTCGATAACGTAATCATTGTGCCGCTTGGCCAGATCCGGATTTTCCCAGGGGAATCCGAAGGTGACGGCCAGGTCGACTTCGCTTTCATCTATGACCGCCACCAGGTCGGCGGCGCCGGCCAGCTTCGATTTTTCCGATTCATACAGCAGCCGGAAGGCCGGCTCCCCGTCAAAATATTCGGCCCGGTTGGCCCGCACGTCGCGGGAAAAAATGTGGGTGTGAAAATCAATAATCATGGTAAATTCCCTGCCAGCGATTTTCGCCAGGTTTGGTCGGTTTTGTTTCCCTCTAAAAAAGGCTGCACCTGGATCCGGCGCTGTTTGCCCATAAAATGATAAAAAGTTTGCCAGCGCGCCAGGAGAAATTACGTTCTGCGAAACCGCATTGGTAAAAATCAGACATTGAAGCGGAAATTGACGATATACCCGTCCGCCATGGGATAGGTCTTGCCCTCCAGGCGGGTGGAGCCCTGCTTGCGGGCGGCGGTATAGCTGCCGGCGCCGACCAGGTCGTCGTAGGCGACCACCTCGGCCCGGATGAAACCCTTTTCCATGTCCGAGTGAATCACCCCGGCCGCCTTGACCGCGGGTGTCTCCCGGCCGATAGTCCAGGCCCGGACCTCGTCCTCGCCGACCGTGAAAAACGAGATCAGCCCCAGCAGGCGGTAGGAGTGCCGGATGACCCGGTCAATGGCCGGCTCGGCGATCTCGAACTCCTGGAGAAATTCCTCGGCTTCCGCTTCGGTCATGGTGGCGATTTCCGCTTCCAGCTTGCCCTGCACCACCAGGGTGGTCATGCCTTCCGGCGGGTCGCCCGGGGGCGGTTCCGGGTCGCCGTCCTCGTTGTTGACCAGGACCAGCACCGGTTTGGCCGTTACCAGGGCAAATCCCCGCAGCAGGGGCGAGGCGGCGATTTCCGGGGTAGGCCGCAGGGGGATCCCCTTTTCCAGCATATCCCGGGCTTTTTCCAGCAGGGCCTCTTCCCGTTCATCCCCGGCGCGTCCCTTTTTTTTCCGGTCGGTGCGGATGCGTTCCAGCCGGTTTTCCACCACCATCAGGTCGGCCAGGACGAACTCGTCTTCCAGTTCGGCCAGGTCCCGCCAGGGCTGGGGGGGCTCCAGTCCGGGAGCGGAAAAATTCCGGACAATGTGCAGCAGGGCGTCACACTCCTTGACAGCGTTCCACTGGGTCTCCCGGGAGCCGGTCTTGGTGTCCGAGCCCAGGTAGTACTCAACCTGGGCGTAGGTGGTTTTACGCGGCCGGTACATTTCGCTCAGCACGTCGATGCGCTGGTCCGGGACCCGGATGACGGCCAGCCGGTCTTCGTTGCGGGCGGCCGGATCCACCGGCGTCCGGGTCAGGGCCGAAAACAGGGTCGATTTCCCCGCCCCCGGCAGTCCCACCATACCGATTTTCATTACAGTCTAACTCCAGTCCGATTCTGTTTTTTCGGGAATGTTCTGCCGGCCCAGCACCGCCTGGATGGCCGCGGCCAGTTTTCCGGTTTCAAAAGGTTTCATTAAAAATTTGCGGATTCCGAGCTGCCGGGCTTTTTCCGGCGTGATCATGGCGTTGAATCCGGTGCAGAGAATAATGGGAATGTCCGGCCGGATATCCATGAGGGTCCGGGCCAGGTCCACGCCGGTCATGTAAGGCATGGTCATATCGGTGATGACCAGGTCGTAACCGGCCGGGTCGGCCATGAACAACTCCAGCGCTTCCTTGCCGCTGCCGGCCGTGGCCACCCGGTATCCCAGGCGGGTGAGCATTTTTTCCCCGACCCGGATCATCAGCGCCTCATCATCTACCAGCAGGATGGACTCGCCGCTGCCCGGAAGCGCTTCGGCTGCCTGTTCTAAATCGGTTTGCGCTGTTTTTGTCAAGGGGAAAAATACTTTGAACTCGGTCCAGCGGCCGGGATCGCTGGCCACGGTAATGGCGCCGCCGTGGTTGGTGACGATGCCGTGGGTGACCGAAAGTCCCAGGCCGCTGTTTTGGCCGGGTTCACCGTCCGTGAAAAAAGGATCGAAAATATGGGTAATAATATCCGGTGAAATGCCGCGGCCGGTATCATAAACAGACAGCTTGAGGTGGTCTCCTTGGGCCAGGGCGGGGTAGGCGGCTGTTTCTTCCGGGGTCGCCTTTTCCAGGCTGACCTTGAGGTGACCGCCGTTTTCGGCCATGGCCTGGGCGGAGTTGTTGCACAGGTTCATCAGTACTTCCTGGATCTGGGTCGGGTCGGCCATGATAATGGCAGATTCTTCGCTGATCCGCTGGGAGATCTGGATGGTCGCGGGTAGCATGGCCCGCAGCATCTTGAGGGTTTCCTTGACAATTACGGCCACCCGCAGGGGCTGGCGGTCGCTGGTGGAGTGGCGGGAGAAAAGCAGGATCTGGTTGATCAGTTCCCGGGCCCTGCGGCTGGCCTGGAGAATTTCTCCGGCCGAGACGGCCGGTTCGCTTTCCGCCGGCGCATCGGCCTGGATCAATTCCGCGTTGGCCGTGATGGCCCCAAGGATGTTGTTGAAATCGTGAGCGATGCCGCCGGCCAGGGTGCCGATGGCTTTCATTTTCTGGGCGTGCCGAAGCTGTTCCTCCAGCTGCACCTCGCGGGTGATGTCGCGGCTGACCGAAACATAACAGATGATTTCTCCCCTGTCGTTCTTGACCGGGGAGATGGTCTCCTCGATTTCCCGCTCCGGTTCGTTGTCCGCGGCGGCCCTGCGGAATCGGCCGGTCCAGGCCAGCCCCTGGTGAAGGGCGTTCCAGATATTTTCGTAACAGGCCTTGTCACAGGGCTGCCGGTCGTTGCTGAAAAAGTCCAGGCCGGGAACATCGGCCCGGGAATAATTGTTGTTGTTCAGAAAAGCGGCATTGGCATATTCCACCCGTCCTTCCCGGTCGATGACGACAATTTCCTCCCGGGCCTGCTCAATGGCGGTGGCCAGGCGGGCCAGGTCATTTTCCGCTTTCTTGAGGGGGGTGATGTTGACCGAAGTGATAATGGCCCCGCCGGAAAAGGGGGCGATGCGGATGTGCAGGTACTTGTTGCGGTAGGGGAGTTCCGGAAATTCGCGGGGCTGGCCGGTGCGGATGCACTCCTGCAGCTGGCGGTGCATATCAATGGTATGACTGGCCGCGTAGTCCTGGTACATGACCGATCCGATTTCCGGCAGCCGGTCGCCGGCCTTTTCCTTGGCCAGGTTGTATTCGGTCACCCGGCAGTCGTGGTCCACGGTAATGGTTTCGATGGGATTGTATTCAAACAGGGCCCGGTAGCGGTCGTCCTCGGAAGGCGCGGACGGGGGCGGCTGGTTGGCCTGCAGCCAGTTCTGGGCGCGATGCAGTTCGGCATTCTCCAGGGCAAGATGATTAAGCCGGACCTGCTGGTCCTCGATCAGGCTGTACAGCTCATCGGTATCCGTATCCTTCAGGGTGGCCGGATCCAGCAGGATGGCCTGGGCCAGTTTTTCCAGGCGGGACCTGCGGTCGGCCATGTCCGGCCGCAGAGAGGCGCAGTACCTGGTCAGGGTGATTTTGTTGCCCCGCTGATTGAAGGTAAAATCCGAAAAATACCGGCGCATGATAAACAACCCGCGGCCGTGTTCAGATTCGGCGGCCGGCCGGTCGGGCGTATGGGACTGCCATTCGAAGCCCTCGCCTTCGTCCTCGATCTCCATGGTCAGGATGTCGTCCTGCAGCTGCAGGCTGTAAGAAACTGTTTTGCGGGGATCATAGCGGTTGCCGTGCTTGACGGCATTGAGCATGGCTTCCCGCATGACCAGGCAGACCGGGAAAATATCATCGGGTAAATCGGCCTGCTCCAGGAATTTGCGTGTTTCGGCCTCTGCCCGGTTGATGTGTTCCAGTTCCGAGGGAAAGCGCATGACCAGGCGGTCGTCTTCCCGGGAAACGTATATTCTGTCCTTTTTCGCCATCAGCCGCGCTTTGAGAGGTATGCGGGTTAAACTTCTATGGCCAGGATGATGATATCGTCTTCACATTTCTCGGTGTCCTTGCCTATGGCTGCCAGGACTTTTTTCGGCGCCTCCTGGACAGAAACGTCAGTCACCGATTTGCACGCGTTCAACAGATCCCCGGAAGCGGCGGACCACATGATTTTTTTGCGGCAGGATTCGATCAGGCCATCGGAATAAATATAGAACCGGTCCCCGGGGGTCACCTTGATGCTTTCCCGGCCAAAGGCGACATCGGCAAAGCTGCCGAGCACGTCACCCTTCAGGTTGATCGTCCGGGCTTTGCCCTTGACGGGAATATAAATCACGGGCGGGTGGCCGGCGCTGACGATGGTCATGTTTTTGGTCTTGCGGTTGAGGCAGGCATAGCAGGCGGTCAGGTACTTGTCTTCGGGCAGAATTTTCAAAAGCACGTCATTGATGATCTTGATGCTTTCCATGGGCCGGTAGACGGGGGTACAGTTCTGTTTGAGGAGGGCCTTGACCGAAGAGGTCAGGTAGCTGGTTTTGATGTCATGCCCGGAAAAATCCGCCACAAAATAACCATAAATATTTTCGGAGATGGGCAGCACGTCGTAAAAATCTCCGCCCGCTTCTTCCAGGGCGCAGAAATGCACGCCGAAACCCGCGTCCGGTTCACTGTCCGGGGTGGTCAGCATGGAGGACTGGGCTTCGGTGATCTGCTTGAGCTTGTCGGCCTGGTTGGTTATCAGGGAGTTGGTGGCGATGGAGAGTTTCAGGTGCAGGCGGACGCGGGCCAGCACTTCCAGGGGGTGGAAGGGCTTGGTGATGTAATCCACCGCGCCCAGCTCAAAGCCGGTCAGCTTGGATTCCAGCTCGCTCATGCCCGACAGGAAAATCACCGGAATGGCGCTGGTGGCGTGGTTTTCCTTGAGATGGCGAATCACTTCGAAACCGTCCTCCCCCGGCATCTTCACGTCCAGCAGAATCAGGTCGGGCAGTTCGGTTTCCGCGAACTGCCTGGCCGTGGGGCCGTCGGTCGCCATCAGGGTCTTATAGCCGTGGTTGTCGAGGGTGGTGGCCAGGAGTTTCAGGTTTACAAGATTGTCGTCAACGACCAGGATGGTGAGTTTCTGCTGCAGAGGCGCCATAGTCATGTCCACCTTTCGGGTGATGGGGGGGACTCATGTTCAA
>CAYTQK010000210.1:0-5878 GCA_964439745.1 uncultured Desulfobacterales bacterium
CGGTGGATTTCAGTTCGCCATCGGCCTTGTTGACCAGGATGATGTCGGCGATCTGGTCCAGCAGGTTCTCCAGGTTTTTTTCGGAAAGATCCGCGGCCATGCCGTTGATGGCCTGAAAAACGATCTCCGCCACCATCTTTTCCACGTTGCGGGTAACCACCCCGCCCACCACCGGCATGGAGCGACGGATGAAGGTCAGTTCCCGGTTTTCCTTGATGGCCCGGCCCACGCGCAGGTTGACGTAGTCCCGGATATCTTCCTGGAAGTCACCGTAGTTTTCCAGGACCACCTGCTGCATCTTGCCGGAAAACCATTTGACCATGTCTGGTTTGCGAGTCTTGACGACCTGGTCGACGATGCGGTCCAGGACCGGCGAACCCTGGCGGATTTCCGTCTGCACGCCTTCCAGCATGTTGACCACCACCCGGTCGGAAATCTCTTCCATGAAAATGGAATAGTACTTGGCCAGGGTGCGATAAATAAAATTATTTTTGAGATCGATCCAGCCCAGCCGCTGCAGCCGGTAGAGGATGGAGATAATCCGCAGAACGCGGACAAAGCGAAGGGTGCCGATGGGGATACAGCCGACAACGTCATACCAGTGCAAAAAGGGGTAGAAGAACCAGCGGTGATAGGTATCCCGCTTAATGGCCAGGGCCCAGCGGATCAGCAGTTCGGTGATATAGATGCTGATAAAGGCCAGGTCGTAGAAGAAGAAATCATGGTGCACCGGCCGGTAAAAATCGACAAATCCGCCGAGGTGTTGCTCCAGGAGGGACTGCACGGCCGGAATCCCGAAGAGCCCGTCACAGAGGATCCAGGTCAGGTTGACCATCAGGATGACCAGCATGAACAGGTCGACCAGGATAAACAGGAAATCGCGTTTGCGGAGTCGTTCCATACCCTCTATTTTCTTTCTCATTACCGGGTCGGCCGGCGGAAATTCCATGGAGCAACAGCATCCCGCCGGGCCGCTCTGTTTTTTTCGTGTTCCAGGATAATGGAAATTGCCGCAAAAATAAAGGGGGGCGGATCAAAAGACCATGGCGCAGCGGTTGTGCTGCCGGGAGAGCCAGGGGGCTCGGGCCCTGATCGACTGGTGTAATATCCGGGTCAGGAAAGATTGTGAATGTTTTTGACCCGGAGGGCGACGTACTCCAGTTCGTATTTCATGGTTTTGATGAAGGCCTCGATATTGGGCCGTTCCTCCGGCTGGAAAGAGGTCGCTGAACCGGCCATGAGAACGCGCAAGGGGACGCCGCCGACTTCCAGGGCGGCGTCATGGAGGCTTTTGTTGATCCGCCGCAGGGCCAGGCGCGCCTCTTCGCGGGTCGCCATGGGCAGGATCACGGTCATGGTATCGGGGGTCAATTCGCCGATAATATCCGACTCGCGGGCAATTTCCACCAGCCGTTGATAGGCTGCCTGCAGCAGTTCGGCCTTTTTGATCTTCTTGTCCGGGGGAAGCTTTTCCTGGGGCCGCACATTGACAATGGTAAAGGCCAGGGTGGACAGGTGGATGTGGTGGCGCTTGGCCCGGGACAACTCTTTTTGCAGGTGAAACTTCAAGTCTGAAGCCTTGAGAACGCCGGGCGGCATCTGGCGGTTGGCTTCCTGTTCCCGAAAGGCCGCCTCCTGCCGGCTGATGCGGTCGTAGATCCATTCAAAATCGTTTTCGTCGACCTGGCTGGCCTCGGCCTCGGTCCGGATCTGGCGCAGGATCCGCTTCAGCTGCTCGTTTTCCCGCAGGCTCTGCTCCATCATCTGCAAAAGGGTCTTCTGCGACTGGGGCGGTTCAGAGGAGAAAGTCACCAGGCCCTGATGCTCGGCCAGCTTTTCAAATACCTCGTCAATGCGGGTGTTGATCCGTTCTTCCATGCCGGCCAGAACATCGTTGTCAAAGTTCATGTGCTTTAACTGGGCGGCCAGACCGTCGCCGAGATTCGACATGATCTGACGGGTCCCGGCCCCCTCATCATTTTCTTCCCCGGCGGACATTTCCTGCTGCAGGGAGCTGCCCAGTTGTTCCACGTAGTTGATAAGGGTTTCTGTAAAGGCCTGCTGGTCGCCGGAACCTTTCCGGATTTCCGCGGCAATAGCGATCAGCTCCGCGGCCTGTTCCGGCTTTTTGCGGATTTCTTCCAGCAGTTCAGCGCCGTCCACCCCCACGGATTCGGCGGCTTCGTGCAGTACGCGGGAGAGACCTTCGCTTTCCAGTTCCCGGCCGAGATGCTGGATAAGCTGCAGGTATTCGGACAGGGGCATGCCTTCGGCCAGCAGGGCGGCTTTGATCTTGGGCAGCAGCCGTTTGAGTTCTTCCGGTTCCGGCACCAGGCGCCGCAGAATCTGGGCCAGGCGGGTGGTTGTAATATTCCCCTGCTGGTATTCCGATTTGATCAGCTTGACAATGACGTTGTCTGTCAGCGCGTTGACTTTATCATAGATTTCAGCTTCGTTGGCATAGGCCTGGTTGAGCGCCTTCTGGGATTCTATCCCCAGGGTCAGCTGCCGTTTCATCTCGCAGACCGCGTCGGCCACGGCCATCATGTCCGCCTGGCCGCCGTCCCCGATTTCCTTCTCGACTTCTTCGCTCAACGCCTGGATCTGGTAGAGAAGGGTGTCGCCGGAAGCGACTTCACCGGCCTCGTTGGTAAGGCTGCCCGGATGATCTCCGCCCGAAGAGGTAACCTGGCCCTGGGCGACCGCCTGCATGCCCTTGTTTTCCGCCTCCAGCATGTCCCGGGACAGGGCGCCGGGGTCGGCCATGAGGCTTTTCATGGAGAGTGCTTTACCCGTCTCATCGGCCAGTACACTTTTCAGCAGCGTCTCCATGAACTGCTTCTGAAATTCCCGGCGGGATTCCCCGGAAACCTGCACTTGTTTTCCCTCGGTTTCTTCGCTGGTGACGATCTTTTCATCCCGGGTGACTTTCTTGTAAAAAACATGATTGATTTTAAGATACTCCACCCCCCGCCGCTGTAATTCCGCCATCATGCTCTCACTGTCGGGATACTTGCCGGCAGCGGTAAAAATTTCGACAAAATGATGGATCTCTTCCGGCAAAAGGCCTTTGGCAAAGGAGACGGACTGAATGCCGGTTTTTTTGAACAGAGCCACGATGCGGCTGGAATTGATGCGCTGGTCCACCGGTTCATCATCCAGAAAAAGTTTATCCTGGTTTAAGATCAGGGAAATGGTGGCCACCTGCGGCAGGAGCGCGGTCAGGCCCTGGTGCAGACCGTCAATGGACTCCTTGATATGGGGATGATCGGTCTGGTACATCATGGCCCGGTTCAGCAGCAGGCAGATCATCCGGCTGACCTTGGCGTGTTCGGCTTTATCCAATTTCTGTTCGGCCATGGCTGCTCCCTTGCTGGTCAGCGGCGCCATGCCGGGCCGCGTACTGTCGCAGATCGTCGGCAAATTCCCGGCAGTCGGCGTAGCGGTCTGCCGGGGCCAGGGCGGTGGCCCGGCGCACGATGCGGTCCATCTCTTCGGTGAGCGCCGGATTCATTTGTGCAGGGGTGCTGGTGAACAGGCGGTCGTTCATTTTCAGGCGCAAAAGCTCCCGGGTCGTCTCGTGGGGGGCCAGGGGCAGGCGGGATACCAGCATCTGGAACAAGAGCATGCCGGTGGCATAAATATCGGCCCGGCCGTCCAGATCCTTGCCCAGAACCTGTTCCGGGGCCATGTTGGTGGGGGTGCCCAGGATGGCGGTTTTTCCTGATTCGGGGTCGCGAACGCTTTTGGAAATGCCGAAATCCATGAGAATGGGGCGGCGGGTGTGCTCTTCCATCAGAATATTGGACGCCTTGACATCACGGTGGATGATGTCCTGGCTGTGCGCGTAGGCCAAGGCGTCCAGAACGGCCAGCACCAGGTCGAGAGTGGTGGCAACGTCCAGAAACCGTTTGGACGGGATGACATGCTTCTGCGCCCGCTCGATGAAGTAAGAGAGGGGTCTGCCCTGGATCAGCTGCATGGTGAAAAACAGGAACTCTTCGGTACTGCCGACTTCATATACCTGGATGATGTTGGGGTGGGACAGGATGGCGGCCAGTTCGGCTTCCTGCTGGAACATTTCCGCCCCGGCCTCGGTCAGCCTTGATTTGGGCAGGATCTTGACGGCAATCTGGCGTTTCAGGGTACGCTGGTAGGCGACAAAGATTACAGCCATGGCGCCGCGGTCCAGTTCCTTCAGCAGGGTCGAGGTGCCCACTTCCCGGCCGATCAGGTGGCTGAGATCTATCTTGGTAATGGCTGCCATAGCTGGATCCGGTTCAACCGATCCCGGGTATCCCCCCTTGTTACGGAATCTGACGGATCTGTGCTGCCAGTTCTTTGGCGATCTTGTCATCCAGCAGCAGGCCCGCGGAAATTTCGATCCATTTGGCCAGTTCCTGGCTGTCCGCTGATGAGATGGTGTCCGGAGCTTTGTCAATATGGGCGTTGATCTGCCGGTTTAAAAACCGGGCCGTCATGGGACCGAAATGCGGCTGCAACAGGGCAAAGACCTGTCGATAAAAATCGGATTCTTTTGGGGCCGAATCACCGGGCCGGGGCGGGGCCTGTTCTTCACGGTTCAGGTCGATTCGGAAATACTGCATGATAACCTGGCCGATCTTGATCTCGTCCCGGTCCTTGAGTTCGATCCGGGTAATCGGCAAGTTGTTGACAAAAGTGCCGTTGGTGCTGCCGAAGTCCCGCAATGTGGACTGGTTGTCATGGGTCAGGATTTCGGCGTGTTTCTTGGAGGCGTAGGGCTTATTGATGACGATATCACAGGTCTCGTCCCGGCCGATGAGCAAGCGCTCCTTGTACAGGCTGATGGCGTTGCCCAGGTCCGGGCCGGTGATGAAAACCAGGTAGGCACCTTTTTTCCGACCGGAATAGATGAGCGATTCGTCTACCTGGAATTTCTCTGTCTGGAGAAAATCCAGGTCTTCCGGATTCAGCTGCAGCGTATCGTCGCTTTCTTTCGGCATACGAACCTCCGGTTCTACAGCGGGTTTACGGAATTTTTCGCTCGAAGAAATATATATCGCTATTATTTTAATTTATGAAAATTTTGTCAAGAATAATTAAAAGAAAATATGGGTAATAATCCGGGTTACTGGTACTTTTCGGGCGGGTGACAGCGATTCCGCAAGTGCTGCCGGAAATACCGGGAAAACGGCCGGTACAGGGTACGACAGCCGGGAACGATGCGTTTTGAAAATCCCGGGCAATGAAAAAAGGAGGGCTTGGTAGCAAGCCCTCCTTTTTTATTGTTTGCACGCGGCAGTTTCCGGACTGGTTTCTCCTGCCGCTGGTCTCCGGCGCTGCTTACCGCAGCAGGCCGGTCATGGTTGACCAGAGCCGTCCGGCTGCCTGGGTCAGCCAGCTGCCGCCAGCGGTTGCTCGGGTCCCGGCCGTTTCAATGAAACAGCCGATGGCTTCGCTGTTGCTGTCGCGGTCCCCGCCGGACAAGCCCCCGCCAGCCGCCGGCGCACTTGTGGGGTTCGGCAAAAATCAGAAACGGCAGGAGCAGACAGAAAATATATCGCATACAGAGCCTCATTCGATAGTGGACAGGCGGAGCAGGCGCACGCCGCGGGGCGCCACCTCCAGAATCGCCTCACCGGTTTCCAGTTCGCCGCGCGTGATAGTGCCGGCAGTTTCGCCACTCAGCGCATCGCTCCACTGGTAGCGATCGTCGTAGAGGCCGGTGAAACGCAGGCGCAGCGGCAGAGAACTGTCGCTGTAATTGAAAAGGGCGACCAGGCGGTCCCGACCACTGTCATCCGCCATCAGCTGCACGTGATCATAGTAGTACTGTTCCTGGGGCCGCCAGATGAAACGCGAGAGGAGGTTTTGCGCCACCGCCGTCTCGAAACGC
>CAYTQK010000211.1:0-5864 GCA_964439745.1 uncultured Desulfobacterales bacterium
GGTGCCGTGTATGGAGACAGTGCCGCATTTGTGCGAAAGATTTATGTATTTCTGGAAGTGGCCAGTGACGTCCGGCCGCCGTCCCTGAACAGGCGGGTCAATAAACTGCGGGCGGCCCGATTTCCGATGCTGACGGAGATCGCTTACCGGTTCGGTAATCGGCTGCGGGACGCCGGCAAACCGGGTCTTGTCTCCCGGCTGCGGGATCTGGAGTGGTTCAACCGGCTGATGTTCAAGCCGGTGAAAAAGGATGTGCGCCGCCTGCGGGAAGCCCTGCCTGTGTTATGGCCGTTGTACCATCGCCACGACCGGGAGCTGGCCGATATGATCGGCCGTCCCCTGCCGCCGTCCTGGCGGATGCAAAATGATAGCGGGCAAAACACACGCTGATGTTCTCGTATCGTTCATCAGAAGATGCCTACGGGATGAGGGAGAGGAGCCCATTAAAAATTATTCGGAAATTTTCGGGGTGACCTTCGTGCGCTTCGTGATTACCGGCGGGGCGGCCGCCCTGGCCTATCTGGCCGGCAGCGTCTTTCTGGACTGGCTGGGTGTTCCCAGCTGGGCTTCCGTGACCTGCGGTAGAATCTGTTCCATACTGGTCGCGTATTTCGGCCAGCTTCATTACGTATTCCGGGTGTCCGCCGATCACCGCCGCCGGAGCTGGCGTTTCGGTGTTTCCCGGGTTATCAACTGGCTGGTCAGCCTGCTGATTACTTATGGCCTTCACGATTTGGCCGGTTTCGCCTACTGGGTCGCCGCCGTGGCGGTGGTGGCCGCGACCCCCGCCGTCTCCTGGCCGATCAGCCGGTACTGGGTCTTCAAAGAAGAGGGCGCCACGGAGCAAGCATGATGCCAAACGGTGGTTATGAAAATGAACAATACAGCCGGCCGGCTCTGCGTCGTCCGGTGTTTTTTCTCAGCGCCCTGTGCCTGTGAACTTTGAGGGTATCCTGTCCTCTTAGGAACGGTGTCAGAGGGCGTGCCTAAAAGCACCTTCTCGGGTTTTGTCATGGCGGCCTTGATAAAAGGCGGTGCCTTCTCGGTAGCCGTTACTATGAATCTGGTAGAAGGCCGCCCAATTTTTTTGTCGGTGGGAGTATTTTTGTTGGGAAATGATCGGGGGAGGGTTTCATTGGTGTTAGCCGGAATCAGAGACCGAAAGTTTTAATAAATATTTGAAATTTAACAATGAAACAACTATAGTCGAAAAAAATTCATGAAATATGCGGGTTAGTATTTGCTTATCAGCCCGTATGAAACAAAATACTGGCCGATGGGGTGCGGCCGGCCGAAACGAAGCTCTGCCGAGGGATATTCCCGATCCTCCATCTTTTTGTTAGTGTAATCGAACCAGAGAAGCCGGGTACGATCCATGTCCGCCATGGCACGGACCAACAATTCCAGTTCATTTTCAGATGTTACTCTGACAAAGGATGTTCGCTGCATTTCCGCCTGGAGCTCCTGAGCGATCCATTGGTGGGTAACCACAATTACATCTGAATTCACATGACTCACCAGCTGGAGTGCAGGTAAGGTTCGAGTTTGATAGTCGGCATACAGGGTTTTTGCTCTTTGAAAGGTATTCAGCCAGATGCCAATCAACAGAAAGCCAACGCACATTACTGCCATAAGCCTGGCTGTAATACCTTTTGCAGCAAGCAGGGCGTTGAACCGAATAGCCGCGATAAACCAAAGCAATGGAAGCAGATGAAACCAATAACGCGGCCCCAATTGTTTCCCCCCATCATTGGGGAGAATAAATACGGAGACAACCATCATAATGGTTAGGATGATCCAGGCCATCATTTCATTACGGTCCGGTGCTCCGCCGAGATGTTGGCCTATTCCTTTGGCCAGCAAACCGGTTGCCGCCATACCGGCAATCAGCAGAAGTATGGGGTGAAAATAAACCAGCGAATCACCTAAGTTAAGAAAAATTTTTATCGGAGACATGCCCGGATAGTGCAGTTGATGCGTTTCAACATGCTGTACTCCATGTAGCCCCAGGGGAATACCATAAACATAGAGGTTGAAGAATAGGTACCCGGATACAGGAACAAGAAAGAGCAACCCCAGCTTGACCAGCTTTGACAGTCCGATATGCATCCTTCCAAGTGAAATGATTGCTCCCAGAGTAAATATAAAGCTTTCCGGTCGCAGCCAGCACGCACATCCCATCAGCAAACCGGAAATGATCAGCATCCGCTCAGATTGTGGCTTGCGGATAGATGGCATCGCCAGAACGAGCCCGCCGAAAGACATAGCTACAGCCAAGGTGTGCTCTGAAAACATGGCCGAATAGAGCGTCAGTGTCGAGGCGAAGATCAGGCCGGTCAGTCCCAATGCTGTACCGCTTAATGCGATACCGCGACGCCGGCAGCCTGCCACGAAGAAGCCCCACAGCCCCCAGGTTGAGATCAGGGGAAGAATTGTCAGCCCTCGGAAGCCAAACCATCGATAAAAGGGAGCAGAGATGGCTGAAAAAAAAAGAGGATATTGAATAAAATATTTTCCTTTGTTTTTGTAAACAAAAGGGGGGGCAAAGGGATAAAGTCCTTTTTCCCATAACGGTTGGACCCACGGTTCTATTGGCAACTGCATATCCGGACGCCAGATGTTTTTTGAAAACTGGCGCGTCATAAGAGCCTTGATGCCGCCATCGCCGGTAAAAAAAACCTCATCCGTTCGACTGAACTGTAAAAACACGGTAAAGCCGATGCCCGCACAAAACAATCCCACCAGCAGCCAGAGCCGGATTGCTTTTTTGCAGGAATTTGTGTATTGGTCAGCCATGAAGGCCTTTCAAAATATCGGTGCTGGTTTTATCTCACTCCTAGAATAATCAAAAAGAGCCGAAAAATATTACTGATTATGATATATATTACCTTAATTTTGCAGGGATAGCGTAAAAAAATAAAAGAAACCATCCCGGTCTCCTGTAATATTTGGGTTTGACAAGAACCAATAACAAAAACAGGAGGTACCCGGATGGTAAAACAACTTAAATAAAATAGCAGAAAAAAGCCCAGCAGTAAATGATTTGTGTGAAAACGCGCCAAGGCCAGAAAAATCGACGCATCAACAGGGTTTGACAACCGCCACGTCAATTCCTGTTTTCATTGGCACCAGCCAAAGTACTGCGAGAGACTTTGCCTTAAACAGCCAGTTACAATTTGTATTTTGAAAAAGGACCTGGAATCATTAATAACTAATTGAAGTTTATTGATAAACCAACTGTAGTCGAAAAAATTTATGAAATGTTCGGGTTAGGGCGGTTCAGGTGAAGCACGATGTATAACAGCTGGCTTAAGAGTGAGGGATACAGCCGGCCCCGCCCGGCCCTGCGCTATCCGATTTTGGCCGTCAACATGCTGGTCCTGTTCGTTCTGCTGATGGCCGTCTTTGGCGATCTCCTGTTTTCTTCGGGACAGCCGGTCTTGTCCATGTTCGGGGCCGATCTTTCGGACCAGTTCGTCTATAACCGCTATTTCGGATTTCAGCAGATCAAGCAGGGAAATTTCCCCTTGTGGAATCCTTATATCTATGCCGGAGTACCTTTTTTCGGCCTGTTCCAGTCGGCCCTGCTGTATCCCCTGAACGGAATTTTCCTGGTGCTGCCGCTGGCCGCGGCTATTAACTGGAACATTGTGCTGCATCTTTTCTTATCCGGCTTATTAATGTATCTCTGGGCGGGATATCATGGCCGCCGGCCGCTCGCCTCCCTGCTGGCCGGGATCATGGCCATGTTTGGCGGGGCCGGTTATCTGCATGTTTTTCCCGGGCACTTGAGCCTGGTCTGCGCGCTGCCCTGGGCTATCCTGGTTTTTTTCAGTCTTGACGGGGTTGGGGCTGCTTCGACCCGGGCCGACGGAGAAAAAAATTTTTCATGGCGGGCAGGGACGCCCTGGTGGGGGCTGGGCGCGTTGGCCGTCTGTCTCCAGGTGCTGGCCGGTCATCCCCAGACGGTTTTCGTGACTGCTGTGGCGGCCGGTATTTATGTTCTTTGCAGGTTGGCAGGCGGCCGCGGCGGATGGCGATTGCCGGCGGCCTTTATCCTTATGTACCTGATGGGCGCTATTTTGAGCGCCGTTCAACTGGCTGCCGGCGTGGCCGCAGCCGCAGACAGCATCCGTCAGGGCGGTGTTTTTTACAAGTTTGCCGCCATGTTCTCCTTTCCGCCGGAGAACCTGTTAACCCTGGTGGCACCGGGATTTTTCGGCGATATGCATCAGCTGCCTTACTGGGGGCGCTGCTATCTGTGGGAAGCCAACCTGTTTTTCGGGGTAACCGGCCTGGTCCTGCTGCTGGCCGGTCTGGGGCGGATGTTCCGGGAGCGTCGGCTGGCCTGGGCAGTAACGGTGCTGGTGCTGTTTGTGGTAGCCTTGGGGAAACATACCCCCTTGTTCGCGTTCCTGTACGACCATGTACCCGGTTTTGACTGGTTCCGGGGCAGCTCCAAGTTTGTCATACCAGCCTTTTTATTCATGATCATGCTGGCGGCGGCCGGATTTGACCGGCTTCAAACCGGCCGGCGCCCGCCACGGCTGCTCGTCCCGGTTTGCGTCGGCCTGGCTCTGGCCGGGATCATCGGTGCCCTCTTTCTGTGGCACCAGGGGGGAACGGCCACGGCAGACACCTGGTGGGGACGTTTTATGCAGGATATCGGCCGGACCGGGGAAGGGTATCTGCCCGCCCGCTACTATCAGCAGGCGACATTGCTGCGACAGGCCGCCGGCCTGGCCGGAAACGGGCTGGCTACCGCCGCCGGCCTGTTTTTAGTCAACGGCCTGCTGTTCTGGAAAGCGAACCGGTCGCGACTGTTCCAATTTCTGATTTTTGTGCTGGCTGTCGCGGAGCTGGCGGTCTTTGCCCGACACTTCCGGCCCGCCTTTGATCTGGAACGCAGCCTTTCCCCGATCGCGGCGGAACTCAGCCGCTCATTGGGCGCCAATGAGCGGATTTTGAATATCGGTCGGCACAACGCCGGCATGCTGTATGGAATCGGTGATTTGTGGGGCATCAATCCCGGCGTCCGCCGCCGCTATGCCGAATTAATGGCCGTGTCCCAGGGCAAAACAGCTGCAAACGCTTCGCAGTATCTCGCCTTCCAAAGATATCCGCCGGTTTTCCGCCTGCTGCGGTGCGGGGCTGTCATCGAAGCGGCCAAAGACGGCCAGCGGAAAGTTATCGGCCTGGAATCACCGCTGCCGCGGGTGTTTCTGGCGGAGACCTGCAAGGTGCTGACAGACAAAGCAGAAATGTTGCGGTATGTCACGGATCCGGCTTTTGATCCCCGGGCCGAGGTCATTCTGGAAGAAGATCCGGATCTGCCGGAGTCTGCCGGAACTTCGAATGGTTCCTTGAAATACAAGAGGCGGGTAAATATTGTTTCCGCCACCACGGACAGCCTCCTTATGGAGGTAGAGACACCCAGGCCGGCCATTCTTGTGGTGACAGACGCCTACAGCCGGGGCTGGCGGGCCGAGTCAGCAGGAGAGGAAAAAACGCGGGAGTATCGGGTCCTGCCGGCCGATTACGCCCTGCGGGGGATTCCTGTGCAGGCGGGACGGCATGAAATCCGGCTCTTTTATCGCCCCGCCTTGATTGAGGCCGGTATGATGATTTCCATAGGCGGATGGGGCGTGTTTTTGTTATGGTTGATATGGTATGGGGCCGGGCGTCGGCGCAGTGAGCGTTAATCTGTAAAAGATCGGAAATCACGTGCATAAAGACCGTTATCCATGTCTGCTGATCATTCTGGCCGGAGTCCTGGTGTTCTGGCCGGTGATCGGTTTTGAGTTTTTGAAATACGATGATACCATCAACGTTTCTAAGAACAGTCACCTGCTTTTTCCGTCCGG
>CAYTQK010000212.1:0-5833 GCA_964439745.1 uncultured Desulfobacterales bacterium
GGCTGGCCAATGAGGACAAGTCCCTGGAAGTGAAGAAAAAAGCGGCGGAGACGCTTTTGGAACTGAAACAGCAGCAGGTCGAGGAGCTGAAGACAGGGTCCGATTCAGCGCAGTAAGCGCTGGGGGCCGTTGCGTGCCCGCGCTGATATTCCAAAAAAGCGGTACCGGTTTTTATGGGGCAAATAAAGGTCCTGCAAAATCCGATTCAGCATTATGACTGGGGGTCGTATACTGCCATTCCCTCCCTGCTGGGCCGAAAAACGCCCGCTGATGAGCCCTGGGCGGAAATGTGGATGGGCGCCCATCCTCGCGGCACCTCCCGGGTGGTGACAGCGGGCCGCAGCATTCCGCTGGATGAATGGATTGCCGAAGCGCCGGAGGCGCGGCTCGGCAGGCGGGTGGCGGCCGTTTCTGGTGCCGCTTTCCCGTTTCTCTTCAAGGTGCTGGCCGCCGAGGCGCCGCTTTCCATCCAGGCGCATCCGGACAAGATCCGGGCCCGGGAAGGATTCCTGCAGGAAGAACAAAACGGAATTCCCCGCCACGCCCCGGACAGAAATTACCGGGATGACCGTCACAAACCCGAATGCATCTGTGCCCTGACCCCCTTTACCGGCTTGTGCGGGTTCCGGCAGATTTCCGAAATTCTCGGTCACCTGCACCTGCTTCTGCCGCACTCGGCAGAAACGCTGACCATTCCCTTGAAAGAAAATTCCGGACCGGATCGCCTGGCGGGTTTTCTGCGGCAATTGCTGCGGATGGGCAGGAGCCGGGCCGGGGCAGTGGCCGCGGAGGCGGCGGCACAGGCGGCTGAACTCAGGGGACAGGATCCGGCCTGTGACTGGGTGACGCGCCTTTACCGGTCCTGGCCGGAGGATATCATGATCCTGGCGCCGGTTATTCTGAACCTCTTTGTGCTGCAGCCCGGCCAGGCCCTGTTTCTGCGGCCGGGGTTGCTGCATGCCTATCTCAACGGGACCGGCATCGAGGTAATGGCCAATTCCGATAACGTTCTGCGCGGCGGCCTGACCCGCAAGCATGTCGATCCCGAAGCCCTGCTGCGTGTCCTGGATTTTTCAGAGATGACGCCGCGGATCCTGGCGCCGGCGGCGGTGTCCGGGTGTGAAAGCATTTATGCCACGGAAACGGACGCTTTTGCCTTGTCCGTCATCCGGGTGGTCCCAGGTCAGGCCTGCCATCTCCGCTCTCTCGGCAGCATCGCGATTCTGCTGTGTACGGCCGGGGAGGGGGAAATCGTGGAGGAGGTTTTTCCCGAGCGAACCCGTTTCCGCCGGGGTACGACCCTACTGGTGCCGGCCGATGTCGGCCAGTGTTCCATTACCGGCGAAGCGGAACTCTACCAGGCCGCTGTACCGGTGGCCGCGGAACCGTGAGCGAAAATTTTCCGTTTTTTTATGATGCCGGCCACAGGGACCGGATGAAACGGAGGTCGGCCAGACGTTGCGCCAGGACCGGATCCTCCGTGGCATCGGTTTCATCGGTTTCGAGGATCGTCTGGACCGTTTCCCGCAGCCGGAGCGGATCCGCGGAACGCCACTGCACCCGGCGGCCGGACCGGGCCTCGCCGATCATTTCGCGGACTGCTGCCTGCTGTTCCGCGAGCAGTTCTTTCAGCCTTTTTTCCCCGCCGGGGAAAGTATTCCCCAGTTGTCCCGCCAGCTGCCGGTTGAGATAGGCCATCAGGCCGATGAATGATTCCAGGATCAGCCCCCGTTCGACAATGCCCCAGGCAGCCAGGTACCGCCGTGTCTGAGCGGCAGACAGGGGCAGCAGGCAATGGCCGGCCGTTTTTTTATTTTCCAGGACCAGGCGGCCGTGGGCAATGGTTCGCAGGCCGTTCGGTTTCAGGGGGTGAATCTCATTAGCCAGGATATCCGCAGCCGGCAGCCAGACCATCCGGGATATTTTTTCCTCTCCCGGCGCCCGGCCCGTGACCAACAGGAAATCGGCCCATTGGCCGCCGGTGATATACTTCTTGGTGCCGCTCAGCTTCACCTCGCCGGTTGGTGTCGGCGACACCACCAGGGGATGCGCGGCCGTCTCGGCATGCGCCAGGGCACCGCAGTGGGCCGGACCGATGGCGGCCAGCTCTTCTGCCAGCTGCTTATCCAGGCCCGGCTGCTGTCGAATGAGCGCCAAGCCGGGCCGGATCAGGGCGGCCTGGACTATCCACAGCAGGGCCAGGCCCAGGTCACCGGCCTTTTCGGCCAGCATCCGATTGGGCCGACCTGTCTCGTCAGCGGCCAGGACGGGCGGAAAGTTTGCCGCGACCAGGTCGGCCCAGTCCTGTTTTTGCTGCCGGCCGTTACCGTAGCGGGCGGCATAGCCGTCATGCAGCTTGCCAAGAACGGCGGCGGAGGCGGTATGGTTTTTCATGGTACGGTCTCGAGAAATTACAAAATCAGCTCCTCGACAAAGGCAGCCAGCTGGTTGAGATTGCGGCAGGGCCGCAGTTCATGACAGTACTGCCGGAAATTCCGGATTTCGCTGTCTCCCGTATGCCAGGTCTGCATAGTTTCCGGGTTGAGCCAGATGAGACGCCGGCATTGGCCGCGCATCTCTTCCAGGGCATCCAGGCGGGGATTCATGTAATTGGAACGCCCGTCGCCGATGATGATGAGGATGGTGCGGCTGTTGAGTTCGTGCAGATGGTGGTCCCGGAATTCCCGGAAGGTCTGGCCGTAGTCGGTGGGTACTTCGTAATCCAGATTTGCCTCGGACAGAACCTTGTCAATGGCCGGGTTGCATTCATAGTCCTGGAAGAAGGGGGTGACGTCCGCTACCCCGGATACGAAGATAAAGCTCTTTACCCCGGCGAAGCAGTCCTGCAGCGCGTAAAGCAGGTGCAGCATGAAGCGGGCCGCCGACCAGACCGAACCGGATACGTCGCAGAGAGTGACGATGCGGGATTTGCGTGGCAGCCGGTGCCGGTAGCAGATGTCCAGGGGCACGCCCTGGTAGCGGTTGGCCTGCTGCAGGGTTTTCTTGATGTCCAGCACCCCCTTTTTGCGGGCGGCCATGCGCCGGGAAACGATGTCCTTGAGTTTTTTGACCAGGCGCTCGGTGGCCTCGTGCATGGCCTCGATTTCCGCGGACGTCAGGTTGGCAAAAGGGGTTTCGCCGATGGTGCGGAATCTGTTGGCGGTATTTTTGACCTCGCGCAGACCGGCGTTTTCCACCGGGGCGTCGTGCCGCAGCAGGTCATAGGCCCGATCCAGCAGGGCGGAAAAATAGTCTTCCACCTGCTGCCGCGTGACCGGGTCGGCCGCCAGCCGGTCTTCCGCCAGGGCCAGGGAGCGGGAACGCAGCTGGTTGATCTTGAGCATGACCGACAGGCGGTTGGACAGCTCGCCCAGGTTGGACCGTAGCGGTACCTGCCGTTCTTCGCCGGGCCGGTTGAGCTCCTGCAGGGCTTCCAGGTAGGCCTGGGGATCACCGCCCAGAAAATTCAGCAGGGCCGCCTCCATATCGTCTGCAGCGGGCTCACTGTCGCGGAGTTCTGCCAGCAGATCCAGGGCGGCCCGTCGGTCCGGTGGGGCGGTTTCGTCCGGTCCGGCGGAAGCCGTCTCCAGGTCATGGAAGAAAAGCCGGTAGATTCGTTCGAACCGGGCCCGGTCGCGCCGGGTCTTGACAAAATTGGCCTGCAGCAGGGTTTTGAAATCGGTCTCGTCCAGGGGATCAATATACCGGAGCTGGTCAATGGTGTCGAGCACCTCGGCGGTGGAAACGGGCAGGTCGGACACCCGGCAGCCGGCGGCAAAGCGCAGCACCAGGTTAACCATGGGTGACCTCGTCCAGGTGGGCCCGGACCCGCTCGGCGTCGGCCTTGTACTTGCAGATGACGTTGAGGGTGATTTCCAGAACTTCCGGGGTGATATCATCAGCCTGCAGGGCCAGCAGCGACCGGGCCCAGTCCAGGGTTTCGGAGATGCAGGGCGGCTTTTTCAGGTCCAGTCGGCGGATGCGGCCGATGGCCCGGACCAGTTTTTCCAGCAGCTGCTGCTCAATGCCGGGCAGCTTCAGGCGGACAATGGCCATTTCCGTCTGGCGCTCGGGATAATCGATGTACAGGTGCAGGCAGCGGCGCTTGAGGGCATCGCTCATGTCCCGGTAGTTGTTGGAGGTGAGAAAGACAAATGGCCGGGTGACGGCCGCCTGGGTGCCGATTTCGGGAATAGTCACCTGGAAGTCGCTGAGCAGTTCCAGCAGAAAGGCCTCGAATTCCGGATCGGACTTGTCCACCTCGTCGATCAAAAGGACCACCGGTTCTTTGGCCATGATGGCTTTGAGCAGGGGACGCGGCTGAATAAAGCGGTGGGAAAAAAAGGCGTCTTCTTCGGCGGCGATGCGGTCGACCGCCTCGCTGATGGTGGTCACGTCGCTGAGCAGGTAGTCGATCTTCTCTTTGACCATCTGGGTATAGAGCAGCTGCTTGGCATATTCCCATTCATACAGGGCCTTGGTCTCATCCAGGCCCTCGTAGCACTGCATGCGGATGAGCTGCCGGCCGGTGGCCCCGGCCACGGACTTGGCCAGTTCGGTTTTGCCCACCCCGGCCGGTCCTTCCACCAGGATGGGTTTCTCGGTGGTTTCGGCGAGGAAGACGACGGTGGCGATTTCCCGCGAGGGGATATAGTTGAACGCCTCCAGCCGGTTGGTTACGTCGGTGATGTCTTGGAACGTCATGGATATTCCCTTGGTTGGGGGATCGCCGGTGAGACCGGTCACATCACAGGGCGAACTGGCCGTTTTCATAAATGACCCGGCGCTTGCCGCTGGTCAGCACGGCCGTCACCCGTTTTTTCTGGGTATTGATGATGTCCCAGTGCAGGGCCGAATCGTTGAATCCCAGCTGCCGTTTTTTCGTTTTGGTCAGGTCGGCGGGATTTCCTGAATACGTGTCACTGTAGGAAGCGCCCAGGGCGATATGGCAATTGCCCTGGCGGCCGCCGAAATTTTCGTCAAACAGGGTGTTGGCCATGAAGCGGTTGATCTTGGAAAAGCGTCGGTCAGTCAGGGAAAATTCTCCCAGCTTGTCGGCGCCTTCGTCCATGGCCAGCAGCTTGCGGGCGAAAGCCTGGCCCTGCTCGGCGGTGATTTTACCGGCCCGGCCGTCGGCAAATTCGATTTTCAGATTCTTGACCAGGTTGCCGTCCCGGTAGGAAGGCATGTCCGCCAGGTAGACGCCCCGGGTGCCGCGCCAGTCCGGGGAGAGAAAAATTTCGAAACTGGGAATATTATGTCCGGAGATGCCCACCCATCGCCGGCTTTCACCGGGGGTGATTGCCAGGTCGATATTCTGAGATTCAATGTGCAGCGTCTTGATTTTCATCCGGTTGAGCCACTGCTTGATGGCCCTGGCCTGCTGAAATATCTCCTGCCACTGGGCCACGGGATCGACGCGGTTGAGAAAGCAGGCCCGTACCAGCTGGCTGGTATATTCTTTTTGATTCAGGCCGGCCTGGCGGGCCAGCTCGGCGGTGGGGTACATACCCAGGGTCCAGCCGAACTCCCCTTCATTTTCCCGGCGTTCCAGGATATCCCGCAGCGGTTTGCGGGCAGTGGCGGTGCGGCCGATGCGGGCCGAATCAATACCGCGCAGATGGGTCAGGGATTCCGGGGCCAGCAGGGAAATGCTGCCGTGGAGCGATTTGATCAGGTTCTTTTCGCCCGGGGCCTGAAATACCAGTTGGTCATCATTGGCCAGGCGATAAAAGTTCTTTTCCATGACCGGTGTCATCAGGGCGCGCAGGACAGGGTTGTAGCCGGCCTGAAGCAGCTTTTCCTGAAGGATTTCCGCCAGGGGGAGGGCGGG
>CAYTQK010000213.1:0-1293 GCA_964439745.1 uncultured Desulfobacterales bacterium
GGCGGCCGGGGCGGTCCGCACGGGTTGGCGGCGACACGGCAGCAAGGCCACCGGGGGAGGCAGCAGGGGGATGGTATAGATCAGGGCCAGGGGCACGCCGGCAGCGGCGAACAGGCCCAGGGCGCCCATGGCGGTCAGTTCGGCAAAGGAAAACGAGAGCAGGGCCGCGGCCGTGGTTATGGTGGTCAGGACCACCGCCAGCCCGGAATGGCCCATGGCATAGGCAATGGCATCGGCCTTGTCCTGTCCCTCATCCACCTGCTTATAGAAGATGGACAGGATATGCACCGAATCGGCCACACCCACGCACAGCAGAAAGGCCGGCAGCACGGTGGTGGTCATCTTGATGGGGACGCCGGTCCAGCTCATCAGCCCCAGGGCGGAAAAGGAGGCCGCGTTGACCACGATCTGGGGCAGGATAACACCGGAGGCCCGCCGGAAAAGCACCGCCAGAAAAATCATGGACACGAGAAAACTCAGCAGAAAACAGCGCCGCAGGTCTTTCAGGGTATATTCATTAAAGACCTTCATGACCGCCGGGGCACCGGCGTACGCCATGGCAAAATCCGGGGTCTCGTATTCGCTGACGATGGTATCCACCGCCGCCACGAACGCTTCGCTCTGTTCTTCCGAGAGGTGGCGGGGGCGGACGGTCGCGTCCACTTCTCCGGCAAAGGTTTCATCGCCGAAGTTATCCAGGGCGGCCAGGGTATCGGCCTCCTTGGACTGGTAAACATCGGGTTTAACCACCACGGCGGTGGTATGCCCGTCTGACGAGACAATCTGGTTGATAAAGGCGGGATTGGCCATGACCCGTTTTTTGAGCCGTTCAAAGTCGACCCGCCGTTCCTGCGGCCATCCCTCCAGCAGATCCTCCACGATGAGCCGGTCGTCCTCTCCCCGGGTATTGCGGGCGTTGATCAGGCTGGTCACCTCATCCAGGTAGGGTACCCGCTCTTCCAGGTCCTGGTGGAGGTCTTTCAGCCGCAGGAAAAATTCTTCGGAAAAAAGGTTCTCCGCGGTAATGGCGATGACGATGATGCGATCCTGGCCGAACTGGTCCCGGAATTCGTTGTAAATAATCTTACTGGGGTTGGTATCGCGCAATAGCGCTTCGGTGTTGGTATCCACTGTCAGCGCAGGGAGCTTATAAAGAATGGCGCCGATCAGCAAAACCATCAAAAGCAGGGTCTTGACGCGGTGGACATAGAGGGTGAGGGCGAAATGCTCGAAAAACAGCTCAAGAAGGACTTTGATGCAGGTCAGGGACAGGGGAAGCCTTTCTGCCGTTTG
>CAYTQK010000213.1:1303-5684 GCA_964439745.1 uncultured Desulfobacterales bacterium
AATGCTCGAAAAAAATCTCAATGCGTACTTGGGGGCGTGTCATGGACTAGGGTTGCCTTTACTCGGGTCGCGTAGGCGTTTTTTACCGGTTGTAAATTTATTTGCGGTAATACAACAGTCTCATGAAAAAAGAAAGAAAATTAGGAAAATTGATCGGCGGCCGCTTTATTTGTGCCGCGGTTGCCCGGAAAATGCGGACAAGCCGTAAGACAGGCAAAGCAGGAGACGCCGTAACTGCCGAAAAAACTCAGGGTCAACAGGTCCATCAGTCTGGTCATGAAACGGCTGTGACGGACCGACCAGCCCAGGATCGACAGGATCCACTGGGGCGGCATGAGGGTGTGTTCGATGCAGTTACCCATGCATTTCATCTTGTCTATACCATCCGGAGACAGCGCCCCCACCGGGCAGGCATCCAGGCATCGGCGGCAGTTTTCCGGGCACAGTCGGGGAAATTCAGCCGGTCCGTCCACGGGCAGTTCCATGGTCGTGATCAATCCGCCCAGGCGGAGGATATTGCCCGCCTGGGGATGGATCAGGAGAGTGTTCTTGCCCATTTTTCCCAGGCCGGCAGCTACGGCCGCGTGCTTCAGGCTGACCAGTCCCCGGGGTTCCCCGTTATGAAATTTCAGCGGGCTGTAGGCGGGAATGGGCAGCGCCTGATGCCCGGCATCTTCCAGCATCAGGCAAAGGGTGTTCACCGCCTCGTTGGTGGCCTGGTAGTAGGTATGAAAGGCACTGGTATAGAACGAATACAGGCCGTTATTGCGGGGGGTCTCGAAAACGGACAGTGGCAGCGGCTTGGCGCAGATGACCACCGACCGGGCATCGGCCAGCATGTCTTCGGGACGGAAACCCGCCGGCGCGGTCTGATTCAGGGTTTCCGCGGCGGCAACACCGGCCAGGGAAATGTCTTTGTCGGCCAGACGGGCATGCATCGCCTTGATCATTGGTCTTTCTCTCTGCTCTTTTTCCTGTTTTCGGAAAAGTGATTGTTCCTCAACTCGTGAAATATCCGGGCTATTTTTCAAGCATATTGACGCCCTGCACTTCGGCGAACAACCATTCCTCGTCCGGTTGTTCCAGGATAAAAATCAGCTGGTGCGCCTCCTGCACCGTCGAACCGGAGGCCAGCGCGGCCTCCAGAAAAGCCGTCACATCGACGCGGGCGCGGTGTTCGGCAGGAAATTCAACGGCAAAATCATAAAAACGGATCGTCAGGTTTTTGTACCGGGACCGGCCCATCAGAACCAGCCGCTGCACGTCATCGCGGGTAAAGGTGCCGTGGACGTCAAAAGCGGGGATATCGACCCGGCCGGTTTCGGTAAACAAGTTGCTGATATGTTTGGCCTTGGCGCCTCCCAGCAACTCATTTTCACCGGCCTGCTTTTCCAGCAATTCAGCCAGGCGCTCAAACCGGGCCTTGACGCGGGCCAGGTCGCTTTTGGAAAATACCATAAATCCGATGATGCCGACAACAGCGATTCCGATAGCAAGCCATATCCTGATTGATGTTTTTTTCATGATGGCTCAGAAAAAATAGTATGGAAATGGTTTTCCGGGTTGCGCTTGGAAAAGGTTGACTGAACCCGGAAGAAGACGTAAAATTAAAGCTTACCGGAAGGGAGCATTCCGGGAGTAGTGTTTCCTCGTGGCTCTCTCCGGTTGATATCCATCCGCGACGACAATCATGTCGTTATTATCATCAACAGGGAGAAAAACAAAATGAAAAAACTGTTTTTTCAGGTCCTCCCCCTGGGGGTTATTTTTCTTCTTTTTTCCCTGGATGGGTTTGCCGCCGAGGTGATCCCCGACGACGGGCTGGACAGGGTCACCGGGCAGACCGGAATTGTTTTTAACGCCTTTCTGACAGACCTGGTCGGACCGGACTACAATGAACTGACCGCAGAGGAACGGTCGCAGGTTCGCCAGAAAATCCGGAACACCTTCGACTTTTTGACGGAAGATGAGATTGACCGCATTATCGACACCCAGCAGATGCTTTCCCAGAAAATCGCCCAGCTTTCCCCGCAAAAACGAAAACAGATCGAGGAGGCCCGCCGGATCCTCAATGAGGAGCTGGGCTCCTCTTCTGAAAAAGAACTGCTGAAATTGATCAACAATCAGGAAGTTACCGCGGAGAATCTGGCCATGTTTGCCAGTGACCAGCTGAATAAAATCCTGATCGCCCAGGAGATTATCAGCAGCATGTTTCAGACCTTATCTCCGCTGGAGCAAAATCGCCTGACCAGTGTCGAAGAACTGATCAATCAGCATTTTGATACGTTGCGGCAGAAGTAAAAAATAAGGGATTTTGACAGGGAAACAAAGAGAATCAACCGAAACAAAAACGGGAGGCAGGCATGCAGGAACAGAACAACGGGGAGATTCGGCCGGCAACGGTGCCCGGCAGGGAGCGGCGGCGCTGGAAACGATTCATGGTGGATGGCGCCTATACCATGGTGATCAAACCTTCTTTTTTAAAATTCGGCAAACCTTCTTATGTCACCCTGGGACCGATCAAGAATATCGGCATGAAGGGGCTAGCCATGCATTATGTGGAAAAGAACAACCGCATCCTGCAAAAAGTGGACACCCTTTCCATCATGTTTCCCGGGGAAGGAATCATTGTCGACAATATTCCCTTCAGCATTGTCAATGATTTTGAAATCGCGGAGATGCCCAACAACTCCGGAAAAGTGCGGAATCTGTGTATCAGCTTTAATAAAATACTGCCCATGCAGAAAGTGCAGCTGGAACGGTTTATCAGCAAATACGGAAATGAACTGGAAACCTGATCCGGCTTCTGGCCTTTTCGTGACCTGCTGGACATGGCCCTTTGTTTGATGTATGAGACAACAGCAGACGGTGCCAATGCTGCCAATACAAGGTTAGATTCGCTATGACTGCTGTTGAAATCCGGGGCTGTTGTGATCCAGCCTTTATTCCCGTCAAAAAAGCCTTTCAGAACAATTTCCGACATCAGCAGGAGACCGGCGCGGCCGTATCCCTGGTTGTAGACGGCAAGCCGGTCGTTGATCTATGGGGGGGATGGACTGATTTCCGCAGACGTCGTCCCTGGCGGACGGAGACCCTGGCCAACATCTACTCGGCCACCAAGGGGGTTGTCGCCATCTGTGCCATGCGGCTGATGGATCAGGGGCGTCTGGATCCGGACAAACCCGTGGCCGCTTATTGGCCGGAATTCCGTGGCCACGGCAAAAAAGCCATTACCGTCCGGATGCTCCTCAACCACACCGCCGGTATGGTCGCCCTTCGCCGGCAGCTTCCCAACCGGGCCCTGTATGACTGGTCCACCATGACCGCCGCCTATGCCGCCCAGGCCCCCTGGTGGACGCCGGGACAAAAACACGGCTATCACGCCCTCAGCTTCGGCTGGCTGCTGGGCCAGGTGATTCGCAACATCACCGGCATGTCCGTGGGAAAATATCTGCGGCAGGAAATTACCGGTCCGCTGGGCCTGGATCTTCATATCGGCCTGGATCCCGCCGAACACCACCGCTGTGCCACCATGATCATGCTGCGGCTGCGTCCCAGTATTCATCAAGATGCTTTGCGGTTTGCCGGGGCGTTGCTGGGCAATATCACCGGTCCCACTGCCCGGGCGTTTACCAATCCCCTCAGTATCATTACCGGTGTCAACTCCCCCGCCTGGCGCAGTGCCGAGATCCCCGCGGCCAACGGCCAGAGCACGGCCGCGGCCCTGGCGGCACTATATGGTATCCTGGCCAACGGCGGTGGGCAAAACGGCCGGCAGATCCTGTCGCAGGACGGCGTCGACCAGTGTTCCCGCCGGGAAGCTGCCGGCCGGGACGCGGTTCTGCAGCTGCCGACCCGCTTCGGCCCCGGATTCATGCTGAACCAGGAAAATCCTTCCGGAAATTTCGGCCCCGGACGACGAAGTTTCGGCCATCCCGGTGCCGGCGGCGCCCTGGGTTTTGCCGATCCCGAGGCGCGGCTCGGTTTCGGCTACGTCATGAACAAAATGGATACCTATATTCTGGTGGATCCCCGGGCCCGGCGCCTGATCGACGCCGCCTACCGCTGTCTTTGAGACGGCCCCGGGATTCCCCCTGCCAACGCCCCCTGTCAGGGACAATTGTCCTTTCGCCATTCGGAAAAATCTTCACCGGTACAATCGATTTCCCGGCAGGCCCGCGCAAAATCGGCGCAGGCCTTTTCGGTCTGCCCGGTCTTTATGTATGCCCTGCCCCGCTTCCTGTAAACAGCCGGCTGGTCATCAAGGTCTATGGCCTGGCTGTAATTCCAGATGGCCAGTTCATAATCCCCCGTGGCCAGGCAGATGTCGCCCCGGAGGCGGATGGCTTCCACTGCCAGGGGAAAAATCCGCAATACCTGG
>CAYTQK010000214.1:0-5646 GCA_964439745.1 uncultured Desulfobacterales bacterium
TGCATGGAGGGTTTCCCACGTATCCCAGGGATAATTCACCACTTCGGCCCCGGATAATTGACGACTATGACCGGGAGCTGACAAATCTGGCCGCCCAAGACCGGCCGGATATTTATTAAAGTACTCAGTTTAATAAAATTTATGGCCTTGCGGGATTATTTTGGGTATAATAAAAATGTCTTGGAGAAACAAAGCTTATTTTCGCACCCCCTTGATCGGGCGATTTACCCGTATGCCCGAACAATTTTAAAAATTGCGTCCGCACCCGGCTGAAGGCATTTTGAAAACAAGGGGCGCAGAATTGCGGTGATGCCGTTTTGCCATTTGAGAAAGTCCTATGTCTCCGGAAAAACATCATCTGCTTTCCCCTCCAAGGGGGGCCGCTCTCCTAATTCTCCTGCTTGCAGCCCCTGATAAAACCAGGACTATCCGTTACCGGATTTCTTCTGCGGCCACAGGCGGCCTCGGCCTGGTCCTGGCAGGAGCATTCCTGGCCGTGCCGGCCGCCGCATCACCAGGTCCGCCGACCGGCTCGTCCCTCTCTTTGGTCCCCTGGCTGGCTTTCCTGGCCGCGGCCGCCCTGGCCGTTTTTTTCTGGCGCCGGCAGCGGTACTGGCGGCAGAAAGCTTCGCCGGCAGATTCCGGATCATCGGCCGCAGCTGAGACGGAATCCCGCTACCGGCTGCTGGCCGACAATATCAACGAGGTCGTCTTTACCACTGATCTGCAGCTTGCCTATACCTATATCAGCCCTTCCATTGAACGGGCCCGGGGCTTCACCCCGGAAGAAGCCATGGCGATCCCCATCAAAGAACAGATGACCCCGGAATCCTGGGAACGGGCCCTGAAAATTATCAGGAAAAATATTCCCCGGCTGCAGGATGAGAAGCAGATCGAGGGGGTAAAGGGGGTGGAACTGGAAATGTACCGCAAGGACGGCAGTACCGTCTGGGTTTCCCTGGATGCCCGGGTTTATTACGACCCGTCCGGCCGGCCCTGCGGGATGATCGGCGTCAGCCAGTACATTGATGACCGCAAAAAAACCGAATCCGAGCTGCTGGAAAGCCGGGAGCGGTATCATGCCCTGTTCAACCGTTCCCTGGAGTATATTTACCTCAATGACCTGGCAGGCAATTTCCTGGAGGCCAACCCGCCTGCATTGGAAATCCTGGAATATTCCCAGGAGGAATTTCAGCAGCTCAATTACGCGGACCTGCTCTCGGAAGCCGATCTTGCCCAGGCCATGGCCGGCCTGGAAGAGATCATGGCAACCGGTGCCCTGCGGGAACCGCTGGAATTAGCCCTGCACACCAAGAGCGGGAACATCGTCTGGGTGGAGACCAAGGGCACCCTGGTTTACCGCGACAACCGGCCCTATGCCATCCAGGGCATTGCCCGGGATGTCACCCGCAAAAAAGAGGCGGAAAAGGCCCTGCGGGAAAGCGAACAAAAATACCGCTCCATTATCGAAAACATGCAGGACATGTTTTACCGCACCGACCGGGAAAACCGTTTGATCATGGTCAGCCCCTCGGCGGCCAAGGTGGCCGGTTACGATTCTGCCGAAGAAATGCTGGGTCTGCACATCGCTGATCATTTTTACATGAAGCCGGAAGGACGTCACTATTTTCTGGCGGAAATGGAACAAACCGGACAGGTCCGCAATTTTGAACTGACCCTGAAGGACAAGCAGGGCCAGCCCGTGACGGTGCTGGCCAGCAGCCACTTTTATTACGATGAAAACGGAGAGGCCCTCGGCATCGAAGGCATCCTGACCGATATTTCGGAACGGAAACAGGCCGAGGAGGCGCTACGGGAAAGTGAAGCAAAATTCCGCACCTTCGTGGAAAACGCCAACGACATCATTTATTCGATTTCGCCGGAGGGCTATTACACCTACCTTTCTCCCAACACCCGGGACATGGTGGGCGGCCGGCCGGAAGATGTGGTCGGCCGGCATTATCAGGAATTCATGCACCCGGACGATATTCCGGCGGCGCAGGCCTTCCTGGAAAAAATTTTCGCCACCGGTGAAAAGCAGAGCGGCAGCATGTATCGGATCCAGCATACCGACGGCAGCTGGCGCTGGCACATCTCCAATATCTCGCCGCTGAAGAATGAACAGGGCCGGATCACCTCCCTGATCGGGGTCGCCCGGGACATCACCGAGCGGAAGAAAGCCGAGGACGACCGCCGGCAGATGTTCGACTGGCACGTGGGCATCAACCGTATCCACGAGGATATCCTCACCCGCACCAACCTGCAGGAGAGGCTCCAGGCCATCTGCGAGGGGATCGTACAGACCTTTGACGCCTTTCTCTGCCGCATCTGGATCGCCAAACCGGGCGACCTTTGCCGCCAGGACTGCCCCCATGCCCGGGTTCGTCACCGGGAGCGGGTCTGCCGGGACGGCCAGACCTGCCTGCACCTGTTTGCTAGTGCCGGCGCCCAGACCCGACTGAACGGCCACTACCAACGCATTCCCTTCGGCTATCACCGCATTGAGTGGATCGGCACGGACAGCATGCCCGGTTTTCTGACCAATGATGTCCGCTCCGCCAATCAAATCTGCAATATGGACTGGATTGAACAGGAAAACATTCAGAGTTTTTCCGGCCGGCTCCTGCGCGACAGCCAGGGCGGGACCATCGGCGTTCTGGGGCTGTTTTCCCGCCATTCCATCGAAAAAGAGGAGTACCAGCTCTACGGCAGCCTGGCCAATACCGCTTCCCAGGTGATTCTTTCCAGCTGGGCGGAGGAATCGACCCGGCAGGCCAAGGAAGCGGCCGAGTCGGCCAACCGGGCCAAAAGTGAATTTCTGGCCAATATGAGCCATGAAATCCGGACACCCATGAACGGTGTTATCGGCATGACAGACATGCTGCTGGACTCGGACCTTTCCGAACAGCAGCGTGATTTTGCCCTCAGCGTGAAGAACAGCGCCGAATCCCTGCTGGTAATCATCAACGATATCCTGGATTTTTCCAAGATTGAAGCCGGCAAGATCGAACTGGAACACATTGTCTTTGATCCGCGGGAGCTTCTCCGGGACGTCAGCGATATCATCCGGATCAGGGCCGCGGAAAAAAACCTGCGGTTTGAATGCCATATATCCGACCGGATCCCGGCCGCCCTGCGGGGTGACCCGGTCCGCCTGCGCCAGGTCCTGCTCAACCTGGCCGGCAACGCGGTCAAATTCACCCGCCAGGGCACGGTAGCCATCCGGGTGGAGACGCCGTCTGAAAGCGACACCCACGCTTCGCTTACCTTTACCGTCAGCGATACCGGCATCGGTATTGACCGGGACAACCAGCGCAAGCTGTTTGAATCCTTTTACCAGGTGGACGCCTCGGTGACCCGGGAATACGGCGGCACCGGCCTGGGGCTGGCCATCTCCAAGCAGCTGGTGGAAACCATGGGCGGGGCGCTGATGGTTGACAGCGAACCGGACCGGGGGGCCACCTTCTGGTTCACCGTGGCCCTGGAAAAGGTTTCCGCCCCCGGGCGGGGGGCCTCCGTTCCGGCCGACGATGCCGTATCTCCGGCAGCGAAGCTGCGCATCCTCCTGGCCGAAGACAACCCCATGAACCTGAAGGTCACTGAAAAACTGCTGGAAATGATGGGGCACCAGGTAACCATCGCCATCAACGGCCAGGAAGCAGTGGAAAAATTCCAGGGCGATGATTTTGACCTGGTGCTCATGGATATCCAGATGCCGGTCATGGACGGGGTGACCGCCACCAACAAGATCAAGGCCATCCAGGATCGATCCGACGCGCCCGCCGTGCCCATTGTCGCCATCACCGCCCACGCCATGGTCGGCGACCGGGAATCGCTGCTGGACAAGGGGATGGACGACTATATTCCCAAGCCGGTGACCCGCAAAGACCTGGGCGACGTGCTGGAAAGGGTCTTTTCCCGATTCAGGGGCTAACCCGGATATGTCATGAAATATCCGGGCCGGAGGGACCCGCCCTCATATCATGGTATCGATCCTGCGGATTTGCTGCCGCAGCCGCTTGGCCGAGACCGGCCCGGCCGTCTTGATTTCCTGGGCAAAAACAGAAATCTTGTACTCTTCCACCAGCCAGAAAAATTCCTCCACGGCCGCGCGCTTGGCGGGCGTGGACTCCGGTCCCAGCGCCCCCACCAGCCGCTCCAGTTCTGCCCTCGCCCAGGCGGCCTGCTCCTCCTTCAACCGATGGCGGGGAAAATTTTCAACCGCCCGACCGGCCCGCAGCCGGGCGGCTTCCAGGTAAACGGGAATCCTTTCCAGCCGCTGATCCTCATAAAGAGCCACGAATCCTTCCGGCAGCAGACCGGCCAGCTCGTCCCGAAGCTGCTGCAATACTCCGGCTACCGGACCGCCGGCCTGGATTTTCTCTTCCATCCGGGCCAGGTCCTGCCGCAACCGATGACAGGCGGTCAGGATGGTCGCCACCCGTTCCCGCAGCTGACCGGCCTCTTCATATAACCTGGCCACCACTTCCGCTGCCAGCCGGTTAAACTCCGCAAGCCGGCGGATATCCGCAGCCAGACATCGTTCGGAGACGCGGTCGCGCATGGCCGCCTCCAGCGTGGCCGCCCCGCCGAAGTAGACCGCCGCCCGGGCGGCGGTACCGGTTAACTTCACATCCCGCTGCATCAGTTTGATCTCCCGCCGCAGTCGATTTTCCAGCAGTCGGCGGACGCCCTGCCGATGGGCGGCCCGGGCCCGGCTCCGGTTCTCGAACAGCCGCACCTGGACGGCACCCTCGTTCGCCGACAGTGCCGGAAACACCGGCCGTTCTCCGGCATCAATCTGTTCCGGCAGTTCGGGGAAGTTACGCCAGTCGATATGGTCCTGCTCCCATTGCCGGCGCAACGGGGCCAGGTTGTCTGTCGCGGACGTCTTTTCCGCCTGCTGCCGCAGGATGCCGGCATCCCGGGAAGCGCGGATTTCCCGCCCGTTTTCACCGGTAATGGCCAGTCGCATTTTCAGATGATCCGGAAGCGCTTCCGTCTGCCAGGCGGCGGCCGGGACCCAGACGGAAAACCGTTTGTGAATAAAAGCCGAAAGTTCCGATACCAGCGGCCCCCGGCTCCGGGGCATTTCCCGCTCGATGATATCCACGGTCCGGTTCAGCGGGACCAGTTTTTTCCGGTACTCCTTGGGCAATCCCTTGACCAAGGCCAGGGTTTTTTCCCGCAGCAGCCCCGGCACCAGCCAGTCCAGGCGTTCCGGCGGAACATCGGCCGCCAGGGCAGCTGGAATGCGCACCGTGACCCCGTCGCGGTCATCTCCCGGGGAAAACCGGTATTCACAATCCAGGGGATGCCCGGCCACGGTGACGGCTTGGGGGAACTGGGCCAGTTCTTCTTCGGCCGGCGTTTTCTGCAGCACCTCCCCCCGGCGCAGACGTAAAAACGTATCCTCTCCCCGCCGCTCCAGCAAGGCGGCCAGGGTGTCCATGCTGACCACATCAGGGTCCAGGCGCTCCTTGTAAAAGGCAAACAGCTCATCGGCGGTTACCAGGAATTCCCGGCGGCGCAGACGATCCTCGATGGCGGCCACCTCGTCCATCTGCTGCCGGTTGTGCTGCATGAACGCCAGGGGCTGTTTAACATCTCCCGCGATCAGTGCTTTCCGGATAAAAATATCGGCGG
>CAYTQK010000215.1:0-5638 GCA_964439745.1 uncultured Desulfobacterales bacterium
AGGCAAGCGGAAAAGCGCCGAGGAGGCCCGGGCCCGCCTGGGGGCCACGGCCGATGCGGACGTCGGGTCCGCCCTGAACGGCCTGGAAGCGGCCGCAGCGCGTGTCCGGGAAGCGCCGGACCAGCGCAGCATTACGCTGGCGGACATCGAGACGGCTATCGACAGGAAGGCCATGCTGTATGACAAGGCCGGGGAAGAGCATTACAACCTCATATCGGCCCTGCACAAGAGCCTGCGCGGCAGTGATCCGGATGCAGCCGTCTACTGGCTGGAACGGATGATGTCGGCCGGGGAAGATCCTTTTTACATTATTCGGCGAATGGTCCGGTTCGCCTCGGAGGACATCGGCAACGCCGACCCCGCGGCCCTGCGGATTGCCCTCGATGCCGGGGAGGCCTATCGCCAGCTGGGATCGCCGGAAGGAGACCTGGCCCTGGTCCAGGCGGCCGTCTATCTGGCCACTGCGCCCAAGAGCAACAGCCTCTACCGGACCCACCACGACATCAAGAAGGCCGTCAAAGCGACCGGTTATCTGCCGGTACCTCACCATATCCGCAACGCACCCACCGCCCTGATGAAGTCCATCGGATATGGCCGGGGATACAAGTACGCCCATGATTACCAGGGCGGTTACACCCCCCAGGAGCGCCTGCCGGACAAGCTGGCCGGGCAGGTTTACTACCAGCCCACTGATCGCGGTTATGAAAAGACCATCAAATCGCGGCTGGACCGCTGGCGGGCGCTGAAGGCGCGACAGAAAACCAGGAGCAGCGAGCCGTCATCCGAGTAAAACCGGCCGGCTGCCGCCGGTGTTCGGAAGGGGGCAACCGGTGGAAACCCGGAGGGGGAAAGGAGTAATGGTGATTGAAACTGCCGGCCTGACCAAAAAATACGGGAATTTTACAGCGGTGGCCGACCTGTCCCTGTTTGTCAGTGTCGGTGAAATTTTCGGGTTTATCGGGCCCAACGGGGCCGGAAAAACAACCACCATCAGCATGCTCGGCGGCATTCTGGCCCCCACCGCGGGCAAAGTCCGTATCTGCGGCATCGATATGGCAGCTGCGCCGGAAGCGGCCAAGCAGCAGATCGGGTTTATCCCGGACCGGCCCTTTTTGTATGAAAAACTGACGGCCATGGAATTTCTGAAATTCATGGCCGACCTGTACGGGGTGGAGAAAAAGACCTTTGCAAAACGCGCCCGGACGCAGCTGGCCCGTTTTTCCCTTGAGGCCTGGGGGGATCATCTCATAGAATCGTTTTCACACGGCATGAAGCAGCGCCTTATCATGGCCGGGGCGCTGCTTCATGAGCCCCGGGTGCTGGTGGTGGACGAACCCATGGTCGGGCTGGATCCCGGCGGACAGAAGATGATCAAGTCGCTCTTTCGCGAACTGGCCGAAACCGGGGTAACCATATTCATGTCCACCCATACCCTTTCCGTGGCCCAGGAAGTGTGCGACCGGGTCGGCGTTATCCATCAGGGCCGCCTGATCGCCGACGGTACCATGGCGGACCTGACCCTGAAAACCGGGGCCGGGCAGGCGGACCTGGAAGATGTTTTCTTCCGGCTGACCCAGGAGGCGGAAACACCATAAACCGGATATTTCCTAAAGGAGGTTTATTATGACAGCAGAAGATTTTGTCAAACAGATCAACTGGCTGGGACACGATGCCTTCCGGATCGATGGGAGCCGGACCGTCTACTTCGATCCCTACCAGATTTCCGGCGGACCGACGGCGGACCTTATTCTCATTTCCCACGAACATTTTGATCACTGCAGCCCGGAGGACGTGGCCAGAATTCAGGGACCGGAAACAATGATCGTCACGGACAAGGATTCGGCCGCCAAGCTGTCCGGGAACGTCCGGACGGTTGCCCCCGGCGATACGGTTACCGAAAAGGATGTCGCCATCGAGGTGGTGCCTTCCTATAATACGGACAAGCAATTTCATCCCCGGCGGAACCAATGGCTGGGATTTGTCATTGAGCTGGACGGCATTCGCCTGTATCATGCCGGGGATACTGATGTAATTCCGGAAATGGCGGATATCCGTGCGGACATCGCCCTGCTGCCCGTATCCGGAACATACGTCATGACGGCCGAAGAGGCCGTCCAGGCCGCCCGCATGATCAAGCCCCGGATCGCCATTCCCATGCATTACGGCACGGTGGTCGGTTCGGACCAGGACGCCCGCTCCTTTCAAAAGGCCCTGGACGGGGAGATCGACGTTCGGATACTGGAATGCCGGTCCTGAAAAACTGCCGGACCGGCGATGAATCGAGGAAAAAGGATAAAGAGAATGGGACTGCTGACAACCAGAACATCGATTACCTGCTACCGGGTGGAGGGCGGCCTGCCGGCACCGGTGGTGGAAACCGTGCACAGCCGCCTGCGACGGCATGTGATCGCCAACATCGATGACCAGCCCGCGGAAAAAGCGGTGGGCTGGTCTTCCTTTGAAACGCCCCTGGCCGCCGATATGGACAGTGCCGACGTCCAGTTCGGCCATTTCCTGGTTTTTGTCCTGCGCATCGACAAGAAATCCATTCCGGCCAAGGTGGTCCGGAAATATTGTGATCAGCAGATCAGAAAGAAACTGGAAAAGACCGGCCAGCAGCTGCTCGCCAAAAAAGAAAAACAGCAGATCCGGGAGAAGGTGCTGCACGAGCTGGCCCTGCGGATCCCGGCCACGCCCCGGGCCTTTGACCTGGCCTGGGACTACGAGGCCGGGCGGCTGTGGTTTTTCTCCAATCTGAAGAACGCCAACGAAGAGCTGGAGACCCTGTTTTTAAAAACATTCTCCCTGCGCCTGATCCGGCTTTTCCCCTATACCATCGCGGCCCTGGAGGCCGGTCTGTCCGATGAAGACAAGGACCGCCTGTTTACCTGCGCCCCCACTAATTTCATGGAGTAATCATGCTTGACGTCTCTGTCGCCTATAACCGGTACAAGTTTCTGGGACATGAATTCCTGACCTGGCTGTGGTTCCTGATCGAGCAGTCTCCCGATGATTTCAAGGACGCCGAGGACAGGCCGGCAACGCTCCGGATCGGCAACCGCATCGTCCTGGAAAACAGCCGCCGGGAGGCGGTCGAGACCATCACCATCAAGGGGAGTGAATCCGAACTGGAAGAGGGCCGGCTGGCCGTAAAAAAGGGCGCCGTGGTCACGGAAATGAATCTCTATTTTTATTTTTCCGACCAGCTCTGGATTTTTGATATCAAGGGAGAGAGCCTGGACGTGTCCAATCTGAAAGTGCCGGAAACCGATGCGCCGGAGACGGGGGCGGCTGAGCCCGGGGAGGATGACACCCGGGAAACCGCCCTGCTGACCCGCATGGAACAGTACCAGATCCTGCTGGCCTTCCTCCATCATACCTATCAGCGGTTCGTGGCCTTGCGGATAAGTGACAAATGGCCGGACAAAACGGTGCCGCGCATCAAAAAGTGGGCCCGGGCCGTCTGAGACGGTAGTGGTCGCCGCTGCTTTCGCGCCGGCCCCCCTGGTCTGCGGGGGGGCTGTTCAGTCCGGGATGACAGCCAATTGTTTTTTACTTATGTTCGTGTGCTTCGGGCTGTGCGCTGCCCTCTTCGGCAGGTGCTTCGCTCTTTTTTTCCTGCGGCCGGGTGCTCATGACAACGCCGGACAGCGCGTGCTGAACGGTGTCCAGCCGGCGGCCGGCCAGGGCCATGGCTTCTTTTTCCCCGCTGGCATCCAGGATGGCGGCTTCATCGAGATAGGTCTGTACCTGACGGAGGGTGTCCACGGCCGGTTGATTATCGATTTCAGAAAATAATGCCAGTGACCGTTCCAGGTAGGCATCAATTCGATTGTAGTCCGGCAGGCCGGACGCACCGGCCAGGGCCAGGGCTTTGGCCGCGTAAGCGCCGGCGGCAAAAGTATAGACGGTTTTTTTGTCGTAGACTTCCCGTTCCGGCCGGTCCCAGTCCGCCCCGTGCAGAATCAGCAGCCGCTCTTTGCCGGCCGGGGTAAAGGTGCCTTTCCAGATTTCCACCGCGCCGTCGGACTGGCGGACGTAATAATTATTGGCATGAAACAGGCTGGCCAGAAAAATCAGCAGAAGAAGGCCGCCGACAACGGCCACGATTGTTTTTATAAAACCGTCCAGCGGCGGTGCCTGGCCGTTGTCATCCAAAGAGTCGGTCGAAGCATTGCCGGCGGATGGGGTAGCACAGGGGGCGGCCTTTGTGACTGCGGGCTTGCTGTCGCCGGTGGCTGGCCGGGGGGAAGAAGCCGGGGCCGGCTGCTCCGGGGGCGCTGGCTCTTTTTTGGGCCGGGGTGGTTCTGAGGGGTCGGCCGCAGCCGGCCCGGCGGTTGTCCCGGTGTCCGCGGCGGCCGGAGCAGGTTCCTTCGGCGGGGCGGTTTCCGGCGCGGGCGGGGTGGTCATCTCCGGACTTTCTTCCGGGGCGGCTGCCGATGGTTCTTCTTGGCGATCATTTTTTTTTGATTGTGAGGTGGATTGGAACAGGCTTTTTTTTCCCATACCGGTCAAACTCCTTTGAAAATATCGGTTCGGTCATGCTATACATTGAGTTTATATGAAATTGAATACTATATAAGATACCGAAGCTGTTTGTAAAGTGCTTTTTGCCGCCTGCCGGCGGCTGGCGGCCCGGCCGTCGGAGGTGACCATCATTATTGATGCCGGCATCACAGCCAAGAAAAACCGGCTGACAGCCATGGTGAAGAAGCAGGCGCCCCTGGCCGTGGCCCTGTCCGGCGGTGTTGACAGTGCCCTGCTGCTGGCCGTGGCCCATGAAGCGGTGGGCGATGCGGTCGTCGCACTGACTTCGATTTCTCCCCTGCATCCGGCCAAAGAAAGGCAGGCGGCGGCAAGGGTGGCCTCGAGCCTCGGCGTCCGGCAGGTGGAGTGGCCGACGCGGCGCCTGGAGACCGACGAATTCACGGCCAATCCCCCGGACCGCTGCTATATCTGCAAAAAAATGTTGTGGACGGAGCTGGGTCGGGCGGCCGCCGGCCTGGGCGTGGAGCGCCTGGCGGACGGTCTCTGCGTCGATGAGCTGGATGAAGACAGGCCCGGCATCCGGGCCGGACGGGAAATGGGGATCCTCTCTCCCCTGGTGGAAGTGGGTTTGCGCAAAGGAGAAGTCGTTCAGCTGGCCCGTGCCGCCGGACTGCCGGTCTGGGACCAGCCGTCCAATGCCTGCCTGGCCACGCGGATTCCCTTTGGTACGCCCATCACGATCGAACGCCTGGCACGGATCGAGGCGGCCGAAAACCTGCTGCACGACCTGGGTTTTGCCCGGTGCCGGGTCCGGCTCTGCGGGCAGGCAGCCCGGATCGAAGTCGATCCGGAGCAGATCGAGCAGCTCACCGAAAAGTCCCGGCGGGAACGGATCCGGCGGCAATTGCAGAAACTGGGTTTTGCCCGGGTGGCCGCGGATCTGGGCGGATACGGCGCCGACAACAATATTGCCTGAGGAGTTACTTATGACGGAGCAGCCTGTTGATTTTATAAGAAAAATTATTCAGGAGGACCTGGCCGGGGGCGCCTATGACGAGGGCCTGGTGACCCGTTTTCCACCGGAGCCCAATGGATATCTCCATATCGGACCCGCCAAGTCGATCTGCCTGAATTTCGGGATTGCTGCCGA
>CAYTQK010000216.1:0-5620 GCA_964439745.1 uncultured Desulfobacterales bacterium
GCGGCCACGCGCATGTTCAGTGACTTATCGGCCCTTTGTCATGGCAGTGCAGTGCCTTCCGGAAAAGTGGCAGACACCCTTGAAACAGTCTACGCTCCTCTTTCTCGCTGTGCCTTTTATCCCGGCCTGGCCGAAGCGTCGCACCGTGCTGGTTCGCCGCTTGAGACCCTCCTGGCTGAAAAACGGCACCTAAAAATCCTGGAACTGCTGCTGACGGACAAGTGGCTGGGACTGGAAGGCCTGCCCAAGGGCCTGATCCCCTTTCATCGGTATAAAGACGGCCATTGTCCGACCGCTTTTGCGGAACAACTGGCCGAAGCCCGGGAGTTGTTCGGCGAAAGGGACGGCTCCTGCCGGGTCCACTTCACCGTTTCCCCGGAACATAAGCGCCGGGTGGCTGAGCATATTCAGACTGCCGTCCGAAACCGTGCGGCCGCGGTCGATTTTTCCACGCAGCATCCGGCCACCGATACCATTGCCGCGGACCTGGACAACACTCCCTTCCGGGACGAAAACGGCCGGCTGCTGTTCCGTCCCGGCGGGCATGGAGCCCTTTTATCCAATCTCAATGAACTGGCCGCGGACATCGTTTTTATCAAAAACATCGACAACGTCGCCATTGCCCCGGTCCGGCAGGCCCATACCGGGGATCTGCAGGTTTTATGCGGCCTGCTCATTTTACAGCAGCAGCGTCTGTTTGATTTTCTCCGCGGGCTGGACAAACAAAGGCCGGACGATGATACCGTGGCGGCGCTGCTGGCCTTTGTGGAAAAAGATCTGCAGGTGGAACCGCCCGCCTCCATTCGCAACGGCAGCCTGGCGGAGCAGGTGGACTTTCTCCGCCGGATTCTTGATCGCCCCCTGCGGGTCTGCGGCGTGGTAAAGCACGCGGGAGAACCGGGCGGCGGCCCCTTCCTGGTCCAGGACAGCCGCGGCCGGCGGTCCCCGCAGATCATCGAGCAGGCCCAGGTGGACATGGATGACCCGGAGCAGAAACAGATCTGGGAGTCTTCCACCCATTTCAACCCGGTCATCATGGCGGCCGGTCTGTGCGACCATGCCGGCCGCCCCTATGATCTGCGCCGATTTGCCGATCCCTCCGCCGGCATTATCACCGAAAAATCCCGCAACGGACGAACCTTGCAAGCCCTGGAACATCCCGGCCTGTGGAACGGTTCCATGGCCGACTGGAACACCATCTTCGTGGAACTGCCGGCGGCGGTTTTCAACCCGGTCAAGACGATTTTTGACCTGCTGCGGGATGGCCATCAGCAGGATACATCCCGATGAAAATCCTTATCTGCGGCGCCTATGGCCGGCTGGGCGCGGAATGCGTCGTCCTGTTGGCCGGAAATCATGAAGTCGTGGCCGTTGATACCGACGAGCTGGACATTACCGACAAGGCCGCGGTTTTAACGGCCGTACGCGAAGTCCAGCCGGACTGGATTCTAAACTGTGCCGCCTACACCGACGTGGATGGCTGTGAAAGCGATGGCGAGGCGGCCTGGCGGCTCAATGTCCAGGGACCGGAAAACCTGGCCGCGGCCGCCGACGTATTTGACGGCCGCCTGCTGCACCTGTCCGCTGATCATGTTTTTGACGGCGGCCTGCCCCTTGGCCACGCATACAGCGAGGAAGATCTCGTCAGCCCGGAATCGGTCTATGGCCGTACCATGGCCGCAGGGGAGGAAGCGGCGCTGCAATTTCCCGGAAACCGCAATTGCGTGGTGCGGACCTCCTGGCTTTACGGCAGCAGCGGCCGGAATTTTCTGAAAACCATGCTGGGCCTGACCCTGAAGAACCCCTGCCAGCCGGTGCAGGTGGTGGCTGACCAGTATGGCGCGCCCACCTGGACGGCGACCCTGGCCGGGCAGATCAAAATCCTGCTGGAAACCGAGTCCGCCGGCGGCATTTATCATGCCACGGCCGAGGGATACTGCTCCTGGTATGAGCTGGGTGTCTACTTTCTCAAGCAGATGGACCTGATGCATGCCCTGACCCCGGGCACCACGGTGGAATGCCCCACCCCGGCGCCGCGGCCGAAAAACGCCATCCTGGACAACAGCCGGCTGAAAGCAGCCGGCCTTCATTGCATGCAAAACTGGCAGGACGATGTCGACCGCTTTGTGGATCAGCATCGCCAGGCATTGATGGAAGAGTGCCTGCCGGCCCGGCCGCAGAACAACAGGATCTGCTGAGATGGCCGGAGCGGCCCCTGTCCGGCAGCGGGATTACCGGCCGGCGGCGTCGTCCGCGGCTTCCTGTTCAAAATCACCGTCAGCCGCTTTGTCGATCAGGGCGGTGGCGGCGGCCGGATCGGCAAACCAGGCCGGATAGTAGCGGCGCATTTCCGCGATCATCATCTCCAGGGGAAAATCGTCAAAAGCGCCGTAATCGTGCACATACTCCATGTGAAGCCGGCCCTGGTTGTCATAGGGATGAAACACCGCGTCTGAGCGGCCGTCAAATTCCAGCGGCCGGGTGCCGAACTTGTCGCACAGGCTGCGGTTAAAGGCCGGTGTGGCCTTGACCCACCGACCGTCCAGGAAGAGGATCGTGTAGCCGTGAAAGACGAACAGATCCCCGCCCATGAGCTGTTTCAGCCGCTCGGTGGTCAGATGATTTTTCACGTTGCCGAAGCCCAGCCGGGCGGGAATGTTCAGGGCCCGGGCCGCGGCCGCCAGGAGAATGGCCTTTTGGATGCAGAACCCTTCTTCGGCCGCCAGGACATAGCTGGCCTGGTACTTGTCCGCTTCCAGGGTAAAGGCATAGGGATTGTACCGGAAATCATCGCGCACGCGGTAAAAAAGATTGACCGCCCGCTGCCGGTCCGTTGCGGCCGTACCGGCAGCTTCTTCGGCAAACCGGCGCACGGCGGGATGATCGGCATCCAGAAAATCAGTCGGGGCCAGATGATGATTATTTTTCATGGAAACATGCGGCCCGGCCCGCGTGACGGGCCGGTACCGGTAAAAGCCCCGCCCCCGGGTAAGGGGAGCGGGGCCGGTCAGCCCGGATATTGCACGATTCGATTTGGACGCAGCTGCAAGTCCCGCCCCCGGCGGGACCGCAGGGTGAATTTTTTCGACACTTAAATGGTTCAAATTCCATAAACAGCCAATGACAATTTGTATTTTAAAAAAAAGATCAAAATCATCAATAACTATCTGCAAGCTTATTGATTAAACGATTGCCGTCGAAAAAAATCATGAAATATCCGGGTTAAACAAACATCAGTTATTCGCCGGCCGCCGGTTCGGTTTCCGAAGGCTGGGTCTGCTGCGGCTGCGGCGGCTGCTGCTGCGACTGCTGCGGCTGCAGCTTGGACTGCAGGGCTTCAATCTCTTTGGTGGTTTCCGGCATGGTGGGGTCGGCTTTCTCCATCTTGGCCTTGAGATGCTCCACGTAGGCCTGGTATTTTTCCTGGACCTCGGCGTCATTCATGGCCGTGGCCCGGGCCTGGTTGTACTGCTGGGCCTTGGTGCGAAACTCTTCCAGCAGTTCGGCTTTTTTCTCTTCATCCAGGTCCTCGCTTTGCAATTGTGTCTGCAGCTCCTGGATCCGGTCCACATCCACGTTGTTTTCATCCAGGTTCTGCTCCAGCTTGCTTGTGATCAGATCCCGCAACACCTCCTGCTCCTGCTGCAGCTCGGGGGTATCCTTGATGACCTGCTGCTGCAGGGCCATCAATTCTTCCTGCAGCTCATTCATGCGCTCAATATCCTGCTGCCGCTGGGTAGCCTCCTCTTCCCCGGCAGCGGACGCCTCCATCTCTTGTTCGGCTGCGCCGGGCTGACCGCTGCTGACGGCTTTGCCCGGCCTGGACGCTTCCTCACCATTGTTTCCGGAACAGGCCGGCGTCAGCATCAAGCCCAGCCCGGCCAGAACGATGAGCAGCGCCAACACCACCTGCCGGCGGAAATCATTCCAACGATAATCGTGTTTCATCTTTTCTCCTTGCGGATGCCAGCAACCCGGCCTAAACATTACCGGTCGTTCATCCTGATTTGGGGTTTCGGTTTGCAGATGAATTTTATCAAGCCTACCAGACGACTTACCGGGGATGTCAAACATTTTTTCTTGACATTATAAATAACAGCGTTAAGATAACACCGTTATTCAAAAGGAGGCCTTATGCCCAAAGCCCCCATGACCCGGGAGGAGATTGACCATGTCCGCCAGCGGATCCTGGATACCGCGCTGGATATTATAATCCGGGAAGGATTTGCCAATCTCAGCTTCCGCAAAATCGCCGCCCGCCTGGGTATCACCGCTACTACCATTTACAACTATTTTGCCGGTAAGGATGAACTCAACCTGATGATCCGGGTGCGGGGGTTTGAAACCCTGCAGGAAATGCTCCGGGCGGCATATACCCCGCGCAGGGAACTGGTTTCCGGGATCGAAGCCATGATCCGCGCCTACCTGGAATTCGGCCGCACCTACCCCGACTATTATGACCTCATGTTCAATCTCAACACGCCCAAGTACCTGGATTATGTGGGCACGGCCATGGAACCCACCGCCCGTTTTGAAAAAGAGACCGCCCTGCAATGCCTGGCCTTATTCGTCGAGCCCCTGAAAGACTACATCACGGCCGCTGATCCAGAGAAAGACCGTTTTATCCTGAACATTACCGTCCAGTTCTGGTCTGATCTGCACGGCCTGGTGGCCCTGTATAACAGCCGCCTCTTTCATGAGGTATTGGCCGATGTGGAAGCCTTTGTGGAAGAACGGATACAGCGGCTGATCATGGATGTTCACCGCGTAAAAGAAAAAATTGACCAGGGCCTGCCCCTGGCCGGAATGTATTTTCCCATTAACTGACCAGCCAGGAGGGACCTATGACAACGGCGCCATCCCGCTCCCAAAAGGGCCTGACCAACCGGCTGACCCGCCTGTTTCTGCATTATTTCGCGGCCAGCTTCAATTACCGCCCGTCCCTGAACCGTTACCTGACCACGGCTGACGGGCCGGTTCATTTCACCTTCGGCATCCGCACCGCCAACAACAGCGTCCGGCAGGCCCTGCGATTTGAAAACGGCCGGGTGCGGGTGCTGAAGACCCTGCCGGAAAAAACCGACGCCCGCCTGGTCTTTGTGGACGAGGACGCCCTCAAGGAAGCCGTCACCCGGCCGCCCAACCAGCTGATGCTGACCCTCATGGAAAACCGCATGGTTACTGAGGGCAACCTGGGCTATCTGCAGTTGTTCAATTTTTACCTGTCGCTGCTGCTGAAAAAACTCCAGATCAAAAAACTGCAGAAAGAAGCCAGGGACCAGCACCGCACCTATGATCACGAGCAGGCCGCCGCCGCCAGCGTCAATGCCCGGCGGCCGCCCGGCCTCAGCGCCGGACGGACGGATCCGGGGGTGCGCTTCCTGGCCGACCCCTACCTGGCCGAATACAACCTGGACGATTTTCCCCGGCTCAAGGAATTTCTGGCCATCCACCTCAAGACCCGGGCGGCCATCTGCCATGAACGGCCCCAGCTGCTGACCCGCTGGTACCGGGAAAACGGCTTTGAGACCGGGCCGGACGGCACCCCGCTGGTGCCGGAACTGCGCCAGGCCCGGGCGTTCAAATACCTGATGGAAAACCGGCAGCCCATCATCCGGTC
>CAYTQK010000217.1:0-5611 GCA_964439745.1 uncultured Desulfobacterales bacterium
CCGGGGGCAACGCCATGATCAGCCAGCCCGGCCAGGCATCCGGCAGAACGGCCAGGCCGAAAAAGGTGCCGGAACCGAGAATCTCCCGCACGGCGGCGATGGAAGCCAGGGCCAGGGCAAAGCCCAGGGCTTGGCCGATGGCGTCGGCACCGGCGGTGATGACCCCCTGCTTGGACCCGCACACTTCACAGCGGCAGATGATCAGGCAGTTGACGATGATCAGCGGGATGTACGGTCCCAGGGTTTTGCTCATGGAATACATGTAGGCGGCCAGAAACCGGTCCACGATGGTCACAAAGGTGGCGATGGTCAAAGTAAAGATAACAATCCGCAGATGCGGTTTGAGCAGGCCGCGAATCAGGCTGACGACCACGTTGGCGCAGAAAAGCACGAACATGACCGCGCCGGCCATGGTCATGGCCGCCTGCATGCTGCCGGTTACCGCCAGTACCGGGCATAAACCCAGAAGCTGCCGGTAAACGGGATTTTCCGGGATAATGCCCTGGATAAATCGTTCCATCGGAGTGGGTTGATCTGCCATGTTTTCAACCTGTCCTTTCTGGTGGTTATTCGCTGTTGTTGCCGGAGCTGACCCGTTCGGCCAATTGCGGTTTCAGGTCGGCCACGGTTTTATTAACAATGCTGCAGACGGTTTCCGAAGAGATGGTGGCGCCGGTGATGGCGTCGATCTCGTGGGGTTTATCCGCCCCGTCCTTGACGACTTTCATTTGTTTGTCGGTTGTCTGTCCGGCAAACTGGGCCCGCCAGTCCGGTTCCACGATCTTGGCACCCAGGCCGGGTGTTTCCTTCTGCCCCAGCACAAAAAGGCCGGTGATTTTTTTGGCCCGGGGCGACAATCCGATCAGCAGTTCCACCTGGTCGGCGTATCCCTGGCCGGAGGCCTTGGCCACCCAGCCCAGGACATTGCTATCCCGGGTGGCCTGGAAAACACTGTAGGAGGTCTGGCGGCCGTTCTGGTCCACGGTGAGCATCAGCCGTTCCGACTGGAGCGGCTCTTGGGCTTCAGCCGCCTGTTCCGCCCCGGCCCGGCCGAAAATCAGTTCCGGGATCTGCTGCCGGGTTTCATTGATTTTGTTCTCCTCGATAACCGGGGAAAACTTGATATGGACGCCGGCCAGGGCCGCGCCATAAAACATGGCCAGCACCAGTACCAGCCAGGCCTGCTTGAAAAAATTGTTGCCGTTTTGGTTTGCCATTTTCCGGCGCCTTTCTTTTTTATTCCTGTTTGCCCGTATCCCCGAATGGTCGGGGGATGGTCCAGCGATTGATCAGCGGCGTCAGGGCATTCATCAGCAGTACCGCGAACATGACTCCCTCGGGATAGCCGCTGAAGACCCGCAGCAGCATGATGATCGCGCCGACCCCGATACCGAAAATCCATTTTCCCCGGGGGGTCAGCGGAGTGGTAACCGGGTCGGTGGCGATATAAAACGCACCGAACAGCAGGGCCCCGCCAAAGAGGTGATGCCAGACGCTCCAGGCGGAGCCAGCCCCGACGATATCGGCCAGTCCGCCCAGGATGATCGTGGTCGCGATAACGCCGGCCGGGATTTCCCAGGAGGCCGTGCGGCGGAGGCACAGGTAAACGCCGCCCAACAGGCAGGCGATGGCGCTGACTTCTCCCAAAGAACCGTTGGTGGTACCGATGATCAGATTCATCAGGGGGGTGACTTCGCCGCCCTGCTTGAAGGCCGTCAGGGGTGTGGCCATGGTCATGACATCAACCGTGCTGCCGTCGTCCAGGTAGCCCGAGGCGGCCATGCTGCCGGCAAAGGAGATCATGACAAAGGCGCGGCCCACCATGGCCGGGTTGAAGATGTTCATGCCCAGCCCGCCGAAAATGACCTTGCCGATGCCGATGCCCACCACGGATGCGATGACGCCGACGTACCAGGGCGCCGTGGCCGGCAGGGACAGGGCCAGGATAATAGCGGTAATGGCCGCGGAACCGTCGGAAAGGGTGACGGGTTTCTTCCGCAAGGCGGTGAAAACCGCTTCGGCGGCCAGGCAGCTGATCAGGCAGATGGCCAGCTGAATAACGGCATACATGCCGAAGACAATGACGGAAACCAGTACCAGGGGAATAAGCGCGATCAGTACGTCGGCCATCATCCGGCGGGTGGTAAAGGCCGTGTTGGACAGGTGCGGCGAACTGACCGCCTGGAATACCCGCTCGGCGCTATCGCCGGCCGGGTTGGCTTGGGTTGCTTGCGTGGTTTCATTCATGGTTTGATCATACCTTGCTTATGTCTGCAGACCTCTGCCCGCTGTCCGGGCAGCGTCAGCGGTTACTGTTTTTTCGCTGCTGCCTGGGCCTTGCCCAGCCGGATCAACTGCACCAGCGGCAGGCTGGCCGGACAGGTGTAGGCGCAGCAGCCGCATTCGATGCAGGCCATGATATGGTAAGCCTCGGCCACATCCGGGGCCTGGTTGCGGGCGGCCATGGCCAGCTTGGTGGGAACCAGGTTCATGGGGCAGACATCCACGCAGCGGCCGCACCGGACGCAGGCTGTTTCCGCCGCTTTTTTGACATCATCCCGGATGAGCACGGTGACGCCGCTGGTGCCCTTGGTGACCGGCAGATCCAGGTCGGTAAAGGCAAAGCCCATCATGGGGCCGCCGGAGATTACCCGCACGGCGTCGGTGGTCAGGCCGCCGCAGTAATCGATCAGGGCGCGGTACGGCGTGCCGATGGGTACGAACAGGTTCTTGGGCTGACGAATGCCGGCGCCGGTCACGCAGATGACCCGGTGGGTCAGCGGTTTTTTCTTTAAAACGGCAAAGGCCATGGCACAGGCCGTGCCGACGTTGCTGACCACCACGCCCACGTCCAGCGGCAGGGCGCCGGGCGGGACCTTGCGGCCGGTCACCGCCACGATGAGATGTTTTTCACTGCCCTGGGGATACTTGGTCTTCAGGGCGGCCACCTCGATGCCGGTACCCTGGGCAGCCCGGCGGACCGCTTCCACCGCCTGGGGCTTGTTGTCTTCAATGGCGATGACGGTTTTATCCGCCCCGGCGGCCCGGGCGGCGATCAACGTCCCGGCCACCAACGCCCGGGAGGCTTCCACCATGAGGCGGTAGTCCGCGGTCAGGTAGGGTTCGCACTCGCAGCCGTTGACCAGCAGGACATCCACCGGTTTTTCCTTGTTGGGTGTCAGCTTGACGTGGGCCGGAAAGGCGGCTCCGCCCAGGCCGACGATGCCGGCCTCGCTGATGGCGTCGATAATGGCCTGGCGGTCCAGCCCGGCGATGCCTGCCGTCTCCCAGTTATCGGATACCAGTTCGGCGTATAATTTTTTACTGTCGGCGGTGGCGTCCCCGTTCTCCGCGGTGATGGGCAGCGCCGGAACCCGCCGGCCGGTGGGCAGGGTGACATTGACCAGTTTCTTGACCTTGCCGCTGAAGGGAGCATGGATGGGGGCCGAAACAAAGCCGCCGGCCTGGCCGACCACATCGCCGAGCTGGACTTCCTGCTTGGTTTTTACGGCCGCCTTGCAGGGTGCGCCGATATGCTGTGAAAGCGGTAAAACAACTGTCTCCGGGGCGGGCAGGACCTCGATGGGGGCGTCCGCGGAAAACAGTTTCTGATCCGGGGGATGAACCCCCCGGGAAAAGGTGCCTTTTCCGCCGAGTCCGGCTGAAAATGATGCCATGTCTGTCTCCATGCGTCGAATAATTTACTTATAGTCAAAAATCATTTAATTTCCATTTTCGTTATAAAAAAGTCAATCTTTTTTTTGTACCGGCCTAGATAGCCGCTTGGATTTGTTGATAAATAACGGGGAATAAAAAGAATCCTGCTGCCGAACGGTTTCGGGGCAAAGGCCGCGGCCGGCGGGCGAAAGGCATTTTTTTGATTTATCAGGGGTCAGAGAGATTCCGGGACAAAGGCCACCACCTGGCCGATGTCGGCGGCGTCGCAGAAGAGCATGGCCAGGCGGTCCAGGCCCAGGGCATTGCCGGCCGCCGGTGGCATTCCCCCGATCTCTTGCAGAAAGGATTCCGGCCAGGGGTGTGGAGTCCGCCCGGCCCGGCGTTGACGCTGTTCTTCTTCGGCAAAACGCTGCCGGTAGTTGTCGGTGCCGGTCAGCTCGGAAAAGCCGTTGGCCAGTTCCAGGCCGGCAATATAAAGTTCCACCCGTTCCACCGTATCCGGCAGACCGGGTTTTTCCCGGGCCAGGGAGCCGCCCGGATGGCGCGGATAGTCCACCAGGAATACCGGCTGATCGTATCCGGCCGCCAGGGCCGGTTCAATGGTCAAGCCCATGAGCTCGTCAAAGGTCTGCCGCCGCAGGGCTTCGGCCAGGGAGATCCCGGCATGGCGGTCGAAGGCCTCGGCCACGGTCAGCCGGGGCCAGCCCGGGGACAGGTCAATGTCTCTGCCCTGGTAGGGCAGGGCCGCTGCACCGGTCAGGGCGGCGGTCGCAAACCGGATCAGTTCTTCGGTTTCGGCCATGAGATCGGTATAGTCGGCCCCGGCGCGATACCATTCCAGCAGGGTGAATTCCGGCAGGTGCCGGCGGCCGCGCTCGGCCCGGCGGAAGACCTTGCAGATCTGGAACAGGCGGGGGCATTTTTCCGACAAAAGGCGCTTCATGGCGATTTCCGGGGACGGCTGCAAAAACCAGTCACCGGCGGGCTGCGGCTCGATATGCGCCTCCGGCAGAAGGGCCGGCAGGCGGCAGGGGGTCTCGATTTCCAGGTATTGATGGCGGTGAAAAAAGTCCCGGACGGCGGTCATCAGGCGGTCGCGAACGGCGAGGTTGGCAAGAGGTGGCGGCATGGCGTGGTCGCGGATCAGACGGTTTTTTCCAGGTATTCATCTTCCGGACGGTTCTGGAGAAAAACCTTCAGGTACCGGCCGGATTCGGCCTGGTCATACCATTGCCGGCCGGTTTGGCGGCATTGCGGGCAGGCGTGCAGGGGGATGTGCACGGCCAGGATCCGGCCGCCCCGGTCGGAGGCCGAATCGATCCGCAGGGCGCCGCTGCATTTTTCACAGATCCGCACGGTTTCCTTCTGGGTTTCGTAAATGCCGTCCGTGTCATAGAATACCCGGTTGGTGCGCTCTTCGAATTCGCCGGCCTGCTGCTGCCGCTGCCGGGTCAGATCATGACGCTGCTGCCAGATCTGCAAGGCGGTCTGGCCGATTTTGTGCACCTGCCGGGTGACCGCCTCGGTCTGGCGGATCTTGGCCGGATCGTAGCCCGGTTCGGTGATCTTGCTGTAATCCATGCCGGCCATGGCCAGGATGATGCCGACGTTGACATAGGGCAGGGCGCCCTCAATGGAGTAGCCGCCTTCCAGCACGGCGATGTCCGGCTGCAGCAGTTCGTTCAGCCGGGCGTAGCCCTGGGCGGAAAAGAGCATGTCGGTCAAGGGATCGGTGTAATGATTGTCCTGGCCGGCGGAGTTGATGACCAGGTCCGGCTTGAATTCGTCCAGTACCGGCAAAACCACGGTTTCAAGGATATGGAGAAAACCTTTCGCGGATGTCCGGGGTGGCAGGGGGATATTGAGGGTGCGGCCGGCGGCGTTGGGGCCGCCCATTTCTTCGGGAAAACCGGAACCGGGGTAGAGCGTCCGG
>CAYTQK010000218.1:0-5596 GCA_964439745.1 uncultured Desulfobacterales bacterium
CCGGCCCGATATATCATGGACGATAACCGGTAATCTCATCGGCCCGGTCGGTGATGGCATCCAGGTCTTTTTCCGCGGCTTGGCGGATCTGCTCCAGCTCCTCGGCGGTGGCCTCCTCGGCAATGCGGATGGGCGTGCCGAAGGTCAGCACCATTTTGCTGAAAGGCAGGGGAATGATCGTTTTATCCCAGGCCTTGTGAAAGGTGATAACCCGGCTGCCGGAACAGGCCATGGGCACGAACCAGGCACCGGCATCCCGGGCCAGCACCAGCATCCCTTTCTTCATTTGCCGGGCCGGTCCCCGCGGACCGTCCACCGGCGTACCACAGATGGCCGGTTCGTTTTTTTCTCTCAGATACTGTACCATATTCAGCAGCGCCGACCGGCCGCCCCGGGAAGACGACCCGCGAATCACGTCATACCCGAAACGCCGGGCCACCCCGGAAACGAAATCGCCGTCCTTGCTGCTGCTGACCATGATGCAGGCGTTTTTCAGCTTACGGAAATAATAAAAAAAGAAGATGGCATTCCGGTGCCAGGCACCGGCCACCACATGGCCGGTCTCCTGGTTGTTGGTAAAATACCGCTCAAATATGTCCCGATCAATCACCTTGACCCGAACCGTGCCGAACCACAGCCGGACCAGATTGGTTACCAGCCACGGCAGCACCGCCAGCATCAACTTTTGTTTGTGTATCCGCATGCGCAACCCTGTCATAAATTAATGGCGGAAGATTCGGCCCCGGGCAGCGCGCCAAAGACCATTCTTATTCCCTGGCCGACCGAAACGGTCCAGCCGCCCTCTCCTGCGGCAGGCCCCCGATTGCCCTGATTCCCGAGCCGAATACTCAATTTGAATAATTTTAACAACAAACCGCAGCCGCGGCAACTGCAACAAGCCCCCCGGGCCAGCCGATTGTTATCCGTCTTGATACCATCTTCTCCGGTCCGGCACAAGCCATGACAGCAGAAATCGTTGCCGACCGCAGCAGACTGGTGTATAAAGAATTATCCGGAAAAACCAAGAGCTGTTTATAATTCGATCAACACGCAGGGAGAAGAAGGGACCGTATGCTTGTTATTCCCCTGACCGGAAAGATAAGCTGGCAACACCCCCCCTATCTGACCCTCACCCTGATTCTGATCAACTGTCTTGTTTTCCTTCTTTTCCAGGCGAATGACAATCGCCGGCAGGCAGAAGCGTTCCAGTTCTACGTCGAGTCCGGCCTGGCCGAAATCGAAGTCCCCGCCTACCTCGGCTATCTCCGTGAGCATTCTCCGGGGTCGGTGCCGTCCTCCCCGCCGGATCTGTCCGACCAAGAGACCTTGTACGGCTATATCATGCAAATGATAGGGGACGCGTCCTTTCTGAAAAAACTGCGCCGTGGCGGCATCATCACCGCGGACCATGCGGACCATGAGAAATGGGCGTCCCTGCGGGCAAAATTCACCCGACTGCGATCACAGGATATTTCTTACCGGTTCGGATTCAAGCCGGGCTTTCCGGATGCCTTCTCGTTTGCGGCGCACATGTTTCTGCACGGCGGCTTCGGCCATCTGCTGGGCAACATGATCTTTCTCTGGCTGGCCGGCTGCCTGGTGGAAACGGGCATGAAGCGCGTATTTTTTCTGCCGGCCTATCTTTTGTCCGGATTTGCCGCGGTGGGACTCTTCTGGATTTTCCACATGAACAGCGCCCAGCCGCTGGTGGGAGCCTCCGGCGCGATTTCCGGGCTGATGGGGATCCTGGCCACCCTATACGGGAAAAACCGGATCAAGGTCTTCTATTCCCTGGGATTTTATTTCAACTATATCAAGGCGCCGGCCATTGCCCTGCTGCCCGTCTGGATCGGTAAAGAGCTGGCCGCCATCTGGTGGGCCGGCCCCAGCAACGTGGCTTACCTGGCCCATGTAGGCGGTTTTATCGGCGGCGGCCTGATCGGGCTGGCCAGCCGCCACCTGCTGCATATTGAGAACACCGCCGCCATTGAGGAACCGCCCCAAGACAAGACACCGGCCTATGTTGAACAGGCCCTGAAGGCGGCCGGTGAATTGCAAATCGAAAAAGCCCTGGCCATTCTCGACCAAGCCCTGGCCGATGATCCCGGCAACCTGGAAATTTTTCGCCACCAGTACAATATCGCCCGCATGAACCCGGACACCAGGGCTTTTCACACCGCCGCCATCAATCTGCTGCAAGGCTACAGCGCTTCTGCCACTCATTACCCGCAGGCCCGGGATTTGTTTGCGGACTATTTCCAGACGGCTGCCCGGCCCCGGCTGCCGCTGCGCATTTACGTGCGCATGGCCTCCGTCTTCATCGCCCTCGGCGACACGGTCCGGGCGGAAAAAATTATTGTCATGTTTCTCAAGAAAAAAACCGATCTACCGGAGATGCCGGTCTTTCTGCTGAAACTGGGCCGGGCTTTCCGGGCCGACGGGGAACAAGAGAAATTCGAAAAATACCGGCGCCTCCTTATCTCCCGATTTCCCGATTCCCGGGAAGCCCTGATGATCGCTGAGCCGGAGGGATAATCTCAGGCACCCAGGCCGGCCAGATATCGCTCCGCAAACGGTACGATATCATGGTCCGGATACCGTTTTTTCAACACGGCAATGATCTTTTTCGCTTTGACCGCATCATTCAGTTTCTCATTGTAGATCTGGGCCAGCTGAAAACAGGCCTTGGGCGCGAAAGGGTCGTCGGGATAATATTTGATGAGCTTGTTCAGGGCATTGGCGGCGGCCTTGGTCTGGCCGCTCTCCTGGAACCAGCTGCCCAGCTTTAACAGATCATAGGCAGCCGGCCGGAACTCCTTGCTCTTGGAAGCGCATTCGACATAGACCTGCCCGGCTTTTTTCAGTTCATTTTCGCCGACCAGCCTATGAATCAGGTCGCCGCCCTGCTCCAGCATTTCCGGCACCTCTTTTCTCAGCTGCAGCAAGCGGTAAAACCGTTCCAGCAGAACAACGCTGACAACGCCGGCGGCGGCGGTCATTTCCCGGATATAATCAAGCGCTTCATCCAGTTTTCCGTCCTTGGTCAGCCTTTCCGCCTGATCGATGATCTCCTGCTGGGGATCGGCCGGATCGTCCGCTTTCTGTTCCGCGGCGGGGTCATGAAAATCCTCAAAATCAATGCTGTAATTGAGCTGCTCATGGTACTGCAGGATGACATACCCCATGAGATAGTAACTGACAAAGGTATAGTAATGCTGCGCAAAATGAATGATAAAGGTGTTCATATAAACCGGCAGGATCCGGGCGGTCAGATAGATGAGCGCTGACGGCGCGAAAAACAGCAGGGCCAGGAAAAACCACATCAACAGGTACCCCGGGCCGATCCGCACCACCATGCCGACGAACATGACGGGATTCAAGGCATGGGTGATGCGTTCGGAAGTGGCCAGAAGAATGATCATGGCCGGCAGCAGAAACATGATGGCAATGGCGTACAAGACGCCGCCCAGGACGCCGGCGGCCCCGAAAATAAAGACGCCCAGCGCCCCCAGCAGGAAAAAGAGAAGCCACTGCTGGATCACCGGGCCGATATTGTTCAGGTCAACAATGGTATCATACGAAGGCGGCCGCAGATCGCCATAGACCGTCTTTTGCAGAATCATATAGGCATACTTGATGAGAACGGCAAAAAGGAGGAGATTGAAAAACGGAATCCAGCCGAAGAAAACCGCCAGGACGGTCAGAAAAATATTCAGGGTCAAGGGCTGGGACTTGAATGGGTAGGCGAAAAAGGCCGGCAGCCGCTGCCAGAACGGTTCAATCAGGTTGGCCGCCCCGACCCATGCGGCTTCCACGCGGCACTGGGGGCAAAGGTGAATCTTGCCGGTGGCCAGGCCGAGCCCCCCTTTATCCCTGGTCAGGACGCAATCCGGACAAAGAGGCGCGCTGCATCTGGGGCAGATCCAGTGCGCCGGCCGGGTGGGATGATATTTGCAGAATGACTTCACGGATTTTTTTACCGGAAGCTCCGGATTCTCCCCCTTTGTAAAATCACTGATTTTGGCTCTGCTTCTATATGACAACAGCCTCAAGTGTCAATTGATTTTCCGGCCTGCTACTTGCGCCGGTTGCTCTCCATCAGCTCCACGAATCCTTCGACGCGGGTGTTGATCTGCTCCTCGGCAAAGGCCCGGGGATCATTCATGTCGCAGTGCAGGATCAGCACCGGAAGGCCGCACTCTTTCTGCAGAACATTCTTCAGATCGATCATGCCGGTGCTCGAGGGACGGCAGGAGAGGTTTTCATGAAGAATGACACCGTCGATGCGGTAGTCGGCTATGACCTGCTTAAAGTAGTCGATACGCTTTTCCAGGTGGTAGGAGTAGGGCAGGTCCATCATGATACGGGCGACATGGCGCAGGGTCTCCGGGTAGGACAACCCCACCGGCTTGGGCGGCGCGAAAGCGAAAGTATAGGGTTCGTACACCACCGCGGCGTTGTACCGGGCCAGGTCGTACATGAACCGCATCCGGTACCAGAAGGGGATGCCCTCGAAGAGCAGGCGATACCGCTCCTGGCCGCTGGTGAGCGTGCCTTCGCCCCGCTCGGTGCGCTGCCGGACGTCGTCGCGGATCTTTTCGAAAAACCGGATGCCGGACCTGGCCCCGGGCATGACCACCAGCGGAAAAAACGAGGCCGATGTCTCGGCCATGCTGTAGGGTGCCGGCTTGCATTTCCGGTATTCGTAAATATCCCGCCACAAGGCGCTCATTTCTTCTGATTTTTCCGAAGCCCGGGTCAGTTTCTTCAGATCCGGTTCCCGGCCGGTGTGTTTTTTGACGAACTCAAAAAATTCGTAAAACTGGTCCACCAGGTAGGAGATATACCCCTCAATGGTGCGCTCATCCGTGCCGCTGACAATCTTGGGACAGTCAAAGGCGAACAGGGGCACGTCGAGTTTTTCCGCCTGGACCTGGAACCACTTCCAATGGGTATCACAGATGGTGTTGGTACAGGTGATCATATCCGGACGGGCGATGCCGCCCTCCTTCAGCCCCACCCCCAGGTCCACCGCTCCCAGGTTGGTTTTGCAGTAGGAACACAGATCCCGGGAATAGCCCATGCTTTCGGCGTGTTCGATCAGGCGCTGCGACTGTTTCTGGGCCGCTGCCACGGTGGCCATGTTTTCCGGATGCAAAGGATAGATATCAAGCCCGATCAGCAGTTCAATGGGAAAACCGGCGCAGGTCCAGGCGGTCTTTTTCCAGGGCAGCAGGGTATAGAGCTTGCCCATGAGAAAATACCAGGTCATGGGCCAGCGCAGGTCCTTGGCGTGCGGCAGGGTGTTGACCCGCACGGTTTCCGTCGCTGGCGAGGGGGATGGCGATGTTTGTGAACTCATTTTGATTCCACCATTTCCGCGAAAGCGGTCAGCCGGGTACTCAGCTGCTGGTCCGGGGCGGCGGTGTATTCCCGCTCCAGGTGCAGTACCCGGTATCCTTTTTCTTTCAAGGCGTTGTTGACCGTCACGGCATCATAGGCAAAGGGTTCGCAGAACTTGAGATTCTGGGAGATCACGGCCTTCAGACCGGACTGGGCCAGGGCGGTTTGCAGGTATTCGATCCGTCCGCGCAGC
>CAYTQK010000219.1:0-5563 GCA_964439745.1 uncultured Desulfobacterales bacterium
ATTTTTATATTTAAAATATCTGATAACCGGATTTGGTTAAGGGAATTTAAGAAATATAAAAATATAAAGAACGTCCCCTCTGGTCCCGCGCATTTTTCCGGATACAGAGATCGGTACCTGCTTATAGGCGGTGCGGCCGTGTGGCCGATTATGGATGAAGCAGGTATTGATCCCCGGGCTACCAGAGATCTGGATATGGCCCTTTGCCTGGAAGCCCATCAGCGAAGAGACTTCCAGCTTTTCTGCTATTATGCTGGATGACAGCTATTATGACTTTCTTCATCGCTACAAGCGGGAAATAGAAGGCATTTCCATTATTGGGGTTAGGGGGAGACTATGATTCAGGAATGGGGGCTTTACGCTCCGGGGCCGGACCTTGTCCATAACGCGCCCTTTCTGGAAAAATTGAAAAAGGGTTTTCCGGGCTATGTCGCCCGGGCCGAGCAGGCCCAGGTCTACGCCCGTGACATTGCCCGGGACATTATTCTGCCGAAGAGCCTTGAGCTTGACGAGCTTTGCGCCCTTGATCCGACCCACGTGGACTGGGAGTTGTGGCGGCAGCTGAATCGCAAGAAAGCCGGCATCTGTCTGATTCCCGAGGCCATGGGTGGGCTGGGCTGGGGATTTCTGGACATGTTCGCGGCTATGGAGGAGTTGGTGGCGGCGGACGTTTCCACCACCGCTTTTTTCATGTTCAATCTCTTCGGCCCGGTATGCGCTTTTGTGGAGTTTCGTCCCGACATCTGTCTGGCCATGATAAATGACCTGGTTTCCGCCCAGCGCCGGGACGAGCCGCTTTTTTTCGCCTGGGCGCTGACCGAACCGGCCTGTGGTACGGACAACCTCAACGAACAGGCCTGTCGGACACAGCGTCCGACATTCCAGGTCAGGCGGGTGCAGGGGGGCTATCGCCTTGACGGCAGCAAGCATTTTATATCCAACGGCAGCCTGGCCAAGGCCATGATAGTGGTGGCGCCCGTCGATCCGGAAAAGCCTCTTGAGACCATGGCCTGTTTTTACGTTACCGCCGATTCTCCGGGATTCTCGGTGGGTCGGGTGGAAAAAAAGATGGGTCACCGGGCCAAGCAGACTGCCCAGCTGCTCTTTGCGGACGTGTTCGTCCCCGATAAAAACGTCTGGGAAAAGCCGGGCCGGGGCTGGCGTCACACTATGGAGGTGCTGGCCGTGTCCACCGGCGCGGTGGGCATGCTCAGCCTGGGGTTGGCCCGCGGCGCCCTGGAGCGCTGTATCCGTTATTGTCGCAGGGAAACGCACCAGGGACGGCCTCTGATCGAGGAAAACCGGGTACGCCTTGCCATTGCCGACATGTTTTCGAAAATCATGACTGTGCGGGCCAAGCTGTTGGACTTCGCCATCGGCGCCGATGCCCTGCTGGTGACCCGTCTTCTGGATAAACCCTATGTCCGGACGGCTTTGGCCGTTTTACCTGAAAGGCTGTTGCTGGGCGAATCCCTGCGGACCCTGGCCGCCTCTCCCCGCCTGGCCGGGCTGGTCAGCCGTTTCAAACACGCCCAGGTACCGGACGAGGTGGTATCGTGGTTCAAGGCCCAGGGCGCCTGTGTCAAAGTGGCCGGCTCCGACCTGGCCGTGGAAGTCTCCTCGCGGGTGCTTGACATCGTCGGACTGAAAGGAGCGGCCCACTGTCACGGCATGGAAAAAATATTCCGGGACGCCAAGGTGACTCAGATATACGAAGGCGCCAACCAGGTTAATCTCCTGGCCCTGTTTGAGCATGAGTTCGGGGGTAATGAGACGAACAGTCCGGCCGGGACCGCCAATAATAAACCCTGCTGGCAGCTGGTTGATAATATTGTGGCCGGCGCGGTCGTGTCTGTTGGCCGACAAGATGATCTTTTTCTGCGCGAATGCCGCCGTTTCGCGGAAAAGGTGGCGGCTCCGGGATGCCTCGAGGCGGATAAGCACCGGGATCATGCCTGGGCCCTGGATGTTTTTCAACGCAGCGCCGAACTCGATCTGCCGGGTCTGCTTCTGCCGGAATCCGAAGGTGGAGTTGGTGAGGGCCTTTTCCTGGCCGGTTTGGTGGTGGAGACTTTCTCACGTACCTGTGCCTCCGTTGGCATGGTGCTGGCCGGTCATTATGCCGCCTGCGCGGCGCTGGCAGCCGGCGGGATTATTCCTTCTCCGGAGACGGCGTCCCTGGCTGACGATTTGAACGGGAAGGACGGGCCGCATCCGCTGGTTTTGGTTTTCCCGGCGCCTGGAAGTGACGACTGGCCCGAACTGGAAATGGTCGGGGGGGAGCTGATTGTTTCCGGCCGGGCCGCGGCCGTGCCGGGAGCGGCTCTGGCGGGGCTGCTGGTGATTATTGTCCGTCATGGCCCAAAAGCGGCCCTGGCGGTGGTCAGGCCGGATGATGACGGTGTCACCCTGGGGCCGGATCTCAAGCTGCCCGGGTTGTGCGCCTGCCCCCACGCCGACGTTGTTTTTGAACGCGCCTCCGTTTCCGGGTTCTTCTTTTTCGACGACCGGGCAGGTGCCGGGCCTGCCCTGGAAGAGGGTCGCCGGGCGTTTTACGCGCTCACGGCCGCGGTTGCCGGCGGCCTGGCAGAGGCGGCGGCGGAAAATGCCGATGAGTACGCCCGGGGGCGCTACCAGTTCGGCCGCGTCATTATCAATCATTCTGAAATCAAACGTATGCTGGGCATGATGCGTCAGCGCCTGTCGGTCGGTCGCTCGGCCTGGCGGGAGGCCGTTAAAAACGGCGCTGATTCCTGCCGTCGGTCGGTCAACGCCAAATGCTTCTGTGTCGACGGCGCCCTGGAAACCGCTGCCGATGCCGTCCAGATCATGGGCGGTTATGGCTACATGCACGAATACGGGATGGAGAAACGTCTGCGCGACGCCAAAACATTGCAACTGGAGGGCGGAAGCACATCTTGTTTGATGACGATGACGACGCCTTCCTGAAGTGTTCGGGAGGAAGATATGGGCGACAATATGGAAAAAAGAATCAGCCGCCTGGAGGATATTGAAGCCATCCGGCGCCTCAAGGCCCTTTATTGCTACCTGGTCGACCAGGCCGTGGCGGGTGAGACCGACAGCGCCCTGGAACTGGTCGATTGTTTCGTGGAAGAGGGCTGGGCCAAAGTGCCCATGTTCTCACTGTGACCCGCCCCGGTGGCACCAATTCGCCCCTACGGAACTTTTTTATTGAAACAGGTCCTTGAACCGACGGGTCTTCTCCGACGACCACTGCGGGCAATAGGCCGGTTTGCCCTGCATGACCAGCTGCATGCAGATATCCTTGCAGTCCGGGTCACAGTGGATGATCTCCTTTTCCCGGCCTTCTTTTACCTTTTGCGGCCATTCGGGATCGGCCCAGAGGACCCGGGCCAGTCCGACCAGGTCGGCCCGGCCGGAAGCGATGATGTTTTCGGCCACTTCGCCGGCAGCGATCCGGCCGGCGGTGATGACCGGAATTGTGACCGCTTTTTTGACCGCTTCCGAGAGATCGGCCATATAGCCCTGACCTTTTGAGCGTTCAACGACTTCCGGCAGCATGAATGATTCATAGGTGCCGCCCATGACCGACAGGTAAGCCAGGCCTGCTTCGGTCAGAATCCGGGCCGCCTGGACCGATTCTTCCAGCCGCAGTCCGTCGGGCAGCCATTCATCCGCTAAAAATCGGCAGCCCACCGGCATGTCCCCGGCCTCGGCCTTTACGGCTTCCAGCACTTCCAGGGGAAAGCGGAGACGGTTTTCCAGGGCGCCGCCATACGCATCGGTTCGGCGGTTGGTGCGCGGCGAGAGGAACTGGGTCAGCAGATAGCCGGTGCCGCCGTGCAATTCCACCATGTCAAAGCCGGCCTGCCGGGCTCTTTTCGCGGCGGCGGCAAATTTGTCCCGGATGGTCTTTATTTCGTCGATCTCAAGGGCCCGGGGCAGTTTGTCAAAGGTTTCCACCCGTGAAGGGGCAACGGGCTGTGCCACCATGGCGAAGCGTCCGGCATGGTTCAGCTGCAAACAAGCCAGGGCGCCTCCTTTCTGGATGGTAGCGGCCAGTTCGCCCAGGCCCGGCCGGGTGTCGTCGCTGTCGGCCCGCAGGGCCCGGGGGGCGCCGCTACCCTCGGGATGGTCCACGGTGGCGTTTTCCACCACGATCATGGCCGCGCCGCTTTGCCCCATCAGGCGGTAGTGTTCCAAAAGAAGAGGGGAAACAAGGCCGCCTTCTCCTGCATAACCCAGGTAGAGTGGCGCCATGGTTATCCGGTTGGCCAGGGTTATGCCGCCGACATTCAGGGGTGAAAAAAGATGAGTAAACATGGTCTGCCTCCCGTAATCTGTTGCTGGTTATGATAAAAAAAAGACCGCGTTAAGGATAAGGATAAAGGAAAGAAGAAGAACTTGCTTTTATGGTCATCATTTATACCAAGGACGGCCTTGTGTGTCAATATTTTGAGGGCGCAACATGTTGATGGGTCTTTCAGGCGGGATTCGGCAGAACATTATCAAAGAGATAAAAAGAACAAAAAAATTGTCAGGGCAGTAGAGAACAAAGCCAAACACGAGATTTTTGAGACAGCTGTACTGTGTCGCCCGGCCGGAAATTTTGAGATTATTCCGCCCAGTAGCCATAGCTGGGAACCTGTGACCAAAACCCGTCATCAGGTGGCCCCTGATCAGGGGCCACCTGGTACGTCAGTTCCCGGACAACATTCAGGTGTGTTTCTTTCGGCGGTCCGGGCATTCCCCGTGCACCGATGAGCGCCCACCGGGCGCCCATCGGCGTCCTTTTGCGATTGTGGCAACAGGACCTGCTGATGGCCATCTGCCCCCACTGCGCGGGCAGGCTTTACATATTCTCAGCCGGCTCGTCGCAATTGAGGTAAAGGACTTTTTTTTCTGACTGATCTTCCAGAATCCGCAGCAGGGTTGTTTTGCCCGATTGACTGGGGCCAAAAATCAGGATGGCCTTTTTTTGAAACATTTTTTGTTGAACAACCTGTTGAAGCTGGCGAGGAATCATGGAAACCTCCACTTGCAGGGATATGTTCCTTTAAAGATATAACTTTTATAGATTACAACCATGCAAAAGTCAAGTTTTAATTTGATAACACAGTTATCCATATTTGATAAATTTGAATGATTTTTACGAATAACTTAATATTTTGACAAGCCTGTAAAAAGTCTTTTTTACAGGCAGTATTAAGTTTTAAGCGATTAAGTATTTAAGTAAAATAAAAAACTTATATTTTTATTATTTGACGGGCATAACATTTTTTAAACTTTTTACGAAGCCATCAATATTTTGGCTTCTTTCTTTTTAAAGAAGCCGAAAAAATCAATCCTGCCGGCATCTCTGAGGGCTTTTCCATGGCTGTTGTGCCAATATAGGAATCGACTGCTGTCAAGCACCTGGAATATGCTTGGGGAGGTGTCCTTTAAAAACGAGAGGATAAAGGCGGTATAGTAATCCATCACCAGTTCCCGGCCTGTTGCCTGGGCGGCCCGGCAGGCACTGACAACCCGGTCGACGTTCTGGGAAGAGCAGAACAGCAGTATCAGCCGTTTGTTGTCTTTT
>CAYTQK010000220.1:0-5513 GCA_964439745.1 uncultured Desulfobacterales bacterium
TCGTACCGGGATCGGCGGCTGCGCATGGACGAAATCGGGCTGGTGCAGCGCCATGAATTGAGCGGGGGCTTGTCCGGTCTTTTCCGGGTGCGGGCTTTTCACCAGGACGACGCGCATATTTTCATGACCCCGGACCAGATCACCGGCGAAATCCTGGGGGTCCTGCGGCTGGTGGATCGGGTTTACAGCACCTTCGGCCTGGGGTTTCACCTGGAACTGTCCACCCGCCCGGAAAAATCCATCGGTACCGACGAGCAGTGGGAAAGCGCCACCGCCGGCCTCTCGGCGGCGCTGGACGCCTATGACCGGGGCTACCAGATCAATGAAGGCGACGGCGCCTTCTATGGACCCAAAATCGACATCCATATCAAGGATGCCCTCGGCCGGACCTGGCAGTGCGGCACCATCCAGCTGGACATGTCCCTGCCGGAACGGTTTGATCTCGGCTATATCGACGCCAATAATCAGAAGCAGCGGCCGGTCATGATTCACCGGGTCGTCTACGGCTCCATTGAGCGGTTCCTGGGTATTCTCATCGAGCATTACGCCGGCAAATTTCCCCTCTGGCTGGCGCCGGTTCAAACGGTGCTGCTGCCGATCAATGATGAACTGGCCGACTATGCCGGCAAAATCCAGGAAACCTTCCAGGCCGCGGGCCTCCGCACGGAAACGGACAGCCGCTCGGAAAGCCTCAACAAGAAGGTCCGGGAAGCGCAGCTGGCCAATATCCCCCTGATCGTCACCCTGGGCAAAAAGGAACAAAGCAGCGACACCCTGTCCGTGCGTACCCTGGACGGCCGGGTCACCCCGGACATTACCCGGGACACCTTTTTAACCCGGGTAGACGAACATATCCGGAAAAAAAACCAGGATCTGTCCATTTTTTAACGGGAGGCACAAGATGAATCCCTCTGCACCACGCCCCTATCTGACGGCCGCCGATATCAGCCGGGTACTTTCCCGGATCGCCCGTGAAATTCTGGAAATTCACCAGGGCGTGACCGACCTGGCCCTGATCGGCATTCATACCCGGGGCGTTTTTCTGGCCAAGCGGCTGGCCGAAGAAATCGCCGCCATCGAAGGCCGGGAAGTCCTGACCGGGGCCATGGATATCACCCTCTACCGGGACGACTGGACCCGGATCAGCGCCCAGCCGGTGGTGCGTTCCACCACCATTCCTTTTTCCGTGGACGACAAGCACGTCATCCTGGTGGACGACGTGCTCTTCACCGGCCGCACCACCCGGGCGGCCCTGGACGCCCTCATGGATTTCGGCCGGCCGGCCCGCGTGGAACTGGCCGTTCTCATCGACCGGGGGCTGCGGGAACTGCCCATCCAGGCGGACTATATCGGCAAATTTATCAAAACCGGGCCGAACCAGATGATTTCCGTCCTGCTGACCGAATCCGACGGACGGGACGAAGTTGTCATCGAGGAGACGGAGGTCGGGCAATGAGCAGCCGGGAACACAAAAAGCAGGCCCCCGCCCGCGTAAAAACGGGCATCATCAGTATTTCCAGCAGCCGCTTGCTGGCCGACGACAAGAGCGGCCACTGGATCGCGCGGGCAGCAAAAAAAGAACGCCACCAGCTGGTGGATCACCTGGTGGCGCCTGATGATATTGATCATATCCGGACGACGGTCTGCCGGCTCATCAACCGGCACCGGCCCCACCTGCTGATTCTCACCGGCGGCACCGGCATCGCCGCCCAAGACGTCACCATCGAAGCCATGCGGCCCTTGTTTCGCAAAGAATTGGCCGCCTTTGCCGTGGCGGCGGCCCAGCTCAGTTTTGAAAAAATCGATTCGGCGGCCATTTTATCCCGCACCACTGCCGGGATATTCAGTCAAACCGTGGTCTTTTGCATTCCCGGCAGCCTGGATGCCTGCAAACTGATCTGCCGCGGGCTGATTTTTCCGGAAGCCGGTCACCTGGCCAAGCATCTCGCAGAATAAGGCCGCTGTTTCCGAACCCATTGCGACAAGGAGACCACATCCATGCTGATCACGGAAATTTTGGCCCGCAACAGCCGTGTATACGCTGACCAAACCGCCCTGATCGAGCGCAGCCCCGGGGAGAATCTGCGCCGGGAAATTACCTGGCGCGAATTTGACGAGCAGAGCAACCGGCTGGCCCGGGCCTTGCGGGCGGGCGGTATCCAGAAAGGGGACCGGGTGGTACTGCTGATGATGAACTGCCTGGACTGGCTGCCCATCTATTTCGGCATACTGCGGACCGGCGCCTGGGCCGTGCCGTTAAACTTCCGCTTTCTGGCCGAGACCATCAGCCGCTGCGTGGCCACTGCCGAAGCCAGGGCGATCATTTTCGGCGAGGAATTCATCGACCGCATCAACCAGGTCAAGGAAGAACTGGACCAGACCGTTGCCACCTATATCTTCTGCGGCAACGAGGCCGTCAAACCGGATTACTGCCAATCCTACCGGGAACTCATCAACGATTTCGACCCCGTTGATCCGGGGGTTGAGATCGGCCTGGAAGACCACGCCGCCCTCTATTTCACCTCCGGCACCACCGGCGACCCCAAGGCCACCCTGCTGACACACCGCAACCTGGAATTTGCCTGTTACGTGGAAAACCGTCACCACGGCCAGACCCACGAAGACAATTTCCTCTGCATCCCGCCGCTGTATCATACCGGCGCCAAGATGCACTGGTTCGGCAATTTTATCGTCGGCGCCCGGGCCGTCATCATGAAGGGAATCGAACCGGACTGGATCATCCGGGTCATTTCCGAGGAAAAAGTCACCGTGGTCTGGTTGCTGGTTCCCTGGGCGCTGGACATCCTCTTTGCCATTGAAAGCGGGGATATCAAGCTGGACAATTACGAGCTGGACCAGTGGCGGCTGATGCATATCGGGGCCCAGCCGGTTCCGGCCAGCCTGATCAAGGAGTGGAAAAAAATTTTCCCGCATCACCAGTATGATACCAATTACGGCCTGACGGAAACGACCGGTCCGGGCTGTGTCCACCTGGGCCAGGAAAACATGCACAAGGTGGGGGCCATCGGACAGCCTGGTTTCGACTGGGAAACCCGCATTGTGGACGAGCACTTGCAGCCGGTGGGTCCGGGGCAGGTGGGCGAGCTGGTCGTCCGCGGCCCCGGCGTCATGAAAGAGTACTACAAGAATCCGGAAGCCACCGCGGAGGTGCTCAAAGACGGCTGGCTGCTGACCGGCGACATGGCCAAAACCGACGAAGAGGGTTTTATCTGGCTGGTGGACCGGAAAAAGGATGTCATCATTACCGGCGGAGAAAATATTTTTCCGGTGGATATCGAGTCCTTCCTGTTTACCCATCCCAAAATTTTCGATGCCGCGGTAATCGGCCTGCACAGCCTGCGGCTGGGAGAAATCGCCGCCGCCATTGTGCAGCCCAAGGAGGGCCAGACCCTGACCAAGGAAGAACTGGTTGAATTCTGCGCCCGGCTGCCCCGGTACAAGCGTCCCCGCAAGTTCATCTTCGACACCGTGCCGCGCAACCCCACCGGCAAAATCGAAAAACCCCGGCTGCGGAAAAAATACGGCGGCGAGCAGTCCAGTGTCACGGTGGACTGATTGACGGCACCGGCACCAGGTGGTTGAGAGGGCCGGCGCCGTGGCCGAGATCCGGTGCCCGGCGGATGGCCTCGGTAATATACTGCTTGGCAGCGGCCACGGCCGGGAAAAAGGCGGCGCCCCGGGCCAGGTTGGCGGCCACGGCCGAAGAAAAGGTGCAGCCGGTGCCGTGGGTGTTGCGCGTGGCAATCCGGGGGGCCGTCATGGTTTCACAGCGGACCCCGTCATAGGCCAGATCCACGGCCGCTTCCCCGGCCAGATGCCCTCCCTTGATAACGGCTTTGGCGGCGCCGGCCGCCACCATCTGCCGGGCGGCCGCTTCCATCTCTGGCAAAGTGCGGATGGTAAATCCGGCCAGCAGTTCGGCCTCGTGGATATTGGGCGTGACAATTTCGGCCAGGGGGAACAATCGCTCCACCAGGGCGGTCCGCGCCTCGGCCCGCAGCAGGGAATAGCCGCTCTTGGAAATCATGACCGGATCCAGCACCACCGGCGGGAGGCTCACCCGGCCCAGGGCGTCGGCAATGCTGTCAATGAGGGCGATGCTGGAAACCATGCCGATCTTGACGGCGTCCACGGCTATGTCTTCGAACACCCGCAGGATCTGTTCATGGACGATGACCGGCTCGATCTCCTGGACATCATAGACTTTCCGGGTGTTCTGAACCGTCACCGCGGTGACGGCACTCATGCCGAACAACCCGTGGGCCTGGAAGGTTTTCAGGTCGGCCTGGATACCGGCCCCGCCGGACGGGTCGGAGCCGGCGATGGTTAAGGCAACACGCATATCTTTCCCCCGGTAACATTACACTTGGAATTTACTCTGTTCGCGACCACAAGTTCCGGACACCTTCATCTTTTTCCCATTGCTTCGTATTGCTGCCTGTTAATAACCAGGTTTTTCCCGCTGCAGATTCTATTACAAATCGGAAAAAAAATCATCCTGCCGGCCTTGACCGGAACGACCGGGTGATTATTTTTATTATAAAAGGATAACCCATAAAAACATTGGGTTAAAACTAACCATGCCTGCGGTGGACAGATTCCGCCGGATGGAGACAAACAAAGAAAGGAGATGATATTATGACCGCTCTGACACCCATACTGAGGAATAATCCTTTTCGTCCCCTGGCTGGAACGGAACGCTCCATGTGGGATCACCTGTTCGGTGATCTGAGCGCGCCGGCTCTCTTCGAAAGGGAAGAAAACTGGATACCGACCATTGATATGGCAGATAATGAAAAAGAGTATGTCATCAAGGCGGAACTTCCCGGAATGAACAAGGATGATATCGACATTTCCCTGGGCAACGGTCTTCTCACCCTGACCGGGGAAAAGAAGCAGGAGAGCAAGGAAGACAAAGACACCTATTATTACCGGGAAAGCCGTTACGGCAGTTTCAGCCGCAGCCTGAGGCTGCCGGAGGACGCCGCGCCGGATGAGGTTGACGCCACTTACAAGGATGGTGTCCTCCGGGTGGTGGTTCCCAAGAAGGAAGCTGCCAAACCCAAAAAAATCACTGTCAATTAATCGATAAATCCCTCCAGAAGCAGGGCCGCCCCCCGCCATCCCCTTTGGGCCCTGCTTTTTTTGGGGCTGTAGCCGCCTGCCGGCCGTTTACCTGCGACGGCGGGCGGCCGGCCTTTCATTTTCTAAAGCCTGTGGTTTACAAAAACAACCGTATTCGTTATACTTTCCCTGACACTATCACATAAAGCTATACGCCAAAGCAAAACCCCATCCACGAGGAGATTATGCTAACGGATGCCGATATCCAGCAAGCCCGGGAACAAGGAGTCCCGCCGGAGGAGATTCAACGTCAGCTTGACCTCTTTGCCAATGGCGTCACCATACCGAAACTGATCCAGCCCTGCACGGTCGGCCGGGGCATTGCCCGGCTCACTCCTGCTGACCGCGACGCGGCCCTGGCCGATTTT
>CAYTQK010000221.1:0-5499 GCA_964439745.1 uncultured Desulfobacterales bacterium
GGGACAGGGCAAGAGAAGGCCCGGGGCTGTCACCAGGGAGGCCGTCAAGAACCACGGCCACCTCGTGGGATGGAAAAAAGCCACCGCCTTTGCAACCACTCCCAGCAGCAACGGCATTACCATCAATGTACAGGGCAAAAACAGCGCCACCGGCATCCCGCCCGAAGATTACGAACGCGTGCGTGACCGCCTCCGCGACCAGCTGCTCGACTTCACCCATCCCGCCACCGGCCGGCCGGTAGTAAAACAGGTCTGGACCCGGGAAGAAGCCTTTGCCGGCACGGACGCGGACATGGCACCCGACCTGACCCTGCAGTTGTGTGACAACGGCCTGGTCTCCACGGTCAAATCAGAAGACGTGGTCAAACCGCGGCGCGAATGCGTGGGTGTCCATTATCCCATGGGGGTCTTCATGGCCAAGGGGCCCGGCATCCGGGCCGGAGAACGGCTTTCCCCCCTGGACATCCTGGATGTGGCCCCGGCCATGCTCTACAGCCAGGGTCTGCCCATTCCTGAGGATTACGAGGGGCGGGTGCCGGAGGAAATGCTGACGCCCGAGGCCCTGGCCGAACGGCCGGTGATCGTTGGACCGGCCTCTTCCGCCGCGGCGCCGCAGGCCGACGACGCCCCGGAAATGGACGCGGAAGACATGGGACTGATCATGAAACGACTCAAAGGACTGGGCTATATTTCATAAACAAGGAGAGAATTCATGCCGTTTGTCACTGTCAACGGGGTCAAACATCACTATTTGCGGAAAGGAGAAGGGCCTGACGTGGTGCTCATTCACGGAATGGGCGGCAACATGTCCTTCTGGTATGCCAATAAGGCGCTGGCCACCCTGAAAGCGGACTTCCGGGTGACCGTTTATGATATGCGCGGCCACGGCTACAGCGAGTTCGTTGAAACCGGCTACACCTCGCTGGACCTGTCCCGGGATCTGGCCGGATTGATGGATGCCATCCGCCTGAAAAGGGCCTTCCTGGTAGGTCACAGCCTGGGGGGGCTGGTAGCCCTGCACACGGCCCGCCTGTATCCGGAAAAAGTATCCGGGCTGATCCTGGCCGAGGGCAATATTCCGGCCCTGCGTCACCTCATCGACCTGGACAAATGGCCGTACCGCAAGCAGCGGGAAGATATGCTGCGGGAAATCAATCCCAAGCTGCCGGAAATCCTGAACGGCTTTAACATGTACTACCTGGAATACCGCTTGAAGGAATTGCGCAACGGCAAGGCCATCAATGACCTGGCCGATTTCGGCATGCGCAAGGGGCTGACCGTCAAGGCCGACACGATTCTGAAAATTCTGGACGAAACCACGGCCAAAACAGACATCAAAAAAATTGCCGGTTTAACCGAGGAAAGCATCCGGGAAGTGGAACATGTCACCCTGGCCCTGTATGGCCAGTACTCCCCCCTGATTCCCGTGTGCGATTATCTTTCCGCAAACCTGGTCAACTGTCAACGGGTGGTGGTACCGGAAGCCTGCCATCTTTTCCCGGCCCGCCTGCCGGACCAGTTCGTTCATCATGTCAGAAATTTTCTGTTACGTGCCAGCGAGGAGGATCTTCTTGAAAAAGAATACGCAGTTAACTGAAACTTACGAGATCCCGCCGGTGTCAGAAGCCGTGACCCTGGTTTCCGGACTGCCGCGGTCCGGCACCAGCATGATGATGCGCATGCTGGCGGCCGGGGGCATGCCCGTTGTCACCGACAACATCCGCCGGGCCAATGAAGACAACCCCCGGGGATATTATGAACTGGAAAAGATCAAGCAGCTGGAAAAAGACGATACCTGGCTGGCCGATGAGAAGGGGAAGGTCATCAAGGCCATATCCGCCCTGCTGCCCCAGCTGCCCAAAAACATTTTTTATTATGTCATTTTCATGCAGCGGAATATGGGGGAAATCCTGGCATCCCAGCGGAAAATGCTGGAGCGCCGGGGAACCGTTGCGGAATCCGACGTCCCGGACAAAATCATGGCGGCCAAGTACGAGGCCTACCTGGAGGCAACCTGTCAATGGCTTGAGCGGCAGGCGCATTTTCACGTGATCTATGTGCAGTACAACGAAATCCTGCGGGATCCCCTGGAACGGGCCCGTGAAGTGTGCGCTTTTCTGGACAATGGACTGGACCCGGAAAAAATGGCCCGGGTGGTGGATCCGGATTTATACCGGCAGCGACGCCAATAGAAATACCGGGCAGGGGGCCTGGTCCCAGGGGCGCGTGGTTCGCGGGCGGAAAATTCGTACTCAAACATACGGGGAGGGGGAAGTCATAGGGGGGGAAAGTGAAGACACCATTGCCGGTGCCAACCACATGGATCCCATGTTCATCAGCGCCGACACCGCCGGCTATCGGACAAACCCGGTTATCGAACCGCTGCTGGACTTCGTCGAGACCAACAGGACAGAATAATGACCCCATCGCATCAGGCAGGAAATGTCTGCCGATTTTTTATACCGGATAAACCATTCCGGGCTGCTCCTCTCAGGGAAGAGATACCGATCCCGGGATCTGCAACCACATAACAGGAGAAAAAACATGAAGAACGTAACCGCAAGAATGGTACTGGCCATGATCTGCCTGGCTATTGCCCTGCCCTGCTTCGGCATGGGCAGCCCCCCGCCGTTCGGTCATGAACTGGCGGCCCGGGCGGAAGTGGACGAATGCTTTAACGGCCTGGGCAACCCCTATAAACCCGGCCCCAATTGCTACTGGTGGGAAGATCCCAAGGCCAATCAGAATTATCTCTGGGGCCTGACCCAGGCCGGGGACAAACTCTGGTTCGGCACGGCCGCCAACATGCTCTGCCTGGTCCGGGCCTATAGTTCTTACAGCGCGGACGGCGGAGAAGGAATAGAAGATCTGCTGAGCGGCGTTTCCGCGTATGAAAACGACTTATGGGCCTGCGAATACCAGCAGGGGCTGTATCCGGCCACCGAAATGATAACCGACGTCCCGGATGTCTTCGGCGATTACCGGCCGCCGAAAATCTACACCTATGACATTAATACCGGCACCCTCACAGACAAGTCCGACACCGTCACCGCGCTGAATGACCGGATCCGCCTGGAGACCACTTTCGGCCTGCGCTCCGCGGCTGCTTTTGACGGACTTGTTTTCCTGAGCGGGCCGGTTGCCCTGGACAAGGGAATCAACATGTTCGTGTTTGATGCCGATTCCGGCGAATTTATCTGTTCCGCCACCCTGAACCAGTACCAGAATATCCGCAAATGGCTGGTCATGGATGGGGTGCTTTACGCGGCCGTGGCCGACGAGACCGGCGGCGGCAAGGTCTTGCGCTGGACCGGCACCAGGGAAGACCCATTCTCTTTCGTCGAGGTCGGAAAACTGGACGGCGGCGGTGCCGAGATCGTGGAACATAACGGCCGCATCTTTGTGGGTACCTGGCCCAGCCGCGGAGAAGAACCCGCCGAAGCCGGCATCTGGATGAGCCCGGTGGTACCTGAAGGAGGACTTGTTCAGACCCATACCAACTCCTGGGTAAAAGTTTGGAGGGCCGGTAATTATGAACCCGACCCCCTGAATGCCGCCATCTACGGGATCGGCGCCATGGCCTCTTACGGCGGCTACCTTTACTGGGGCACCATGCATGTTCATGGCAAGGCCGCGGTGGTGTATATCAATGAGTACAACATGGGCATTTCCAAATTTATTAATGCCTATTTCAACTCCTGGCGGGCCACGGCCATCTTCCGGGGGCACAACTTTGGCGACCCCGACTCCGTGGAACTGCTTTACGGCGATGCCACCCTGCCGGTCTATGTCTCCAACGGCGAATCATCCGGCTACTGGACCTACCGGGACAACAACATGGGCGGCATCTCCGGGAAATACGGCCAGGCCGGCTTCGGCAACGTCTATAACAACTATACCTGGACCATGGCGGTCTATGCCGACCAGTTGTTCGTCGGCACCATGGATCACTCCTACCTCTGGCTGGACTGGGATGCGCTGCAGCAGCACTACTGGGGCAATGACTACTTTACTATCCCCACCTTTGATTTTCCCTGGCTGTGGACCCCCAGCGAGGAGGAGTATGGCGCTGATCTGTGGCGATTTCCGTCTACCGGCGAAAAAGCCGTTCGCGTCAGCCGGGACGGGCTGGGGAACTATACCAATTACGGTTTCCGGTCCGTGATCGTTGACGAAAACAACGGCAGCGGGTTGTACCTGGGCACCGCCAATCCGGCCAGCCTTAACACGGATTACTACGGCCATATCAACGGCGGCTGGGAATTGCTCCGGGTATTTGAACAATAAAAGAACCGGGCGCAGCCCGGACGTTGCCAATGGGTAAAATCAGCCCCGGCCGTGCCGCGGCCGGGGCGCTTTCTCCATGGAGAAGGCTGGAATGTCCGCAGACATCCGTCAACAGTCCGCCAGCCGACCTGACCGGCGCGGCTATCATATCCCCGAGCTGGTGGTGGGCTGGGGTGAAAACTCCGCCGCCATCCTGGAACAGCTCGAAAAGTGGCGCGAATCCACAGCCCGGGCGCAAGAATGCGCCGGCTTCCTCAAGCAGCTTTCGTATGACAGCCAGCAGCGGTTCAGCCGGGAGAAGGCCGGCGCAGGTGCGCGTTTTGCCATAACGGCCTATACCGAACAAGAGCTGGAAAAAAAGCTGAGCCGGATACAGAAAATGATCCGCCAGCAGCCGGACAGGTCTTTCTCCTTTCCATCTGTCGGGCTCTTTTACGGCCAGGGGACACCCCTGGGCCGCACGGCCTTCCTGTTTCCCGGACAGGGCGCCCAGTATCTCGGGATGGGCGGCCCGCTGGCCGAAACCTTCCCGGCGGCCAGGCAGGTCTGGGACGAGTTGGGCGCCACGCGCTTTAATGGGAATACCGTCCGGGAAATTGTTTTTCCAGATAAAATCGAAGACGACGAGTCCGCCCAAAAAGCCTTTTTGCGCCTCTCCGGCGCTGACTGGACCAATCCCTGCATTTCGGTGGTTGGAGAAGCTGTTTATACCCTTTTCTCAAGAATGGAGTTTCAGCCCGACGCGGTGGCGGCCCACAGTTTCGGAGATATCAGCGCCTTTCGCAGCGCCGGCATTCTCACCGCCGCGGAGATGCTCCAGGCCACCCGCTACCGGGGCGAGCTGGGTGTTTCCTGTCCCCTGGCCACCCGCGGCTGTATTCTCATCGTCCCGGAGACGGCTGAGAAAACACGGGAAATCCTGGAAGCCAACCGGTTTGACGACGTCTGGATCGCCAACTACAATACGGCCCGGCAAACCGTTCTGTCCGGGGTCAAGGATTCCATATACAGGGCCCATGAGTTTTTTGAAGCGGAAGGGATCAGCAGTCAGCCCCTGCCCATTTCCGCGGCCCCGCACTGTCCCCTGGCCGTTGATGTAGCAAAAAAATTCTACGAATAACTGTCCGGGATGAATTTCCTTCCGGCCCGCTGCGCTGGCTATTCTTTCCTGGTCGGGCGCATCATCGACAACGACCCGTCTCATTTTCGAAA
>CAYTQK010000222.1:0-5499 GCA_964439745.1 uncultured Desulfobacterales bacterium
ACTCTTTTTTATAAAACATATCTTTCGTTCCGTATTGTAGAACGTGCGGGGGCGATGATGGCGCTGTTTTCTGAAATCCGCCGGGCTGGGCGGCATGATGCTGGCTGTTTCACCGCTGGCCGCTTTTTCCCGGACAGCTGGGAATCCTTTGTTTTTAAACGTTTTCCCCTTTCACCGGGAGGAACAGGACGCCATATATACAAGCAAAAAAACCAAACCGACGGTGAACGCCGGGGACCGGATACGTTTTCTGCCGGAGCTGATAATCGACGGTTTTACGGCCATACCGGACGGGAGCCTGTCTTTTTTCAATCATCTCATCCTGAACGTCTATTAATTCACTTTCCGGCTGATAGCCAGGCACGCCATTGGCCTGGAGCAGGCGGGTTTGGCCGGAAGAGCCGGCTATCTGAAAAACAAATCATCGTTCCCTGTGATGGAACGATAAGACTCTATCCTTTTACCATCAGAAAACAGTTTGCCTTCAGGCCGAACATGGTGCCCGATTTGTTGTACACCATACCTATCAGCACCATGCCAAAGGAGTACGCCGTGCCAACTGAAAAATATGCCGGTATTCCCAGCGGGTTTACGCAACTTGACGAGCTAATCCGTGGTTTTCAGAAATCGTGCCTGACCGTTCTGGGTGCTCGTCCCGGTGTGGGAAAAACCGAGCTGGCGCTTGCTATCGCCCGCAATGTAGCTGTTGACAATAACCAGCCGGTGGCCGTTTTTTCCATGGAAATGTCCCGCAATCAGATCTCCACGCGCCTGCTGACCGCCGAGGCCGGCATCGACTCTTTTCTCCTGCGCAACGGTCACCTTGGGAAACATGATTGGGTACGTGTCACCGAGGCGGCCGGCGTACTGGAACGGGCGCCCATCTATATCGACGATTCGCCCGGTCTGACACCGACAGAACTCCGGGACAGAGCAGGACGGTTGAAGAAAGAAAAGGACATCAACCTGGTTATTATTGATTCTCTGCAATTGATGAAAACTGATCACTCAAAAAAATCACAAGACCTGGAGGATCTTTCCGGCCTGCCAACTTTCTTGAAGACACTGGCAAAGGAACTGGATGTGCCGATTCTGGTGTGCGCCCAGTTGCGGCGGCCACCGGAGCAAAGCCCGGAAGCAGGCCCAAACTCAAACAACGACACCCGTCCCTTGCTTGCCCATCTCCCGCTATCCTGCGAACTGGAACAAAAAGCTGACATGGTCATCTTTATTTATCGGGATAAAACCTGCAAGCAGCCGGAAGGAAACGCAGCATCAGGCATCGCGGAGATTCTTGTTGCCAAAAACAGGTATGGCCCCGTCGGCGAGCTTTGCCTGGAATTTTAAAAACATTATGCCCGGTTTCAGAATATAATTTCATTGATGAATCGGCCTGAACCCCGAGGTGCCAGACTATGACGACCGCCGCCAATCAATTTGTCCATCTTCACGTGCACACCTGCTACAGTATACTGGACGGGATCATTCAGCCGGAAGATCTGGTCGCGCGGGCGGTTGAAGACAACATGCCGGCCGTGGCTATTACCGATCACGGCACCATGTTCGGGGTTATGGATTTTTACAGGAATGCCGTCAGGGCGGGCATAAAGCCCATTATCGGCTGCGAATGCTATGTGGCTCCGCGCTCCATCGCGGATAAAACACCGCAAGACCAAGACGGCATCGCCCACCTGGTGCTGCTGGCTGAAAACATGGAGGGCTATGGCAACCTCTGCCGGCTGGCCACCATCGCCCAGCAGGAGGGCTTTTACCACCAACCCCGGATCGACAAGGATTTGTTGCGCGAACACGCCCAGGGCCTGATCGGTCTGTCCGCCTGCCTGCAAGGGGAAATCCCGCGACTGATCCGCCAGGGGCGGCAGGATGAGGCTGATGAAGCGGCCCGGCAGTATTGTGAGATTCTGGGCGGGGATAATTTTTTTCTGGAAATACAGAATAACGGCCTACGCCAGCAGGTGCCGGTGAACCAGGCCCTGCTGGACATGAGCCAGCGGCTGTCCATCCCGCTGGTGGGTACCAATGATTGTCATTACTTAAACCCCGAAGACAGCCGCGTCCATGAAATCGCTTTATGTCTTCAGTCGGGCACAACGATCCATGACAGCGACCGGCGTAAGACGGAAACCAACCAGCTCAACTTCAAGTCCGCCGGGGAGATGGGCGCCTTTTTAGAGCCGTTTCCGCAGGCCGCCGCCAATACCCTGGCCATTGCCGAGCGCTGCCAGGTAGCGTTCGATTTCCAGGCCGTGCATTTCCCCGTACTTGAAACACCGCCGGGCAGGACCATGGCCGACGAGCTTGCCAGCAAGGCCAGAAAGGGCCTGCAAAAACGATGGGAGCGAATTTCCGCACAAGCGGGCCATGCCGCCGAAACGGCGTATCAGGAGCGCCTGGATTATGAGCTGTCCGTGATCAAGGACCATGGGATTGAGAGCTGGTTTTTAATCATGGCCGACGTTATCGCGTACGCCAGAGACAACGGCATCCCCATCGGGCCGGGCAGGGGAGCAACAGGCGGCAGCCTGACCTGTTTCTGCCTGGGTATCACCGGCCTTGACCCGGTAGAACACGGCCTGCTGTTTGAGCGGTTCTTACATCCCGAACGCCAAAGCATACCATATTCTGACGTGGACACCTGTATTAACGGCAGAGAAGCAATATTTAAATATCTAAGGGATAAATACAGTCGCAGCGACGGCGAAGCGTATGTAGGCCGTATGGCCACTTTGGGTATTTTCAAAAGCAGGGCCACCATCAGAAATGTGGGCCGGGTGCTGGATATCCCGTGGCGCGAAGTGGACAAGATCGCGAAACTGATCCCGTCTGACGCCAGAGATATTGATGCTGCCTTGCAAAAAGAGCCGGCCTTAAAAAAACGGATTGATTCTAAACCGGAGTTCGGCGAACTGATGGAGGTAAGCCGGAAGCTGGAAGGCCTGCCTCGCCACGTCAGCAGACACGCTGCCGGAATTGTCATAGGGGATAAGCCATTGCCCTGCTATACCCCCTTATTTCGTTTCAACGATGAAATGATTACCCAGTTTGGCGCGAGGGAGATAGAGAGGCTGGGGCTGCTCCGGCTGGATCTGCTGGGCCTGCGGCATCTGACCGTGATGGCCGATACATTGGGTCTGATCAACCGTCAGGGAAGGAAAGTACCGGACCTTGATTATATCGATACCGCGGACGCCGCCACCGGTGATCTTCTGTCCCAGGGAGACACTTCCGGCGTGTTCCAGCTGGAAAGCGTCGGTATGAAAGAGATGCTGGTAAAAGCCCGGCCGCGATCGCTGTCCGAAGTTTCCGTGCTGATCGCCCTGTATCGCCCCGGCCCTTGGGATACGGGTATGGTGGCAGATTATTTTGAAAGAAAGCAAGGTCTGAAGGAGACAACTTATCTTCTGGCGGAACTGGAACCCCTTTTAAAAGAAACCTGCGGCCTGATTATCTATCAGGAACAGATCATGCGGATCGCTCAAAGGCTGGCCGGCTATACCCCCGCAGAATCCAATGATTTGCGGATAGCATTTGGCAAAAAAATAGCCGCAAAACTTGCAGAACACCGCCAGCGGTTTATCAACGGTGCGGTTGCCAAAGGCATGGAAAGGACCGCGGCCCAGAAACTATTTGCACTTCTCAAACATTTCGGAGGGTATGGATTCAATAAGGCCCACAGCATGGCCTATGCCCTGATTGCCTGGCAGATGGCTTATTTAAAAGCGCATTTCCCGGTAGAATTCATGGCGGCGTGGCTGAACATCAGTCTTGGCGACACAAACCGGATAGCCTGCTTGATTGATGAGTGTCGCGCCAGCAACATCCCTGTTCTGGGGCCGGATGTAAATCAAACCGCCAAACAATTTGCAGTAGACGGCGGGCAGATACGTTGCGGCCTGGCCATCGTTAAAAAAACGGACGAGGACCTGGCAGAGGCGATTATTTCCGAGCGGACCGCCCACGGACCGTTTACGTCGCTGCCCGATTTTTGCCACCGCCTGGCGCCAGTACATCCTGAAATATTACATGACAAAGAGATTGTCGCCAACCTGATCAAGGCCGGCGGCTTTGACGGCACCGGCGCAACCCGAGCGCAAATGATGGCGGCACTTGACAATATTCTGAATCTGTCGGCCGCCGAATCGCCAGCTGCCCTGCCGGAGGCCGACGAATGGCACTCGCGCCTTCGGCTGGCCCTGGAGAAAACGGCTTTGGGGTTTTATTTAGAAGCAGCTCCCCTGACGTTAGGTCACATAACATCAAAACATCAAACCACCACAACACTGCCTGAAATATATGCCAACCCTGAATCCGGCCGGGTTTCTGTCGGCGGTATCTGGAAAACAGTGAGCCACCAGCGAAAAAAAGATGAATCCGCTATGGCCACAGCGGAACTGGAAGACAACAATGCCATCATCAAGGTTATCATCCCGCCTGAAATTTACGCCTCGGCCCGGCACATGATAATGCCGGAACTACCGGTCATCGTGGAAGGGTGTTATGTGTTTGATGAAATCACCATCGGCCCATTGCAGGCGGAGCGGATCATACCGTTAACCGACACCACCTCACCGCAGCTGCCGCCAGACGAGCAGGGCGCCCCGCTTCTCTGCCTGGCCTGTCCTTTTTGCGGTCATCCCGATGTATGGCTGTATATGGCGTCCGCACCGCCACTTGATTTTACAAAAAGCAGCGACTTTGTAATGGCCTGTCAGATAAAATGCGCAGACTGCCAGGCTGTCGGCCCCATGAGCTTCGTGGACATAAATGCCGACTACATACAGGCCCAAACCGCCGCTATCGGCCAGTGGAACCAGCGCTATGCCATTGAAGCATACACCGGCGGGGAGATAAGGCCCTGTCCTTTTTGCGGGCACCATCCACCGGAAATCGATTATCTGTTGGACCCCGATCCGCCAGAGGCGATAGATACCGGGATAATAGAAAAAATTACCTGCCGGCAATGTGGCGCGGCCTGCGCATCCAGGTATGCCTGCGACTCATGTTTGACGATGTGGAATTCGCGGATTTCATAGAGATCTGGGGAGGGCACGAGAAAGCAACCCCTTGCTGTTTGCTCTTCCTGACGTTTTTTACATTCATGGATTTTTCAAAGAAGGTTTGGTGTTGATTTGATCCCTGATTTTCTCCGGCATGATTTTTATAGTCTTAGAACTTCCCGGTCATTTAATACCCTGACCCTGGCCGGGTCGATGAACTGGCCATAGTCGGCGATGGACCCCATCGTTTAGACAGTCAGGCCCCCCAGTTAGGCTCTAAAAAATTGGTAATATGAGATGCGAACCTCTCTTCGTCAATGGTTCAGCCGGGGCCCAGGGACGGAGGGCCGACACGGAGATCCCCGGCCGCCACTTTGAGGCCGGCCGTGTAATCAGAAAAGGTGGCCGGGCCAGTGCCCCTGATAAATGGTGCATTTTGCAATTTGTAATTGCAATTTGCACGCGATGATCCCCGGGGGGA
>CAYTQK010000223.1:0-5489 GCA_964439745.1 uncultured Desulfobacterales bacterium
CCGGTTTCAGACCCAGGTTGACGCCGGCATCAATCATGGCCTCCACCAGGTAAAAAACATAGGCCGGTCCGGAGCCGGATACGGCCGTAACCGCGTTGAGATCGGCTTCCGGAAAGGTCAGGACTTTGCCGGTGGCCGCCAGGATCGCTTCCGCCAGAAAGAGGTCCTCTTCCGTGGCCTGTTCGTTGGCACTGAGGCCGCTCATGCCGGCCTGGACCAGGGCCGGGGTGTTGGGCATGACCCGGACCACGGGCAGGAGTTCTGCTGACTGGCCGTGCGCGTAAAGGTGCTGTTCGATATGTTTGATGGTAACGCCGGCGGCAATGGAAACAACCAGTTTTTTTTCCGTCGGCGGATTGGCGGTAATGCCCGCGGCCAGGCCGGTCAGCACCTCGGTCATGCCCTGGGGCCTGACCGCCAGAACGATAATGGCACTCAGATTAAAAATTGTGGTGTTATCGGTGGTGGTGGCCAGACCATAGGCCTGCTGCAGATGATGGCGCCGTTCCGGTGAAGGGTCGCTGATCCGGATCCGATCCGGCCGGCTGACTCCGGCCCGGATCAGGGCGCCGGCAATGGCTTCGGCCATGTTGCCGCCCCCGATAAAACCGATTTGCTGGGGTAAGGCTGTCATTATACAATCCTTTTGTGCCAACTGCGGTACTGCATATCTTTTGAATATAACAAAAGGCCTGGCGTTTTACAAGATCAAAGAAGAGGCGATGCCTGCTTTCCCGGGATGGTCTGTCGGTACTGGATTGTTTTTAAATTTATTTTGTGGTATAGAATATTTGTAAAATTTAATATTTTTGCTTATACTGAAGGTCGGCGAGACACGCGGCCGAGCGGCCGAGGTAGTCTGGAAACAGCGGGGGTGGTACGATCAGGATTTCGAATCAGCCGGCCGGGTGCTGTTCGATAATAACAAACGCCGCCTGCGTTAGACAGCGGGGTTGCTGAATATAGCCATTGCCTGATAACGGTCCTGTAAAACAAGGAGGAGGGTGATATGCCGGTTTACCTCTGGGAAGGGAAAAGAAAGAATATAACCGAAAAAGGCGAAATGGATGCCGCTGATGAGCAGGCGGTCCGCGCCCAGCTGCAGCGCATGCGCATTAATCCCACCAAGATCAAGAAGAAGCCCAAGGACCTTTTTGAAAATGTAGATTTTTTACAGTCGAAGGTAACCCAGCAGGATATCATTGTCTTTGCCCGGCAGTTCTCCACCATGATCGACGCTGGTCTGCCCATTGTTCAATGCCTGGACATTCTGCAGTCCCAGGAAGACAATTCCACCTTCAAGAAAATTCTGAAATCCATCAAGGATGACGTGGAAGGCGGCCTGACCCTGGCCGACGCCCTCAAAAAGCATCCCAAGCAGTTTGATAACCTCTTTGTCCATATGATCGCCGCCGGCGAAGCCGGCGGCATCCTGGATACGATTCTGCACCGCCTGTCCACGTACATGGAAAAGGCGGCCAAGCTGAAAAGCCAGATCAAGGGCGCCATGATGTACCCGATCATTACCATTGTGATCGCCATAGTGGTGGTACTGGTGATCCTGGTCTTTGTTATCCCGGTTTTTCAGCAGATGTTCGCCGATTTCGGACAGGATCTGCCGGTGCCGACCCAGATCGTGGTGACCGCCAGCGAAACCGTCAAAAGCAAGATCCTGTATATTATCGGCGCCATGATCCTGGCGGCCATTGCCTATCGGCAGTTTTATAAGACCGAAAAAGGCCGGCTTTTCATGGACAGTATCTTTCTCAAGATGCCGATTGTCGGCGTTCTGCTGCGGAAAACCGCGGTGGCCCGGTTTACCCAGACCATGGGAACCATGCTTGCCAGCGGCGTCTCCATCCTGGATGCCTTGGATATCGTGGCCAAGACGGCCGGCAACAAGGTGGTGGAAAATGCCGTCTACCACGTTCGCGCGGGCATTGCCGAGGGGCGGACCGTGGCTGACCCGCTCGCCGAAACCGGTGTGTTCCCCTCCATGGTCTGCCAGATGATCGCGGTGGGGGAATCCACCGGCGCCCTGGACGCCATGATGGAAAAGATCGCCGCCTTTTATGAAGAAGAGGTGGATGCCGCGGTGGAAGCTCTGACCTCGGCCATTGAACCGTTGATGATGGTTTTTCTGGGCGGTACCATCGGCGGCCTGGTGGTGGCCATGTACCTGCCGGTGTTTAAAATGGCTGGAGCCATCTCCAGCGGTTAATCCGGATTTTCAGTAGAGGGCCGGGCTGCTGTGGTGCGGGTAGCCGTCGGGCGCCCGGTCCTCCGGATCGAGATTCGTTTATTTATGGCAGCGGCAACCCAGGTCGACAGAGAATTTGAGCGGCGGCTCAAATGGCTGATGTTCTTTCGGGCCTTGTTTGCCGTTTTTTTGTTCGGCTCCACCATTTTTTTTACCCGCATCCGTTACTTTTCCTATGATTCCAAGTCACTCCTGTTTCTGTATGCCATTGCCGCGGCCCTGCTGATCATTTCCATCTGCTACGTCATGGTGCTGCCGCTGATCCGGCACCGGGTTTTTTTTACCTATCTGCAGCATGTGGTCGATACGGTGGCCGTTACCCTGATCGTATACATCACCGGCTGCTTTGCCAGCGCCTTCTCCTTCTTGTACCTGATCGTCATCATCAGTGCCTGCTTTTTCCTCTTTCGCCGGGGCGGCATGATTATCGCGGCCCTGTGCAGCATCCAGTACGGGGTGATGATTGATCTGGAATATTACGGTCTTTTGAGTCCGCTGGATGTCCAGGACATCTTCGTCGTGACCGCATACAGTGCCCCGCACGTGCTGTACAAGATGATCACCACCATTATTGCCTGTTTCGGGGTGGCCTTTCTGACCAGCCTGCTGGTGGAACAGGAGCGCCGAGCCCGGAACGAGCTGGGGCATATGAAAAGTTATGTCAAGCGGGTGGAGCGACTGGCAACGGTGGGGGAAATGGCGGCCGGACTGGCCCATGAAATCAAGAATCCCCTGGCCGCCCTGACCGGTGCCATTGAAATGCTGGATGACACCGGGCCGTCCAGCCCGGATAATACCCGGCTGATGAAAATTATCCGGCGGGAAGCCAAACGGCTCAATTCCCTGGTGACCAACTTCCTGCTGTTTGCCAAACCACAGAAGGGCAAGGTCAAGAAGATCACGCTGGATAAAATTCTGGATGAAACGGTTTCCCTGTTTGAAACCGGCCTGCCGGCGGACGGAAAAATTCTCTGCCGCAAGAACATTGCCAGGGATGTAGAGGTGGAAATGGATCCGGAGTATCTGCGCCAGATTCTGTGGAACCTGCTCTTGAACGCGGCCGATGCCATCTGGGCCACGGCCGGTCAGGCCGGCACCATCACGGTCAATCTGTACACCAGCCCCAGCGGTTCCGTCCGCCTGGAAATCATTGATGACGGCTGCGGCATTTCCGCTGATGACAAGGACCTGATTTTTGACCCTTTTTTTACCACCAAATCCCACGGGACCGGTCTTGGCCTGTCGGTGGTCCAGCGCCTGATCGAGTCGTATGACGGCCGCCTGGACCTGGACAGTCAGCCGGGAAGCGGCACCCGGTTTGTCCTGATCCTGAAGCCGGCGGCATCCTGAGCCCGGTTCCGGAATCCCTGCCCCCCCTGGTAACTTACCCTTGACTCTGCCGGTCATCTCCTGTATTGCTAATAAATTTCATTTTGTCGTAGAACCGGCCGACAGGTCGCAGCCGGCGAACGGGGAATGAAAGAATCACATAGGACGGTTCCCGGCCCTTCGGCCGGCAGGGCGCTGTGGATGGTGAAATAATGGAAAAAACCGACGCGATCATCGCAACCCGGAAAGAAAAAATGTCGTCGCTGCGGGAAAACGGCGTCAGCCTGTTTCCCGATGTTTTTCCGGTAACCCATGCGGTGGCGGAAGTCCTGGAACGGATTGACCGGGGCGAGCCCCCCCTGGCCGAGTCCGGAGAGGAGGTCCGCCTGGCCGGACGTCTCATGGCCGTCAACCGGTTCGGCAAATCCGCCTTTGTCCGTTTTCGGGACCGTACCGGAACGATCCAGGCCTATTTTCGCCGCGACAAGCTGGGCGAGGGAGCCTACACGCTTTTCAAGCAGCTTGACGTGGGCGACTTTATCGGGGTCTCCGGCGGCATGTTCCAAACCAAAACCGGCGAATGGACGATCCTGGCCGAAGGCTTTCAGCTGCTTTGCAAAGCCACCCGGCCGCTGCCGGAAAAATTTCACGGCCTGAAAGATCCGGAAAAACGGTACCGCAAACGCTACCTGGATCTGATCATGAATCCGACCACCCGGGAACTGTTTATCACCCGCAGCCGGATCGTGCAGGCGGTCCGGGAGTTTTTTATTGAGCGGGATTTTCTCGAAGTGGAAACACCGATGATGCAGCCGATTCCCGGCGGTGCCGAAGCCCGGCCGTTTGTAACCCATCACAACGCCCTGGACATGGATCTCTACCTGCGGATCGCGCCGGAACTTTATCTCAAGCGCCTGGTCATCGGAGGGCTGGAACGGGTTTTTGAAATCAACCGGAATTTCCGCAACGAGGGCATCTCTACCCGTCACAACCCCGAATTTACCATGCTGGAATTTTACCAGGCCTACGCCGACTACCGGATGTTGATGGAGATAACCGAAGCCTTGTTCCGAAAGGTGGTTACGACCGTAACCGGTTCTCTTGTTGTCGAATACCAGGGGCAGACCATTGATTTTTCCGGCCCCTGGCAGCGCCTGCCCCTGACCCGGGCGCTGCGCGACCTGGCCGGCCTGGAGGAATCCCGGCTGCAGGACGCAGGCTATCTCCGGGCGGTGGCCGCAGAAAAGGGTGTGCAGCTGACCCGGACCGACAACATCGGCAAAATGATCACCAAGCTGTTTGATGTGCTGGTTGAACCCCGGCTGATCCAGCCCACTTTTATCACCGGTTATCCCGTCGAAGTTTCTCCTCTGTCCAAGACCAGCCGGGAAAATCCCGGCTACGTGGACCGGTTTGAATTGTTTGTCGGCGGCAGTGAGATCGCCAACGGCTTTTCCGAGCTGAATGATCCCGAGGAGCAGCGCCGCCGCTTCCAGGACCAGGTGGACGCGCGCCAGGCCGGCGACGAGGAAGCCCACTACATGGATGAAGATTACGTGGAAGCCCTGGAATACGGTATGCCGCCGACGGCCGGGGAAGGTATCGGCATCGACCGCCTGGTGATGTTGCTGACGGACGCCGCCTCCATCCGGGAGGTCATCCTTTTTCCCCATATGCGGAAAGCGTCCCGGGAATAACAGCGGGCGGATGCGACCGCGTCGAATTCACGACAGCACGGAAAAAAGAAGAAACGGATCCGGTTATGAGTGTGGAATTTCTTATCGGCAGACGGCATTTGATGGCACCCCGGCGCAACGCCTTTGTCTCCCTGATCACCATCCTGTCGGTGGTCGGCGTGATCATCGGCGTGACGGCCCTGATCATTGTTATCGCCGTGATG
>CAYTQK010000224.1:0-5436 GCA_964439745.1 uncultured Desulfobacterales bacterium
GGCCTCTGGGCCGGTCCCTACCTGATGCACGTTTACGGCATGTCCCGGGCGGAAGCCGGGGCCATTCTCAGCATGATCGCCTGGGGAATGATCATCGGCAGCCCCTTGATGGGATACCTTTCCGACCGGCTTCTCCGCAGCCGGAAAAAACCGTTTATCTTCTGCGCGACGTTTCTTTCGGCGGAAATGCTTTTTTTCTATCTGTATCCGGCCGGTTTGCCCAGCCCGGTCCTGTATATTCTCTTTTTTGTTTTCGCCCTGGCCGCCTCGGCCATTGTCATTGTCGGTTTTACCACCGCCAAGGAGCTGTTTCCGGTTTCCATGGCCGGCACCTCCGTGGGCGCGGTCAATCTCTTTCCCTTTGTCGGCGGAGCCGTTTACATGCCCCTGCTGGGATGGATACTGGACGCCTGGCCGCTGACACCACCGAGCGGCGGGTATCCCATCGAAGCCTATACCCGGATGCTGCTGGTATTGTTTTTCTCCGCCCTGGCGACCCTGGCCTGTGCTCTGCTGATGGAAGAGACCTTTCCGAGCAAAGACACCGGCCGCCCGGGACAAAGCCCTTGACATTCCAGCTGTCCGGGATATAAATCGTTTTATGTTATCTGCGTTGGAAAAAAAAGTGATCGCCGCCGTGCAGGGGGATATACCCGTCACCGAACGCCCTTATCGGCAGATGGCGGCAGAGATAGGTATTTCCGAGGAGGAATTTATCCGCACCCTGGCCGAACTCTGCCGGCAGGGAGTAATCCGCCGTTTCGGCGCCACCCTGCGGCACCAGAAATCGGGCTTTACCGCCAATGCCATGGTGGCCTGGCAGGTGGCTGAAGACCAGGTGCCGGCGGCCGGCCGCCGGCTGGCCGGTTTTGACGCCGTCAGCCACTGCTACCGCCGCGATCCCGGCCCCGGCTGGCCCTATAACCTGTACACCATGGTTCACGCACCCAGCGAAGCCGAATGTCTGACCACCACCCGCCGCATGGCCGCCGCGGCCGGACTGGATAACTACACCGTCCTGTTCAGCAGAGAAGAGCTGAAAAAGACCTCCATGCAGTATTTTGACGATGAAGACGATTGACCGCGGGGAGACCTTCCGCCGGTCGTTTCCGTACCGGGGCCGCTATCAACAATCAAGTAGCCCCGGAATCACTTGCCCGCCGAATTTCTGGTGAATCAAAAACCGACCATACTTTGTGTCAATCCCTGGATTCACGATTTCGCCGCTTATGATTTCTGGTCCAAGCCGTTGGGCCTGCTGTCATTGGCCGGGCTGTTGCGGCAATGCGGCTGTACGATTTTCTATATCGACTGCACTGATCGCTTTCACCCCCGGGCCCGGGCCTCGCCCGACCCGCCGTCCCGCTTCGGCCGGGGACCTTACCGCAAAAGCCGCCTGCCCAGACCGCCCGGCCTGACCCACCTGCCCCGTCACTTTTCCCGCTACGGCATCGCCCCGGAATGGTTCCGGGACGATCTGCGAGCCCTGCCGACGCCCGACCTGGTGCTGGTCACCTCCATCATGACCTACTGGTATCCCGGTACGGAAGAAACCATCGCACGAATCAAGGAAATTTTTCCGCAGGTCCCGGTCATCCTGGGCGGAATCTATGCCACCCTTTGTCCGGACCACGCCCGGGAAAACAGCCGGGCCGATGAAATCGCCCCGCACGTGTCGGAGACGGATATCCTGGACCTGGTCGCCCGCCATACCGGGGCCTCATGGTCAGTCGACTACAATGCCGGCGCTCCCGCTACCCGGTCCTGGCCGGCCTTTGACCTGCAGCACAAGATCACCTATATCCCCCTGCTGACCGGCCGGGGTTGCCCCTTTGCCTGTCCCTATTGTGCTTCGAACTACCTTGATCCGGAAATGAGCCGGCGTGATCCGGCGGAAGTGGTCAGGGAAATTGAATACTGGCACCGGACTTTCGGGGTGCGGGATTTTGTCTTTTATGATGATGCCCTGCTGATCAACGCCGAATTCCATTTCCTGCCGCTGGCCGAACGCCTTCTCCGCAAACGCCTGCCCCTGCGCTTCCACACGCCCAATGCCCTGCATATCCGGGCTGTCAATGAGACCACCGCGCCATTGATGAAAAAACTCGGTTTTGAGACCAGTCGCTTGGGCCTGGAAACGGCGGCCGTTGACAATCGCACCGCCTTTGACGCCAAGGTGACCCGCGCGGAGTTTCAGCGGGCCGTCAGTTGCCTGCGGACGGCCGGATTTGACCGGCGGCAGACGGGCGCCTACCTGCTGGTGGGGCTGCCCCGCCAGTCACTGGAAGTGGTGGAAGAGTCCATCCGGATCGTGCGTGCGGCCGGGCTGACACCGATTCCCACTTACTACTCGCCCATTCCCCATACCCTGATGTGGCCGGCGGCCGTGGCCGCTTCCCCCTACGACCTGGAAGCCGATCCCATCTTTGCCAACAACGCCGTCTTTCCCTGCACGCCGGAAGGATTTTCCTGGGAAACCATCACCCGGTTGAAAGGCTTGTCCGGCAGGACCTGAATCATGTCCTGCCGGCGGCCAGGCCGTGGTGGGAGTAAGGCAAAAAGAAATGATACCAGAGCTACTGGTTGTTCCCTTTCAGCACCGCTTTGGCCCGGGTCACGATGGTCTCCGGAATAAACCCATAGGTGGCTAAGACCTCCGCGCCGGGCGCGGAAGTACCGAACCGGTCGATGCCGACCATGGCCCACCTGTTTTCGGTATAACGCTCCCAGCCCATGGTGGATCCGGCCTCCACGGCCAGGCGCGGGACACCGGGAAGAAGAACGGTTTTCTGATAATCCGGGGACATTTTTTCAAACAACTCCCAGCTGGGCATGCTGACCACCCGGGCGGCGATGCCTTTTTCCGCCAGCAGCGGCTGGGCCGCCAGGGCCAGGTGAACCTCGCCGCCGGTGGCGATGAGAATGATATCGGGCTGACCGTCGCAATCCTTGAGCACATAGGCCCCGGCCGCCAGCTTTCCCCGGGTCGCGGCCGGATCCAGCACGGGCAGCTTCTGGCGGCTCAGGGCCAGGGCCACCGGTCCGCTGGCTTTTGCGATGGCCTGGCGCCAGGCATCGGCCGTTTCATTGGCATCGGCCGGACGGATCACGGTCATGCCCGGCATGGCCCGCAAGGCGGCCAATTGCTCTATGGGCTGATGGGTGGGGCCGTCTTCCCCCACAGCCACGCTGTCGTGGGTAAAAACGTAAATCACCGGCAGCTTCATCAGGCAGGCCATGCGGATGGCCGGCCGCATGTAATCGGAAAAAATAAGAAAAGTACCGCCATAGGGCCGCAGTCCGCCGTGCAGGCACATGCCCGACATGACGGCGGCCATGGCATGTTCGCGCACGCCGAACCGGATATTGCGTTCGCCGCAGCAGTTCTTCTGAAATTCCCCGCAACAGGCCAGCAGGGTCTTGTTGGAGGGCGCCAGGTCTGCGGAACCACCGATCAGCGAAGGGACCAGTTCGGCAGCCTTGTTGAGAACCTTGCCCGAAGCGGCCCGGGTTGCCAGGGGACCGTCCTCCGGGGTGAAGGCCGGCAGATCGGTATCCCATTCGGCCGGGAGAAAGCGGGTAATACCATTGACCCACCTGTCAGCCAGCTCGGGATAGGCCTGCGTATAGCGATCATATTTTTCCATCCACTGCTTTTCCGCCGTCTCCCCCGTTTCCCGGCATCTGCGAAAGACCGCCAATGCCTCCTCCGGCACGTGGAAAAACTTGTCCGCAGGGAAACCCAGCGCTTTTTTGGTCAGGGCCACCTCTTCTTCGCCCAGGGGCGCCCCGTGGGCATCGGCCGTATCCTGCTTGCCGGGACTGCCGTGGGCGATATGGGTCCGGAGAATAATCAGGGAGGGCTTAGCCGTCTCGTTACGGGCGGTGCGCAGGGCGGTATAGATGGCTTCGACATTGTCCCCCTGCTCCACCGTCAATACCTGCCACTGGCAGGCCTGGAACCGGGCGGCCACGTCCTCGGTAAAGGTGATATCGGTATTGCCTTCGATGGAGATCTCGTTGTCATCATAGATGCAGATCAGCTTGCCCAGGCCGAGATGCCCGGCCAAAGAAGCCGCTTCATAGGAGATCCCTTCCATGAGATCCCCGTCCCCGCACATGACATAAGTGTAATGGTTGATGATATCCAGGTCATCCCGGTTGAATATCGCCGCCTGGTGCTTTTCTGCGATGGCCATGCCGACGGCGTTGGCAAATCCCTGCCCCAGCGGGCCGGTGGTGGTTTCCACCCCGGCCGTCAGACCGTACTCGGGATGTCCCGGGGTTTTGCTGCCCAGTTGGCGAAACTGCTGGATGTCTTCCAGGGAAAGGGGATAACCGGTCAGGTAGAGCAGACTGTACAAAAGCATGGAGGCATGCCCCCCCGAAAGGCCAACACGGTCCCGGTCGCGCCAGTCCGGCTGAGCGGGGTGGGGATTCATGATGCGGGTCGACAGCACGTACCCGGCCGGGGCCAGCCCAATGGGCGCGCCGGGATGTCCGGAATTGGCCTTCTGGATGGCGTCCATGGCAAGACAGCGGATGGTGTTGATGCAAAGCTCGTCAAGGGCCGGGTTCTGTCCGGTCGATTCATTCCCCATTGGTATTCTCCTGCGTCAGTCGTTTCGGGTTATTTGACAAACAAATGCCGGGACGCCGACTCGCCGTCCTTCTTTATAACGCCCGCATATATTCGGGTTTCAGTGTGATCTCTCCGGCCAGGGCCCGGTCAATCAGTTCCAGCGAGGCCTTTTTGTCTTGCGGCAGGGCCGCCTTGATGGGCAGGTAGTTGGAGGCATGATTGGCGTGAAACAGGCCGTTGGACAGGTCGGTATGGGCCATCATGGTCCGCAGCTCCCGCAGCGTTTCCTCCGGTGTCAGCACGGGAAACCGACCGGCCTCATATTCTTCATACAGCGGCGTACCGGGAATGAGCATGAGACTCAGGGCGCCCACGTATTCGGGATCAATGGCGGTCAGCACCTGGCCGGTCTTTTGGGCGTGTATCTCCGAGCGTTCCCGGCCGCCCAGCCCCAGCAGCACGGTCAAAGACAGCTTAATGCCCGCCTGCCGGGCCTTTTTCCCCATGGCGATCATGGTTTCGGCGGTGGCGCCCTTGTTCATCCGCTTGAGGGTTTCATCATCCCCGCTTTCCAGCCCCATATAGGCAATCTTCAGTCCATGGGCCCGCAGTTCGGACAACTCCTCCGCCGACTTCATTTTCAAACCCTTGGTGTTGGCGTAAACACCGACCCGCCTGACCCAGGGAAGTTTGCGTTCAATTTCCTCCAGAATCGGCAGCAGTCGCTTCTGGGGAATAATCAGGGCGTCCCCGTCGCAGATAAAGAGCCGGTCCTGATGGCGGCAATACCGGGCTGCGAAATCAATATCCGCCATAATGATTTCGTCCGACTTGATTTTAAAGCGAACACCCTT
>CAYTQK010000225.1:0-5432 GCA_964439745.1 uncultured Desulfobacterales bacterium
CGCACCGTCAATCTCGTACCCGCGCACCCGCAAGCAGAACGCGGCCATACCGCATCAATTAATAGCCAGGGCCGCCTCGATTTCGGCGGTTTGTTGACCGGTACGGCTCATTTTGGCGGTGGGCCGCTTGCCGAGCAGCAGATTGACGGGGTTGATGATACTGGATTTGCCGGCGCCGGTTTCTCCGCTGAGAATGGTCAGGCCGCCGGACAAATGGATCCGCACATCGTCGATAATGGCAAAGTTTTTTATGGCAAGCTCATGCAGCATCGGGTACCGGAGATCCTCGGTGGGTTCGGTCAACTGGCTTGAGCGGTTCAGGTTTTTGCACGAATAATTTTTATAGCATGCAATTAAATCATTTTCAGGGGTAAATATTTGAAACGCGCAAGCCAGGTGTCAAAAAGGCAGTCCCAAACAATCCATGATCAGGGTTTTCAGCTTCTGGTGCAGCACGGAATAGGAAAAATAGTGCGTCGCTGTTTCATAGTTGTGATTGACCATCTGCTCCCGGTATTTGTCGTCATCCAGCACTTTCAGGACCTGTTCCACGGTTTCGTCGGTGACATAGCCGTTGATTTCCACCACGCTGAATCCCTTGGGCTTGATATCGGAAGTGTAGATGGAGTAGTTGTTGACGGCGATGGGCTTTTTGTAATAGACGGCCTCCAGAAAGGCGTTGCCGAATCCTTCGAAGTTGGAGGGGTAGGTGACCAGGTCGGCATAGGGGTAAATGTCGTCCAGGGTGTAGATCTTGCGGCCGTCCGGTGTCAGCCCTCTTTTTTCATTGATGATATGGTGCACGAAAACGGTATTGACCCCTAGCCGCCGGGAATACTCCTTCACCCGCCTGGGGTAGGAAATGCCTTCGTCACCGGAGGCATGGGAGATGACCAGCTTGGCCTTCCGGTCCAGGAGGCTGACCAGTTCGATGGCGTGCTCAATACCCTTGCGCTGCACCACCCGGGTCGGTTGCAGAATCAGCAGCTCGTCGTCCGCGATGCCCAGATCCCGGCGGACGTCTTTGGTATAGTCATCCGGCGGCGGCGGTGGATTTTCGAAATCCATGACATTGGGAATGACGGTCGAGGAGATGCCGGTCCGCAGGCTGACCTGGTTGTCGGCCGAGGTGTTGATGACCACATGCTTGATCTGTCCAAGGTGGGGCGGAAAGGCCATGTTCAGGTATTCCCAGACGGAATTGGTCAAAAACCGCTGGCGTTCCCAGTAAAAATCATGGTGATGGGCAATGGTGGGAATACCGATTTCGGAGATGATTTCGGTGATGGCGATGCCCAGGGGCAGGTGCATGGGGATGGCCAGGACGTTTTCCGGAACCAGAATTTCCAGGCTGTATTTTTCAATGAATTTATACAGATGGTCCTTGAGCCGCTGTTTGACCTCGTGAATCAGCTGGGTAATATAGCGGCCGCGGACCCGCACCCCGAAACAGTTGTCAAAGATATCGAGAATGGCCGGGTGATTGAAGTGGGCCTCTTCCACCAGGTAGGAGTTCTCCGCCGGGGTGTCCAGCTCACCGCCGAAAAAGTAGCATTGAAATCCTTCCTTGGCAAACACCTCGGCCCATTTCTTGGTTTCCAGGGAAACGCCGTCGGTCCCGGAGATGCGGGTGGAAATAAAACCGACGTTTTTCTTTTCCCAGCTGGGAACTTTCATGGTTTTCTCCTTTGCCCGGAACGACGGGCTGTCCCGGCGGCGACCGCAGGCGGTTGGCGGGTTCCGGCCAGTTCCTGATGGCGAAAACAGTCTATGCTATGGTCATTGACCATGCCCACCGCCTGCATGAAGGCATAGCAGATGACCGGACCGGCAAAGCGGGCTCCCCGCCGTTTCAGATCGCGGCTCAGCGCCCGGGAAACATCGGTTTCCGCGGGCACCTCGGCCGCCGAGCGCCAGGTGTTGATGACCGGCGTGCCATCGACAAAATTCCACAAGTAGCGCGCCAGGGAGCCGAATTGCTCCTGGATGGACAAGACCATCCGGGCGTTGGTGACGGCCGCCTCGATTTTTGCCCGGTTGCGGACAATGCCGGAATCGGCCCGCAAGGCCGCCAGCTTCGCTTCGGAATACCCGGCCACGATCCGGGGGTCGAAATTATCAAAAACCTGCCGGTACCGTTCTCTTTTTTTCAGGATGGTCAGCCAGCTCAAGCCGGCCTGGGTACCCTCCAGGACCAGAAACTCGAACAGGGTCCGGTCGTCATGTACCGGGACACCCCATTCGGTGTCATGGTAGGCGACATAGACGGGGTCCGTCCCGGCCCAGGAACATCGTTTTTTCATTTACAAACCTAGCGCCGGTAGCTATAGCAGATGCAGATCGAATTTTTTCTTACCGCCAGGCCCCAAGGCCTTTTTAGCGGGGATTAAAGCATGAAGTTTCCGGAAAAATCAAGTAAAGATATCATCTTGGACAATAATGGACCCCTTCCATGAAAACACCGGCAGAAGAGTGGCAGGCGCTCCTGCGCCACAGCATCACAGCCCTGGATAATCTGCCCGCCCGCCTGGCTCCGACCGACCGCCGGGGCGCGGAAGCCGTCCAGCAGATCTATCCCATGCGGATCAATGCATACTACGCCGGCCTGATCGGCCGGGCCGATGATGCCCTGGGCCGGCAGGTGATTCCCGACCCCCGCGAGCTGGAAGACATTGTTTATGAAGACGATCCCTTGGCGGAGACGGAGCAGTCGCCGGTGCCCGGAATTATTCATCGTTACCCTGATCGGGTGATTTTTCTGTGTTCCGCCAAATGCCCGGTGCTGTGCCGGTTCTGCATGCGCAAACGGCTGGCCGGCCGGGCCGCGCCCCTGACACCGCCACAGACGGAGGCGGCCCTGGCTTATATCCGGCGGCACGAGACCGTCCGGGAAGTGATCCTGTCCGGAGGGGACCCGCTGCTGCTGGCCGATGAGGCGCTGGCCGGTCTGCTGCGGGAAATCAGCGCCCTGGCGCATGTGGACCAGATCCGGATCCATACCCGCACTCCCTGCGCCCTGCCCGCACGGATCACCCCGGCCCTGGCCGCCCTGCTGCGGCGTCATCATCCGCTCTACATCAACATCCATGTCAATCATCCCGATGAGGTGACCGGGGCCATGGCGGCGGCCTGCGCCCGGCTGGCCGATGCCGGCCTCCCACTGGGCAGCCAGACGGTGTTGCTGCGGGGTGTCAATGACCGGGCGGCCACCATGGAATCCCTCTGGCGGCGTTTACTGCGCATCCGGGTCCGTCCCTATTACCTGCATCATCCCGACCTGGTCCGGGGAACCGCGCATTTCCGGGTGCCGGTGGAAGCGGGCCTGGAGATCCTGCGGACGCTGCAGGGGCGCGTCCCCGGGCCGGCCCTGCCGCGCTACATGATTGATCTGCCCGGGGGCGGCGGGAAGGTGCCGCTGGAACCGGGCTATATCGTGGGGCGGGAAAAAGGGATGCTGCGGGTGACAAATTATCAGGGAAAAACCTGCTGGTATCCGGCCGGAGCCTGAGCCGGCCGGGGCGGAAGCCTCATGCCGCCGGTCCATCGGCGTCCGGTTCCTGGAAGTCCGGCAGGTGCTGCTTGATGCGGATAATGCGGGGTTTGTAAGCGGCTTTCTGGGACAAGCGGTTGCCCTGGAAACGAACAAAAATCAACGACAGCACCAGGGCGCCGAAACCTGTCAGGGCGGAAGTCAGGGAGCGGTCCAGACCGGCGGCCGCCGAGATGCGAACGCCGATGCCGGCTCCGGCCAAAAGGCAGAGAATGGGAACCATGTAAATCAGGAAGGTCCCCTTCAGCAAAGAGCCGATGGCAAAGTCGATGACCACCTGGTCGCCGGCCCGGGCGCCCAGGTCGTTGACGGCTTCCACCTGCATGTCGTTGGCGCCGCCCAGGGTTTTGCAGGAGTCCTTGGAATGACAGTGTTCGCAGGCGGCGGAGCGCCGGGTTTTAATCCAGGCGGTGGTCCCGCTGGCCCGGAGCACGACGCCTTCTTCAGTGGGCATGATTTTTTCCCGAAACCATCGAATTAATTACCGGTGTTCATAACAAATCAATCCGCACTGCAGGCAGCGGCCGGCCTCGTCCCGGGCTATCCGTTCGGAAAAACCGGCTTCGGCTTCCAGTCCCTGGCTGATTTCATCCTGGCTGCGCAGCGGCATGATGTTGCGGGGAATCCGGCTGACCCCGGCCAGAAAAGACACCGACTGGATGAGCGAGTGGCGGGTGATGACCTCGTCGGGCAGGCACAACGGGTCGCCGTACATGACCATGTGCATGGCGGCGGCTGCCCGGCGGCCCCCGGCCATGGCCTTGACGGCGGCATCAATGTCGGAGACCGGGTCCCCCTCGGTCAACAGGCCGGCCCGGTCCGCAAAGGCGGGATCCTTGTAAACCGGCACGGCCTGCCAGGCCACCGGGGTGGTTTCCGTGATCTCGGCGGTGGTTTCCGCCGCCGGTTCCTGCCGGCAAAAGATCAGTTCCGGCAGCCGGCCGGCGGCACACAGGATGGTCTGGGCCGGGAGGGTGTGGCTGGTCCCGGTGGCGGTATCGGTGTAGACAATGGTCTCCAGTGTGCGGCCGGTTCCCAGCAGGCGTTCAACGGCGGCATTATAAATGGTGACACCCGCGGCGGCTTCGGCCGCAGGTGTTTCCTCATCCGCCGGATTGCCGTTGACCAGTATGGTCACCTGGTCGGCACCGGCCTGTTTACAGGCGGCCACCGCATCCGCGGCCACGGCACTGCCGCCGATAATGACGGTATGTTCTCCGCAGCTGACCTGTTTTTTGTTGAGCAGGTCAATCAGCAGCGCCAGCCCCGGCGCCGGATGCCGCAGGCTGTCTCTGTGTTCGGCCGCCTGCCGGCTGTCCCAGCCGCCGGTGGCCAGGAAGACTGCCTGGTAATCATCGGCCAGCAGAGAGTCGACGGAAAAATCCTGCCCGGCGATTTTGCCGGCCTCCAGTTTGACTCCCATGGCCTTTATACCGTCGATATCATAGTCCAGGATCTCCAGCGGCAGCCGTTCCCTGGCAATGGCCTTGCGCAGCAGGCCGCCGAAATGGGCCGAGGCTTCCAGTACCAGCGGAGAATGGCCCAACCGGGCGGCAAAATAGGCGGCGGACAATCCTTCCACACCGCCGCCGATAACGGCGACTTTTCTGCCGGTGGCCGGGGCCATGAAGGGCAGGGCGCGGCCATGCTCTTTTTCATGGTCGGCCACGAATCGTTTCAGCCCGTTGATGGCCACCGGTTCGTCCACCAGGTTGCGGCGGCACTCGGTTTCGCAGAAGCGGGGGCAGATGCGCCCGATGACCGTGGGAAAGGGCAATCGTTCCTTGATAACGGCTACGGAGGCGGCATAGTCCACGAGATTGAACTGCCGGATATAACACCGGAAATTGATTGCGGCGGGACAGGCGCGCCGGGGGGCGGG
>CAYTQK010000226.1:0-5421 GCA_964439745.1 uncultured Desulfobacterales bacterium
ATAACCGCGTCCTGGGCGAATACAGTGATTTTGATTTTTCCTCCCTGCCCACCCTGGATCTGCTCGAGGAGGTCCAGAAAACCCTGGGGTACCGATTGTCTCTGGACAACCTGGCCGGCCAGACCCTGGGGGCCGAAAAAAGCGCCGACGGCCTGCAGGCCCTGCGCTGGTGGCGGCAGGGAGAGATCGAGAAAATCGTCGCTTACTGCCGCCAGGACGTGGCGCTGACCCGGGATCTCTATCTGTACGGCCGGGACAACCGGTTTCTGCTCTTTTCCAACAAGGCCCGGCAGACGGTGCGGGTGCCGGTATGCTGGTAGGAAGGGTCACACGGACAGCCGCCGCCATGACGCCGCCAGCCTGCCGGCGATGTGTTTGGCAGGCGGCCGCCGGCAGGGTTGGAAAAAGTGCTTGACATTTGATTTTTTATCGGGTAGGCAGTCATGAGAAATTCAATCAACAGCGGCGAACAGGGATTTGCCGATGTTGGCAACTTCTAAGGATCATACGCAGCAGATGAAATCGACACTTTGGACGGATAAGTTTTATTTTTTTTATTTCTGGTATTTTTATACCTGTCCGTCCGGGGTGCGCTGATACGATTGCCGAAGACAACCAGTAAACACGAGCCGCGGGCGGAAAAACCCCGCGGCTTTTTTGTTTTCTGCGCGGGGGAAACGCCGGGCCCGGTTTACGCAACCAAGGAGAAAGAGCCATGACAATTTTGGGCAAGAAAATCAGGATGGAACGGCTGATCAACCGCAACACCGGTAAAACGGTTATTGTCCCCATGGACCACGGCGTGTCGGTGGGGCCCATTGCCGGCGTGACCAACATTCGCGAGGCGGTCGGTCTGGTGGCCCAGGGCGGCGCCAACGCGGTGGTGGAGCACAAGGGGCAGGTCAGCAAGGGACATCGGGGCGAAGGCAGGGATATCGGGCTGATCATTCACCTGTCCGCCTCGACCAACCTGTCGCCGTACCCCCACGCCAAAACCCTGGTGTGCAGCGTGGAAGAGGCGGTCAAGCTGGGCGCGGACGGGGTTTCCATCCATGTCAATCTCGGCAACGGCGATGAAAAGCAGATGCTCAACGATTTCGGCCGGGTCAGCGCCGAGGCCCGGGAGTGGGGCATTCCGCTGCTGGCCATGATTTATCCCCGGGGGGATAAGATCACGGACGAATACGAGGTGGCGGTGGTCAAGCACGCCGCCCGGGTGGGGGATGAGCTGGGCGCGGACATCGTCAAGGTCTCCTACACCGGCAGCCGGGAAACCTTCCAGGAGGTTGTGGCCGGCTGCGGTATCCCGGTGGTCATCGCCGGCGGAGAAAAAATGGATTCCGACCGGGAGATCCTGGAAGTGGTCAAGGGGGCGGTGGATGCCGGCGGCGCCGGGGTCTCCATCGGCCGCAACGTGTTTCAGCATGATCGCCCGGATCGCATGGTGGCGGCCATCTCCGCGGTGGTCAACGAGGGGGTCGGTGTTGACGAGGCCCTGGCCATGCTGGGACAGAAATAGAATCTCGAAAAAAAGGAGAGCGGGATGCGCAAGATCTGGGTCAAGGTCGACCCCTGGGATAAGAAGATGGTCACCACCGCCCTGGAAGGCGGAGCCGACGGAGTGCTGGTGCCGCCGGGATACGCGGATACTGTCCGCCAGCTGGGCCGGATCGACACCATCGCCGAAGACGGGGACTGGAAGCTGGGCGAAGACGTGGTCTTTTTTGAAATCAACTCCAGCGAGGACGAGGAGGAGATCATCCGGCTGGCGCGGGAGAAGAAGGTCATCCTGCAGTGTCCGGACTGGACCATTATTCCCCTGGAAAATCTCATCGCCCGGGGCGCGGAGGTCATCGCCCAGGTAAACGACGCCGAGGCGGCCCGGACCGCCTTCGGCATCCTGGAAAAGGGGGTCGGGCATATCCTGCTGGCGCCGCCCGGTCCGGCCGCCCTGAAGCAGGCCCTGGCCGCGGTCCGGGAATCGGCCATGGAAACGGCCCTGCAGACGGCGGTCATCACCGCCATTATCCCCGTGGGCATGGGCGACCGCGTTTGCGTGGACACCTGTACCGCCATGACCCAGGGGCAGGGCATGCTGGTGGGCAACAGCAGCAGCGCCCTGTTTCTGATTCATTCGGAAAGCGTGGTCAACCCCTATGTCTCGCCGCGGCCCTTCCGGATCAACGCCGGGCCGGTGCATGCCTATACCCGCGTGCCCGGCGGCAAAACCCGCTATCTTTCCGAACTGGCCGCCGGTGATGCCATTTACGTTACCGATTTCCAGGGGCGGGTCACCGAGAGCGTGGTCGGCCGCCTGAAGATCGAAAAACGTCCCCTCATGCTGGTGACGGCGGAGGCCGACGGCCGGGAAGTGACCACCATCGTGCAGAACGCGGAAACCATCCGGCTGGTGGATCCCGACGGCAAGCCCGTCTCGGTGGTCCAGTTGAAGCCGGAAGATCAGGTGCTGGTCTCCCTGGAAAGCGGCGGTCGGCACTTCGGCTACCGCATCGAAGAGACCATCACGGAAAAGTAAAACAGGGGACTGCCATGGCTGACAAGGAGCAATCCAACACCGACGATCAGATCCGGGAAATACGGCGTTCCATCGACGAGCTGGATGAAAAGCTGCTGGGTCTGCTGAACGAACGGTTCGCGCTGGCCCGGAAAATCGGTCGGCGCAAGGCGGAAACCGGCAGTCGCATTGTGGACAAGGCCCGGGAAACCGCCATGATCGAAGCCCTGGTAGCGAAAAACCGGGGAGGGCTGGACGATGACATGGTCCGGCGGATTTTTACCGAGATTATCGCCGTCGGCCGGCAGGCCCAGGCCGCCCGGACCATCTCCTACCTGGGACCGGAAGCGACCTTTACCCACGCGGCCGCCCAGGGCTATTTCGGCGTGTTTGATCGCTATTTGCCCCAGGCCAGTATCAAGGATGTCTTTGACGAGGTGGAAAAGGGCAGCAGCGATTATGGCGTGGTGCCGGTGGAAAATTCAATTGAAGGTGCCGTCAATCATACCCTGGATCTTTTCCCGGAGTCGAGTCTGCATATCTGCGCCGAGATTTACCTGGCCATTTCCCATGACCTGCTGTCGGTATCCGGCCGGATGGAAGAAATTAAAAGAATCTATTCCCATCCCCAGACCTTTGCCCAGTGCCGCAAATGGCTGCAGATGAACCTGCCGAACGCCGAACGGATCGAATGCGGCAGCAACGCCCAGGCGGCCACCCGGGCACTGGCGGATACCGGGGCCGCCGCCATTGCCGGCAGCCAGGCCGGCCGTTTCTACGATTTGTCCGTGGTGGCGCCCCGGATCCAGGATTTTGTCCGCAATACCACCCGCTTTCTGGTCATCGGCCGGGGCAAGATCCCCCCCACCGGCGAAGACAAGACGTCCATCATGTTTGTCACGGCCCATATACCGGGGGCGTTGTTTGCGGCCCTGGAGCCGCTTTCGCAGGCCGGCATCAACATGCTCAAACTGGAATCGCGGCCGGCCAAGTATGAAAACTGGAGCTATGTCTTTTTCGTGGATATCGAAGGACATATTGAAGAGCAGGCCGTCCGGGAGGCCCTGGCCCGGATGAAAACGGTCTGCCAGTTTCTCAAGGTCATCGGGTCTTATCCCATGGACCCGCAATAAAACCGGAAAAGGAAATATGCCTATTGATGCCGCCACCAGGCTGTACTGTGTTCTGGGTAACCCGGTGGCCCAGAGCAAAAGCCCGGTCATGCACAACGCCGCTTTTGCCGCCGTCGGCATCAACGGCGTCTACGTGGCCCTGGCCGTGTCCGACATCGGTGCGGCCATGGCGGCCGTGCGGACCCTGGATATCGCTGGGGCCAGCGTGACCATCCCGCACAAGGTCTCTATCATGGCGCACCTGGAGGCGGTCGATGAGACCGCCCGCGCCATCGGCGCCGTCAATACCGTGGTCAACCGGGACGGCCGGCTGACTGGATACAACACCGACTGGCAGGGGGCCATGGACGCCCTGGGCGGAAAAACAGCTATCGACGGCAGGCAGGTACTGGTCCTGGGCGCCGGCGGGGCCGCCCGGGCCGTGGCCTACGGCATCAGGTCCCGGGGCGGCCGCCTGCTGGTGGCCAACCGGACCGCCTCCAGGGCGGAAGCGCTGGCTGGCGAATTCGGCGGCCGGGCGGTCTCGCAGGATCAGGCGGAAGCCCTGGTCGCCGGGGGAGGCGTCGACGTCCTCATCAACACCACTTCCGCGGGCATGGCCCCGGCCGTGGACGTCTGTCCCCTGTCCCCGGGGTGTCTGCGGCCGGAGATGACGGTCATGGATATCGTTTACAACCCGCTGGAAACCCGCCTGCTGGAAGCGGCCCGGGCAGCCGGCTGCGTCACCGTGGACGGCCTGGCCATGTTCGTCTGCCAGGGGGCCCGCCAGTTCGAATACTGGACCGGCGTGGCGGCGCCGACGGCGATTATGCGGGAAGCGGTTTGGCAGGTGCTGACACAGTAAGAAGTTCCTGTATCGGGGATATCCCCGGAAAAGCAACAACGGAAAAGAATATGATTGAAATCAGACCAGGAAAAATCAAGGACCAGGCCGTCACCGTCCCGGGCTCCAAGAGCTCTACCCACCGTCCGCTGATCGCGGGCGCGTTGACCGACGGCACCTGCCGCCTGGATAACTGCCTGGACAGCGAGGATATTCGTTTTACCCGCCAGGCACTGGATCAAATGGGGATCGAACTGGCGGAACGGGAGGGGCAGACCATTATCCACGGCCGCCAGGGGCGGCTTTCCCCTTGCGATACCCCCATTTACCTGGGTAATTCCGGGACTTCCGTGCGCCTGCTGACCGGCCTGGCCTCCCTGGGAGAAACCCCCTATACCCTGACCGGCAATGAAAGCATGTGCCGGCGGCCGCTGGCCGACCTGCAGGCGGCGCTGAACCGGCAGGGCTGCGACGACCGCAGCCTGGATCACACCGGCTGTCCGCCGGTCCGCATTGACGGCAAAAAATGTCACGGCGGGCCGGTGGAGTTGAAATGCGATGTCAGCAGCCAGTTCTTATCGGCCCTGCTGTTGATCGCGCCCTGCCTCAAGGAGGGGCTGGACATTACGGTCACCGCCGGCCCGGTCTCCCGGCCCTATATTGACATGACCGTTGATATCATGAATAATTTTGGAATTAGGGTGGAGCGGGAGAAGTATCGCCGCTTTACGGTGGCCGGCGGCCAGGTGTACCGGCACGGCAGCTACCGGGTGGAGCCGGATGCTTCCCAGGCCGGGTATTTCTGGGCGGCCGCGGCCATAACCGGGGCGACGGTCAAGGTCCGCGGCATCGAACCGGGATCACGGCAGGGCGACACCCGGTTCGTGGAGGTGCTGGAGGCCATGGGGTGCCGGGTTTTTCCGGAAAGCGACGGCATTGCCGTGACCGGC
>CAYTQK010000227.1:0-5381 GCA_964439745.1 uncultured Desulfobacterales bacterium
ATGGCTTCGTAAAATGTATAAAAAATGTTATGCGTGTCAAGTAATAAAATATAACCTTTTGATTTTACTTAAATACTTAATTACTTAAAACTTAAAACTTAACACTGCCTGTAAAAAGACTTTTTACAGGCTTATCAAGGATGATGGCCATGTAAAAAAATTCTGGGAGGCGCAAGAAAGAATGTTCTTACGTACTTCCCGACCGGTTGCGCGCCTGTGCTTCGGGCAAGTTGGCCCGCCTGTGAAGTTCCTGCCTTTACATGTAATCATCCCGACTGGTCGGCCCACTTCATCTGTTTCTGCAGATATTGCAGGGTCAGCCGCAGACAGGCCTGCATGGTCGGCCCCACGCCCTCACCGGAAAGAGCACTGGCTTCAAAAGAAGGCACCTTCAACTGGCGGTTCAAATCTTTTTCCATCTGCTCCACGGACATGATCGGGATACCGTCCTTGGCCAGATCCCGCTTGTTGTACTGCAGTACCAGTGGCAGTTTGAATATACTCAGGCCGTATTCTTTTAAATTTTTCTGGAGATCTTTCAGGGAGAGCATGTTTTTCTCCCGCCGGACTTCCATGGAATCGGCCACAAAGACGACGCCGTCCACCCCCTTGAGAACCAGCTTTCTCGTTGAGCTGTACTGCACCTGTCCGGGAACCGTGAACAACTGCACCCGGACATCACACCCTTTTATCTTGCCCAGGTCCATGGGCAGAAAATCAAAAAACAGGGTGCGGTCCCCCTCGGTATCAATGGAGACCATTTCTCCTTTGACCTGTTTTTTATAAGCTTTAAAAATATACTCAAGATTGGTAGTTTTGCCTCCCCGGCCGGGGCCATAAAATACGACTTTGCACTCAATCTCGCGTTTATTAATATTGAAAACCGCCATATTTTTTATAAGGCCTTTATTCGCGTACGTTTACAAGTCAGGAAAATCCCAAATATTTATATATACCATATTTATTACAGGTTGGAAACAAATAAAAAGAAATTTTTCCGGCGGGGCAAGGCGGTGACTACAGGCTGTCAATCTTGATATCCATGCTGTAGTCCCCCTCTTTGGGGCCGGCATTGATTCTGGCCTTGGAAGTAATTTCGCCGGAGCCGCGGAATATGGCGATGGGGGAATAGAAATGAACGTCGTCCAGCTTGGTGCCTTCTTCTAAGCCGTTCAGCAGCCCTTCATCTTTTTTGTCGATGATCAGGCTGACCACGTTGCCCGACTGAAAGCTGACGTCCAGTTCAAGCTGATCACCATTGGCCAGGGTGATGGCCACGGCGCTGATATCAAGAAACTCATTTTCATCTACTTCTGAACCGCCGGTGATCGCTTCTGAACGGGCGGCACCTTTTTCGTCCCATTTTTTATCCAGGATATCTTCAAAAAAAGCCTTGACCTTGGCCAGTTCATCCTCGGAAAAGAGGGTATCGGTTTTCCATTCGGATAACTGGGCAAAGGCCTCATCGGAAGATTTATAGGCGATCAGGCACCGCAGAATATTTTTGGCTGCCGGAACCCGCTGGGAGTCGACCTCCAGCAGGCGCCGGAATTCGGCAATGGCATCGTTGAACTGACCGAACTTGGCCAGGGCCACCGCGCCTTCCAGGGCGGCGGCGTCCTCGTCGTTATCGGTGGTCTGGGCAAAAAGATTGCGGATGAGCATGTTGACTTCGGCCGACATCTGGGGGGTATCGGAAGCTCCTTCGGCTTTGACCAGGGCGCTCTGGACCTTGTCGATCTTCTTGGAGATATTCTGCAGCAGCTTTTCCCGGTTGGGCAGTTGTTTGCTTTTCTGAATAATCCGTTTGACCCGCTCATACGTCTGGCGTGATTCCGTGTACAATCCCTGTGACCGGTAAAGTTCAGCCTGTTTTAAAAGCGACTTGATCTTTTCACGCATGGTCAGTCCAATTATCCTTATCGTAAACGGTTTATCAACATGTCAGGACAGAACGGATCAATCTGATAAACATAGCTTTTCAACTCGCTCCGAACCACGATTTCTGTATCCCGGATAAATGTGACCTGGCGCACAAAGACGCCGATGTTCCTGTTTTTCCGAATGGTGAATGACCAGGAAACCCGCCCCCCATCCGGGATGTCAGCCAATCAGATACAACTGGATGAAACGATGTAACTTCTATTTTGTTACGATTGAAACATTTAATTTTGATTAAATATTATCAATTTAATATATTTTGTCAATATGTCAAACGATTATATATAAAAATCAAGGCAGGAATCCCGCGGTCATCCTGCCTTGTTTTTATGTTTATGCCCGTTATACCTGGCACCGGGGCCGCTGCCAGGGTATCAGGCGGTTGCTTTCTGACCGGCCAGGGCGTTGGCCGCCCGGGCAAAATCGGCCGCCATGTTGGCCGCCAGGGTCACGAAAGCCAGGCGTTCTGTGGCCACGCCCGTTTCCTCCAGCATGCGGAAGGCCTCGTTGACCCGCCAGCGGGCGTATTCGCTGCCGAACTCGGATTTGCAGTTGCCGTTATGACAGGCCACCACCATGACACCGGCGGCACCTTCCACAAAGGCGTTCAATACGTAAGACAAATCCACCTTGCCGGCACAGGGCACGGGAATCAGCAGAAGATTGTCCGGCATCTCAAGACCGAATTGGCGGGCCGATGCGGCCGCCTCCACGGCGGAATTCTCGCAGCAGAAAGCGACGATGGCCGCGGGCGTTTCCTGCAGTCCGTTCTGGATCTGCCCCATGATATCGTCGTCGGCGCAGGTTTTCACCTGGATGGCGTCATTGGGGCATTCACTGGCGCAGATGCCGCAACCCTGGCAGGCAACCGGCGAAATCACCGCCTTGTCATCCCAGTAGATGGCCCCGTGCGGGCAGCACCGGTAACAGGTCAGGCAGGTGACGCATTTTTCCCGGTTTACCTCGGCCACTCTTTCCGGCAGCTCCGGCAGTTCGGCGAACAGGGCGTTCAATTCCAGGACGACGTTGTCGATGTCGGTGACACAATCGGTCAGGTTCTTGATATCCCGGGCACCGCCGGCCACGAACATGCCGCGGCGGTTGGACTGCACCGGGAAGCGGTGCACGTTGTCCTTCTGCAGGAAACCGGAAAGCGTGATATGCAGCCCCAGGGCCTCGGCCAGGCTGACATTTTCCGGATTGGTGTCCAGGGCTTCATCAATGACCAGGACATCATGGGTGGTTTCCACCGGCTGGTTGAGCACGGGATCATCAAAGGTCAGGGTGGTGCCGTTGACGGCCGGCGCGGTTCTCATCTTGAAATAGACCGCCCCCTTGTCCCGGCCCTCTTTGTAAATCCGGTCCAGCCCGGTATCGGCCAGTTTGATATCATTGACATAGACGGAAGCACTGCCGCCGTCATCCATGATTTTATTCACCAGGGTAAAGATCCGGCGCATGGCCAGCGGACTGCCCGGCGTAATGAAACCGGCCATCAGACCGACGCTGGCACCCTTGAGTTCCCCGGCCGCCGCCTTGGCTTCGGCCTGGGAAAGGGACAGCACCTTGTCGGAGAGAGTGACACCATAGGCGTCGTCCAGGGCGCGCGGCGACAGGTCGGTGGCCACCACGATGCCGCCCACCTTTTTTTCCACGGGCGCGGCCCCGGCGATGGAGAGCTTGACGGTAAAATCACCGGCCACACCGGCCGACTTGACCACCCGGGTGTCGCCCAGAATTTCAACGCGCTTGTCCTTTTTGGCCTTATTGGAGAGCTTCTCCCAGGCGGTCACGGCCTTATCATTGACCCCGTACAGCGCGTCCGCGGGTTTTTCATCAAGGCTGCCCGGTACGGCCAGGATGACATTATAACCGGCGGCGGCGATCTTTTCCGCGGTTCCGGCGCCGGTTGCATCGCCGCCGATGACCAGGATATCTTTATTGATACTGACATTCTCCATGGTGTTAGCCTCCCAGATATTTCATCGCTTCGCTGGCGGCCTTGTTCGCCTGCGCTATGGAAGCATCAATCGTTTTGGGTTGATGAGCCGTACCTGCTACAAACACGCCCTTTTTCCCGGTAATGGCGGCGTCCGGATCACCGGCGGTCTGCAAAAAACCGTCCGGATCCAGCTTGACGCCGAACTGGGCGGCCAGATCCTGGTTGTCCGGGTTGGGGGTAATCCCCACCGACAGAATCAGCAAATCAAAGGTATCGTAGACCGCCTTGCCCGATTCCGGCCGGGCTTCTTCGTCGGTTTCCTGGGGTGCCAGGGCCAGACCGTCTTCATCGAAGAACCGGATGGACAGGGTATCGTTGTCCGCGGGGAAGACATCCACCGGAATACTGCGGACAAACCGGAAAGATTCCCGGCAGGATTCATAAAAGACGGGGAACTCCTTGCCGATATTCTGGATGTCCATGTAAAAGACCGTCACCTCGGTGTCCGGCGCTTTATGTTTCACGGAACGGGCCGTTCGCAGGGCGTACGGGCAGCAGACCCGGGAACACCAGAGGTTGCCCAGGCGCTCGTCCCGGCTGCCCACGCACTGGATAAAGGCCACCTTGTTCGGGACCTGGCCGTCCGAGGGCCGCACCAGGGCGCCCTTTTCCCGCTTGATCCGCTCCAGGTCCAGGCCGCTGATGACATTGGGAAACTTCTCGTATCCGTAAGTGCTCTTGAGGGCGGGATCAAAGGCCGCGAACCCGGAAGCCAGGATAACGGCTCCGGCCTTGACGGTCTTGGTGCTCGACTTGGCGGACAGGTTGATGGCCCCTTCCGGACAGATTTTTTCCAGGGCGGCGCTTTCGGAAACCAGGTCCGGGTTGACGGCATAGAGGGGGTGGTTGTTCTTGGAATACCCCCGCAGCACGGCGCCTTCGACCGGCGCCTGCTCATAGCAGAGACCGCAGTTGTTACACTTGTCCGGATTTATATATACCGGTCCTTTTTTGACGCTCACGGAGAATCCGCCCTCTTCCTTGACGCTCTTGACGGTGGCGTTGAGATGAACGTTAATGCCCTTGTCTTCGACAACTTCCTTTAACAGCTTTTCCACGCTGCAGGCGCCGCATTGCAGGCATTCGTCGGCCGCCTTGCAGGTATAGCCGATGGCGTGTCCGCCGAGAAAACCCGACTTTTCCACGATATGCACCTTGGCACCGGCTGTGGACAGCGCCCGGGCCGCCGCAAGTCCCGCCGCGCCGCCGCCGATAATCAACACATTGTTTTCAGCCATATCAGCTCTCCAGCTCCTTATATTCACATGGTTGGATATTATTGTTCATCAATCCGGATCAGACCTCCGGCCGGGGCAGTACGCCGGCGCGCTCCGCGATCTCGGGCACCTTGTGCTCCCACTCAATGGCCATCAGGTGGACACCGGCAATGCCCTTCATCTCCTTGAACTCTTCGATCTGTTCACAGGCGATCCGGATG
>CAYTQK010000228.1:0-5371 GCA_964439745.1 uncultured Desulfobacterales bacterium
GCAAAGGGTCTGGAGTTCCCGGTGGTGGCGGTTGAACAGGTCGGATTCACTGATGAAAAACACCCGGCTGTCCGGCATTGCCAGCTTGACGCCCAGGGAGACGGGATAGCCGGCCCCGGGGATGTCGTCGTCCGCCAGCAGGTGACAATGATGCAGCGCTGGTTTTTTCAGGCAGGCCATGGCGGCCAGGGAGGCGGTCCGGCCGTCGCATACCACCACATCGTCCGGTTTCATGGTGTTGTTGATGCGATCAATGGTGTGAAGAATGCCGTAAAAAGCATCCTGGCCGGCTGTGGCCAGGTCGGGATTATTGGGCAGGTCCTGCCGGATGGTGGCAAAGGTGTCGGCCAGGGCAGATTTCCAGGCGTCTGCCGCGAGCAGGGACTTTTCCCCGGCGTCAAGCGCTCTGCACAGGCTGTCGCAAACAGCGGCCGGCGAGCCCACCAGGCCGGCCTCAACCGGCACCACGGCCCCGATGGATGCGGCCAGTTCCGCCGTCTGAATCACCGCGGCCGAGGGGTTCATCTGTTTCAGCGTTTTTGCCATGCGGGCGGTGGTTTCATCAGCCTCGAAAAGGATCATCAGGTCGGCCTGGGCCAGCTGCTCCAGGTAGGCCGGCTGCTGCCACAAATCGCAGGCGCCCAGGTTCGGATCGTTGTCAGCCACCGCCCCGAATGCCGGTGCCGAGGGCAGGGCGGGGAAGCCGGTCAGCTTCAGCAGTGCCGCCAGGCTTTGACCGGCCCGGGCGCGGTCCACGTTTCTGCCCGCCAGGATCAGCGGGCGTTCGGCGTCCATCATTAATTTTATGGCTTCCTGTACCGCGGCGGTGTCCGGCAGCATTGCCCCGGAAAACCGCGAGGCGGTATCCGGGAACAGAATTTTCATTTTTTTATGGGTTACGGCCTTGTACCTGTAGATCACATCCACCGGCACATCCAGGTGCACCGGCCCGTATTCCGGTGACAGGGCCGTTTTCAGGGCCCGGCGGATCAGGTTGGGAATCCGGTCCCGGTGATAGCAGATGGCATTGAACTTGGTAATAGGGGCAAAGATTTCGTCCTGGTCGCAGGCCTGAAGGTTTTCCTGGATGGGCTTCATCTTATAAGACTGCACCTGCGGGGAAATGGAGATCAGGGGCAGCCGTTCCTTCCAGGCCAGGTAAAGGGCGCCGATTTCATAGGCGATGCCCGCACCCACGGTGGTCATAACGCAGGCGGGCTGGCCGGATGCCATGGTATAACCGGCCGCCATCAGGGCACCGGCGCCTTCCTGGCGGGGAATGATCAGTTCCATGCCCGGTTTTTCGGCCACCGCAAAGTGCACCGGATTCATCTGGCCGCCGGGCAGGGTGAAGACGTATGAAATTCCTTCCCGTGCCAGTGTTTCCACGATCAGGTCTGCGCCCAGGAGGGTTTGCATGGTATTTTTCCTTTTTTAGTAAGTCTTGACCAGGTACTTGATAATATTCCAGGTGTTGCGGGAGAACAGTCTGGCCTGGCTCTGGTGCAGGCGCCGCATTTTTTTGAGCGGCTGGGGCACCAGGACGCCCATCATTTCCACCCGGATGAAACTTGCCAGGGTATCGGGAAATACGTCCTTGTCCGTGGGAATATCGATGAGCATGGGATGATCACCGGCCAGGGCCCGTTTCATGAGGGCCGGCGTCAGGTCCGCCAGGGTCTTGATCCGGACCACCTCCATGCCGAAGGCCGCGGCCACCTGGGTGTAATCCTGGTCCGGCAGGTCGGTGCTGATGGAGCGGTTGAGCATGACTTCCCCGGACCGGATCATGTTCCAGGCCGAATCGTTGTTAACAATTATTACCAGGGGCAGGTTGTATTTTTTCATCAGCTCCAGTTCCTGGATGTTGTACAGCAGGGAACCGTCGCCGGTGAGCAGCATGACCGGTTTGTCCGGGGCGGCCGCCTTGACGCCAAGGGCCATGGGAATGCCCACGCCCAGGGTGGCCATGCCGGTGGGGAAAAACATGCGGCGGGGGCCTTTCAGGGCAACGCTCATGCCCGCCCACAGGGGAGTGTTGCCGCCGTCCACCACCGCGATGGCGTCGGATTGCTCGATGGTTTCCCGGACGGCTAGGATGCTTGCTGCCGGGTGGAGCCTGCCCGACGCCGGCTGGTGGCGGCGGGCTTCCTTCACCAGCCGCTGCCGGTGCGCCTGGTTCTGTTTTTTCAGGTAGGCGACCCACTCTTTGTAAGAGGGCCATGACGGCGTTTCGGCAAACGCTTCGAGCATCTGCCTCAGCGCCTGGCTGGCATCGGCGATGATGGCCAGTTCGGCGCCCGGGTTCAGGGCAATATACTGGTGATCGATATTCACCTGGATAAATTTGATATCTCCGGACCAGATGGGCGGCAGGCCGAACCCGTCCAGCCCGCTGAAACAGGCGCCCACGGCCAGCACCACGTCCGCCTTTTTGATGGCTTTGTGAAATGCTTCCCCGCTGAGGTAGCTGGACGGGCCGATATACATGGGGTTGTCCGGATAGGCCGCGTCAAGGGCCCCCATGCTGGACAACAGCGGAATGCCCGTTTGTTCGGCGAATTCGTTAACAGCGTCCACGGCCTTGGCCTTGATAACGCCGCCCCCGGCAAAGATAAAAGGCCGTTGCGCGTTTTTCAAAAGAGCAAGCGCCTGCTGAATGGCTTCGGGTTCGGCCATGGGCGGTGCGGATTGCTGGGCAAAGAGCGGTTTGGTGCCGGCGGCGGCATCCGGCGCCGCCTTTTCAGCCAGAAAGGATCGGGGAATTTCAATATAGGCGGTGCCGCCCTTGGCGCTGAGGGCTTCGCGAACGGCCCGGGTAACGGCGGCAGGGATGTCGGCCGGCTGCCGCACCGTGGTGCTGTAGACGGTGATCGGGTCAAAAACGGACGCCAGGGATACCGTCTCCCGGTCGAAAACCGGGGCAGCGGAAAAATCATGGTCTTCCTGGATGCCGATGGCGATAACCGGGGACTTGTCACCCCAGGCGGTGGTGGTGCCCATCACCTGGTTCAGGCAATGACCGCCGCCGGCGGTGATGGATGCCACCGGTTGCCCGGTATAGCGGCTGTAGGCATCGGCCATGGGGACACAGGCGATTTCACTGACGGGGTTGATGCAGCGCAGGTCGTCGGAATCTTGCAGTGCCGCGGCAAGGGTCTCTGTGGCCGGATGCGATTCCAAAAAAACGCAATGAACGCCGCAGGTTTTCAGGGTATTGACAAGGAGATCAGCGCCTGTTGTTTCAGCGCCGGCCGCAGTGATCGCTTCTGGTTGAATCATTGAACCTCCGTGAGGGCTAATTTTATTCATAATAACAAGGACGGCCTGGTGTGTCTATTTTTTTTGGATGTTACCTGTCGCAGGTCCGCACCAAAGCTTAATCCGGGCAGGCGGTTTGGGGAAAATCGGCCCCAAGAAGGAAATGATCAGAAGACGCCGAACGTTTCGGCTTTACGAAAAAACAGGATTGTACTATTGATGAATTACGGTGTAATATTCTGGAGGTCGCTGAGGCGGCGATTAAGATCAACCATCTTAAATAATTATAAAAAATGGCGGAAGTGCATGGGAATCGAACCCACCCGGGACGGTGTTAGCGCCCCACACCGGATTTGAAGTCCGGGAGCATCACCAGAACGCTGCGCACTTCCGTGCTGATATAAAAAGTAATAACGGCGGCTCCGGATGTCAACAGTTTTTGTCCGGACCGCGACAGATGGGGATACGTGATTCATGATTAACCGGGAACGATTGAAGAAAACCTTTGAAGCCCTAGTGACCACCGACAGCGTCTCCGGTGATGAGCGGGCGGTCTGCCGGATGCTGGCGGAGATGTTCGCCGAACTGGGCGCGGAGATATTGATCGACGATGCCGGCCGCCAGGTAGGCAGCAATACCGGCAACCTGGTGGCGCGTCTCCCCGGCGATGAGCGGCTGGATCCGCTGCTGCTGTGCGCCCACATGGATACGGTCACCCCGGGAACGGGCATTGTGCCGGTTTTTAAAGACGGTATCTTCTCCAGCCGGGAGGATACCATTCTCGGGGCCGACGACAAGAGCGCCATCGCCATCATTTATGAGGCCCTGCGAAGCCTCCACGAAGCCGGCGGAGAGCTGTGTCCCATTGACGTTGTCTTCACGGTGTGCGAAGAGATCGGGTTGATGGGCGCCAAGCACCTGGATTACAGCCTTTTGCGGGCCAGGTCCGGCTACGTCCTGGACGCCACCGACGTGACCGGGATCGTTACCCGGGCGCCGGCCGCCAATCGTCTGCAGTTTGTCATCCACGGCAAGGATGCCCATGCCGGCGCCCATCCCGAGGACGGCATCAACGCCATCGCCGTGGCCGCCCGGGCCATCGCCCGGTTGAATCCGGGGCGGGTGGATGAAGAGACTACCTTCAACATCGGCCTCATTGAAGGCGGCCGGGCCACCAATATCGTGCCGGACAAGGTAACCGTCAAAGGAGAAGCCCGCAGCCGGCAGGACGAAAAACTGGCCCGGATTACCGGGAAGGTGGTGGCCGTGTTCGAAGAGGCGGTGGCCGAAGCGGCCGGCCAGGAAGGGCAAAACGGCCTGCCCTCGGTGGAGGTGGCCGTCAATAGCGATTTCAAGAGCCTGAACGTGCCCTCGGATCACCGGGTCGTCACCACCGCGGTGCGAGCCGCGGCCAATCTCGGCTTTGCAATGAGCGAAAAAGAATCCGGCGGCGGTTCGGATGCCAATATTTTCGCCGCAAACGGGGTGATGACCGGCATTCTCGGTACCGGCATGCGGGACATGCATACCGTGCGGGAGACGGTGGCCCTGGAGGACATGGCCCGGGCGGCCGAGCTGCTGCGGGAAATCATCCGGATTTCTTCCTGAAGCGGGGTGTATAGTGGATATCTATTTTGACTGCGGTTCCGGCATCAGCGGCGATATGACCCTGGCCGCCCTGATCGACCTGGGCGTACCGGCGGACTGGTTGGGCCGGCAGCTGGCCGCCCTGCCGCTGGACGGGTTCGAACTCCGGGTGGATACCGTTTTCCGCAATCAGATCGCCGCCAGAAAGGTGGAGGTCATCGTGGCCGACGATCATCCGGCCCGGGACTACGCGGCCATCAAAAAGCTGATTGCCGACAGCCCCCTGTCCGGGCGCGTCCGGCAGACCGCCCTGGCCATATTCGAAAAAATGGCCCGGGCCGAGGTGGCCATTCACAACTTTGATCCGGGAAAAGTTCATTTCCACGAGCTGGGCGGGGTGGCCGCCATGGTGGACGTGGTCGGTGCCGCCCTGTGCGCCCAATACCTGGAATTGGACCGGGTGGCCGCCCCGGCCCGTCCGCTGGGCCAGGGGCGCGGCGAGGCCGCCGCCGGCGCCCTGCCC
>CAYTQK010000229.1:0-5363 GCA_964439745.1 uncultured Desulfobacterales bacterium
CCCCGCTTCTGAACCGCTCATCCTGGACGTCAAGGGCAACAGCCTGGACGACGGGCCGGGTATCCGCTCGGTGGTCTTTTTCAAAGGCTGCCCCCTTTCCTGCGTCTGGTGCCACAACCCGGAAAGCAAGCGAACCGGCCCGGAGATCTCCTTTAATCCCGAGCCCTGCGTGGGCTGCGGCACCTGCCGCGACGTCTGCCCGGAGGAGGCCTTGTCCCCGGACAATCCTTACTATATTGACCGCGACCGCTGCACCCTCTGCTATGCCTGCGTGGAGGCCTGCCCCTCCGGCGCCCTCTCCCGGGTAGGCGAGCCGATGACCGTCGCGGCGGTCATGGAAAAGATCATGCCGGACAAGCCTTTCTTTGACACCTCCGGCGGCGGCCTGACCCTGTCCGGGGGGGAACCCACCCTGTTCATGGAATTTGCCGGCCGGCTTCTGGCCGCCGCCAGGGGAGCCGGCATTCACACCCTGGTGGAGACCTGCGGATTTTTCGACCGGGATCGTTTCCTGGAACAGGTCTATCCCCATGTGGACACCATCTATTATGATCTCAAACTGTACGACGAGGCCGCGCACCGACAATACTGCGGCGTCTCCAACGAAAAAATCCTGGACAACTTTCGCCGCCTGGCCGTCCGGAGCGAACAGGACGGCAAGGTTCTGCTGCCGCGCACCCCGCTGATTCCGGAGATCACCGCCACCGAGACCAACCTGCGGCAGATCGCCGACTTTCTGCAAGAGCTCGGCCGCAGCCGGGCGGCCCTGCTGGCCTATAACCCCCTCTGGCGCGACAAGACCGCGCAGATCGGCCAGGCCGATGCCTGGGCCGACAAGGCGGCCATGAAAACCTTTCTGGACAAGGAAACCCTCCGGAAATGCCATGCCATTTTCGCGGAAAAAGGAATCGAAACCTGACAGGAGGACCGCAAATGTCATCTGAAAAACTGGCCGAACCGGTGCTGGTCACCGGCGCCACCGGCTTTATCGGCAGCCGGGTGGTGCACCACCTGCGCCGGGCCGGACGATCCGTCAAGGCGCTGGTCCTGCCCGGTGAAACCGTGCCCCATACCTGGGGGGAGGCGGTGGAAATCATCCGCGGCAGCATTGATGATCCTGCGGCCGTGGCCGCGGCCGCGGCCGGGAGCGGTACCATTATCCATCTGGCGGCAATCGTCTCCGACTGGGGGGACGAGTCTCTGTACTGGCGCTTGACCGTGGAGGGCAGCCGGCTGCTGTTCGAACAAGCCGTGCAGAACGATAGCCGGCTGGTCCTGGCCTCCAGCATCGTGGTATACGGCGACAACATCCGCAAGGGGGCCTGCGCCGAAAAGACCCCCTATGGCAAAACTTTCGGCCCTTACAGCCGGACCAAGCAGGCCCAGGAAAAACTGGCCTGGGAGTTTTACCGGGAGCGGGGCCTGCGGCTGACCGTGGTGCGGCCGGCCAATGTTTACGGCCCGGGATCCGGGCCCTGGCTGCACGACATCGTGGACGTCCTGTCCACCGGCGCGCCGGGACTGATTTCCGGGGGAACCGGGAACGCCGGCCTGGTCTATGTCGACAACGTGGCCGAAATTCTCATCCGGGCCGGGGCCGCTTCCAAAGCCGTGGGCCGCGTGTACAACGCCTGCGACGGCCTGGAGGTCACCTGGCACCGCTACTTTTCCGATTTGGCCGAAATGATCGGGGCGGGACCGCCGGGATCGGTGCCGCGGTTTGCGGCCGTTGTCGGGGCCGTGGCCATGGAGCTCCTCTGGAAGACCTTTGGCGTCAAAAAACGGCCGCCCCTGACCCGGGAAGCCCTTAACCTGATCGGCTCGGACAACCGTGTGCCCGTTGACCGGCTCCGCGCCGAACTGGGCTATGAACCGCGGGTGGATTATGCCGGGGGGATGGCCGCGACCAAAACCTACCTGGATCAATGGATGGAGGCATCATGAGCGAAATTAACGGAAAACTGGCTTACATCACCGGCGGCTCCAGCGGCATCGGACTGGAGACCGCCTTTTTGCTGGCCGCCGGCGGCTGTGGCTTGGTACTCTTTGCCCGCAACCGCGACAAGCTGGAGGAAGCCTGCCGGGAGATCCGCCGCAAAGTTCCCGGCCATGGCCTGGTGGCGGCCGTGTCCCTGGATGTGGCCGACAACGATAATGTCCAGCAGCAGGTGGCCGCGGCCGTCCAAGCCCACGGCATCCCGGACATCCTCATCAACAGCGCCGGCATCGGCACGGCCGATTATTTTGAAAACATAACCTGGGAGCAATTTGACCGGGTCGTGCAGATCAACGTCTACGGCACCCGCAATACCATCAGCGCGGTCCTGCCGTACATGAAAAAAAGGGGAGCGGGGCACATCGTCAACCTGGCCTCGGCGGCCGGGTTGCTGGGGATGTTCGGCTACACCCTCTACAGCACCACCAAGTACGCCCTGGTGGGGCTGTCCGAGTGCCTGCGCAGCGAACTGAAACTGTTCAACATCCGGGTCACCGTGGTCTGCCCGCCGGAGGTGAAAACCCCCTTTATTGACGCCGAATCCCAGACCATTCCCGCCGAAGCCCGGGCCGTCAAGCAGCTGGCCGGCCAGCTTACGCCGGCGTACGTGGCCCGCACCATTGTGCGGGGTATCCGCAGAAACCGATTCCTGGTCATTCCCGGTTGGCGGGCGCGGTTTCTGTTCTTTTCCCACCGGCTCAGCAACGGTTTTCTGACCCGCCTGCCTTCGGATCTCATCGTCCGGTGGGTGGCCCGGAAAAAAACCTGAGATATCGTGGTTAATGATCTTTCAGGGCCGTCCGGAGAAAGCAGCCGGTGTCGATGAGCAGATCCGAATCCCCGTCGCCATAGTTGACCGCGGCCGCCGCCTGGTCAGGGGCCGACAAATCGACCCGGCTGACACCCGCCTCACCCCGGGCAAACCAGACGCTGTCGGCGGCCGGGTCGACAACCATGCCGGTAATCGTCCCGGAATCCACGCCGTCCCCGCAGCCATAGATCTTCCAGGTGCTGCCGTCAAAACGGTGCAGCCCTTCCGGGGTGCCGCCCCAGACCTGTCCGTGGCCATCTGCCGCCAGGGAACGGATATCGTTGCTGACCAGGGCGCTGTTATCGGTATCATAGACGGTCCAGCTGCCGCCGCTGTACCTGCTCAGCCCGGCATCCGTCCCTGCCCAGAGACGGCCGGCATCGTCAACCGCCAGGGAGATAACGTTATCCGAGGCCAGGCCGCTGCTGCCGGTATCATACACCGTCCAGGATGAACCGTCATAAACGCTCAGCCCGGCATCCGTGCCTACCCAGACCTTATCGTCGGCATCCACGGCCAGGGCGGAAACCGCGTTGGAAGACAGGCCGCTGCTGCCGGTATCATACACCGTCCAGGATGAACCGTCATAAACGCTCAGCCCGGCATCCGTGCCCGCCCAGACGTTGTTGCCGTCATCGACCGCCACGGTGGAGACGGCTTCGGAAACCAGGCCGCTGTTAGCGGTGTCAAAGGTGGTCCAGCTGCTGCCGTCGTAACGGATCAGTCCGGCACTGGCGGCGAACCAGGCCTGTCCGGCGCCGTCCACGGCCACCTCGCGGTAGTCGGCCGCGGGAATACCGCCCAGGGGAAATTGGGTCCAGCCGTTGTCATTGAGCCGGCACAGACCGTTGCCGGTGCCGAACCAGACCGACCCGCAGTTCGCGCAGGAGTCGTCCGGCTCGCCCACGGCGATGTCATGAACATTGTTATTGCTCAGACCGCTGTTGTCCGCGTCGTAAAGTGTCAGGGCGGCCCCGTCGTAGCTCCCGGCCCCGTTCAGCACCGTCCCGAACCAGATGGTATCGTCGCTGTCAACGGCCAGGGCCTGGATCTCATTGGACGGCAGCCCGTCGGCCGCCGTATAATTCACCCAGTCGCTGTCGTTATACCTGAATATGCCGTTATGGAGGGTGGCCACCCACTTGCTGCCGGTGCTGTCAATGGCGATGTCATAGACATACTCGCCGGTCAGGTCGCTGTTGTTGGTATGGAAAGTCGTCCAGTTCGCCCCGTCAAACCGGTTCACTCCGCCGGGCTGTTCAATCAACACTCCCAGGGCGACGGTACTGGTACCGATCCACTTGTGGCCAGCCGCATCCAGGGTAATGGCTTCCACGTAATCGGTCACCAGGTCGCTGTTGTCGGTGGTATAGACAGTCCAGTTGTCCCCGTCCCAGACATTGATGCCGCCGTAGCCGAGCATGGTGCTGAAAAAGTCGCCCCGGCCCAGCCAGACCGCGCCGTCCTGATCCACGGTGATGGCGTTGATGATGGAAGATCCCGGCGGCCGGTAGGTGGCCCAGGTTTCGCCATCAAAACAGCTCATCAGTCCATGGGTGTCGGTGGCGCGGGTGGTACCGATCCACTTGCGGCCGTCGTCGTCCACGGTGATGACCTTGGTGGAATTAAAGGCCAGGCCGTCGGCATAGCTGTAGCGGGTATAATTGCCGAAATTGGGATTCACTTCAAAAACACCCACCGGGGTGGCACACCACACGGTCACATAAGTCTGGAAATAATCACACGATTCACAGACTTTTTTTTCAATGGCCACGTCATAAATCTGGCGGGGGGTAATGTAAAAGTTGGTCCATTCTTCGGCCTGCGCCGGCCGCGAACCCGGGAGGACTTGCAACAGCACGGCTGCTGCGAATAAGATCGGGAAAAAAAAGTACGGTCGACGACTGGACATGGGCATCACCTGTTGTGTTGTTGTCTGGTTATCCAAACCGGCCGGCAGGAACGGGCACAGCGCATCGGAAATTATGAAATCAGCAAGCCAGAGGCTTGTCTGGTCAACTTTTGGGGATATAATAATATATTATCACCTGTGGGAAAAAAGATCAAGACCGACACCTGTGAAAAATTGCTCATGCCTATATTCCCGGCCGGTTATCCATTGCGCCGCGACCATCAAACACGGTATGATAAATGGAACCGGAAAAGCGGCCTTGTTTTACATGACAAAAGGATTCTTATGCGCTCCATGGTTACCCGCCTGCTTTCTTCCCGGGTGCTGTCCTTTAAAAACAGCATTCTTACCTCCGGCAAAACCCGCCTGCTGCTCTTCGGCGGCATCGGCGCCGCCCTGTGGACGGGGGTGTTCGCGGCCGCCTTCCAGGTGCTGGCCTACCTGAAATCCATTGAAGACCTGGGCGATATCCTGGCCGTCAGACTCCTGTCCATGATTTTTGTCGTGATTCTGGCCCTGCTCCTGTTCAGCAGCATCATTACCACCCTTTCCAAGCTCTACCTCTCCCGGGACCTGAACCTGGTCCACTCCCTGCCGGTCCCGTCCCGGTTCACCTTTCTGGCCCGCTGGCCGGCAAGTACGGG
>CAYTQK010000230.1:0-5208 GCA_964439745.1 uncultured Desulfobacterales bacterium
GGAGGCCGAAAAAGCAGACAGGCCGGACTGAGCAGCGGCCAGGGCACCTGGGGGTAAAAGCAGGATTTTCTTGACATCCTTTGGGACTTTGATACTCTTTTCTGCGGATTTACAGTAAAAATAAAGGTAAATCAGTCGGTTGATTTTTCACGCAAAAAATAGCCGCAGGCGGTACCGGCTGGGAACCTGGTTGAAACAAGATTTTTTAAAACAAAAAAGGGCAGCATCCAATTCAGGTGACAATTACCAGGGGGGAAGACCGATGAGTGACGCGCCGGCCGAAAAAATGGGGATGCCGGACAATGCCGAGGATCTCCAAACCCGCTATGAAAAGCTGCTGAAAACCAACAGCATTCTCAATGAACGGGTTCTGGAACTCTACACACTTTACAATATCAGCCGCATGCTGAGCACTTCTCTTCAGGTCAGTGACTTGTTTGAACTGGTGATCGGTCTGATCGGCGAATCCCTGAACGTGGATCAATACTGCCTGATGTTCCTGGACCAGGAACGGCAGAAACTGCAGATTCGCGCCAGTCACGGCATGCCGGAATCGATATTGATGCATGGCGAGATGGATGTCAACGCGGGCATCGCCGGCCGGGTCATTGCCGGGCGCAGACCCCTGCTGTTGAATGATATCAGCCAGGAAGAAGATTTTTTCTATTTTTCCGGCAGCGGTATCCAGGATGGCAGTTTTCTGGGTATTCCCCTGGTGAACAGCCAGGGCGGCATCATCGGTGTGCTCAATGTCCATAAACCCGTTGTCAACGGGTTTTCCCAGTCCGATGTGCGGTTGTTTACGGCAGTAGCCGAGCATGTCTCCATTGCCATCACCAATGCCCTCACCTTTCAACAGACCCAGGAACTGATCCGCAAGGACGAATTGACCGGCCTGTACAACCGCCGGTATTTTTTCGAGCGGTTTGAGCGGGAAATATACCGGTCCCGGCGGTATAGCCGCACCATTTCCCTGTTGATGATCGATATTGATCATTTCAAGGAATATAACGATACCCATGGTCATCTGCGGGGTGACCGGGCCTTGAAGCGCCTGGCCGCAACATTTGTCGAAAATCTCCGCAAGATCGACGTGGTGGCCCGCTACGGGGGCGAAGAGTTTCTGGTTCTGCTGCCGGAAACCGGCAAGTCCGATGCCGTTGTTGTCGGTGAAAAACTGCGCCGGGCGGTGGAACAAATCGATTTCAACGAAGATGACAAGCAGTCCCATCCCTTCCGCCTGACCATAACCACCGGAGTCGCCAGTATTCCCGATGATGCCAATGAGCCGCTTCTCGCCCTTGACATCGCCGACAAGGCCCTCTACCTGGGCAAGGCCCAGGGCAGGAATCAGGTCTGCAGCGAAGTGCTGGATGCCACGGTTTGAACAGGACCGCACGGAAGGGGACAAGCCAGGTATAATTTTCGTATTTTTTTGCGATTAATCGCAGACAATCAGAAAGGCAGGTAATGTGTATGGCAGTATCAAAAGTATGGATCGTACTGGCCTCCCCGGCCGGTACCACTCGTCAGGTGGGAGAGGCTATCAAGGAAACCGCAGCAGTCCAGGGGGCCACGGTCACCCTGATCGATCTGGCCGAAGGCGGATCTGCGGCGCCAGACGCCGATCCAACCGAAGAATTGCGGCAATCGCTGGGGGAAAAAGATGTTTTGTTCGTGGGGTCACCCACTTACGCCAACCATCCCCTGCCGCTGATCACGGATTTTCTGCAGAATCTGTCCGGGGCCCCGGCCGCGCGGGCGGCGGTGTTTACCACCTACGGCCTGGTTTCCAGCGGCATGACCCTCTATGAAATGGGTACCCGGCTGCAAGATGGCGGTATGACGCTCCTGGGCGGCATCAAGGTGCCGGCTGCCCATTCCATGCTCTGGGATGACGAGGACCAGCCGGGCCGGGGACGTCCCGACGAGAATGACCTGGCCGCGGTGAGCCGGTTTGCCGACCAGGTGCTGCACAAGGCGGCTGCGGAAACGCCGGCGGGAATCGCCCTGGAGGATTTGAACTATCAGCGGCAGGAGGTCCGGGAGCGGGCGGCCGAAGCCGGGCTGCATGTGATCAAACCCGTGATGCTGCCCATGCAGGTGGATGAAGATGCCTGCACCGAATGCGGACAATGCGTGGATAATTGTCCCACCGGGAATATCTCCCTTGATCCCAAGCCGGTGTTTGGTGATCAGTGCATTGTTTGTTTTAATTGCGTCCGCGTGTGTGAGGAAGGCGCTGTTACCAATAATATTCTGCCGAAGATGAAACCGGAACTCGAAAAACGAATGGAATTTTTTCAGGAACCGGCGGAAGTGCGGATGTTTGTCTGACCCGTATATGCCAAGAAATTTTCAGTTGTCGACAGAGCGGAAATATGTCACCTTACGCAATCATTGGAAAAGGAAGGGCGGGTATGAAAAAAATTCTGGCGGTAATGGTAACCATCATGTTGGCCGGTATGATGCTGGCGGCGGGGTGCGCGGACAAGTCCGCGGACAAAGAGGCGGTCAAGGATGTGCTGCGGGCGAACCTCAAGGCCCTGCAGGCGGAAGACCTTGATGGGTACCTGGCCACCCTGGATCCGGACAGTCCCGGCTATGAGAAGATGAAGCTGATCTGCCCCAAGATTTTTGAAATTTATGATTTGGAGCATGAGGTGGAAAAGATTGAGGTGCTGGATATATCCGACCAGGAAGCGCGCGTGCGGACCGTTCAGGTGGCCCGCCGGATTTCCGGTCCGGACAGCTATCGGCACAACCGTTCCACCACCGTGCATACCCTGAAGAAAAAAGACGGGGCCTGGAAACTTACCGAGACCGAACAGGAATCCATGGAGTACCTGGAATAGTCGGTATCGCACCGTTTTTCCTTGCCGGGTGACCTTTCGGACAAGCCTGGCCAAACCGGGAGATGCCATGGCCGAACATGCGCCGTTTGATCCCGAGACCCGTTCCCTGATTGAGGAGACCATGAAAACCCGGTCTCCCTATTGGAATCTGCTGGGGATCGAACTGGTCGACATCCGCAAAGGCTGGTCGCGCTTGCGCCTGCCGTTTGATCCCAAGCTGACCCATCCCTTCGGGATCGCCCATGGCGGTTCCATTTTTTCTGTGGCCGATTCGGCCGTGGCCATGGCCTTGATCGGCCTGGTCAGCCCGGAGGAGACCTTTGTCACCATTGAAATGAACATCAAGTACCTGGCCGCTTTTACTGAAGGAGAAATCGTGGCCGAGGCACAAATTCTGCACAAGGGCCGCAACACCGCCCTGGGGGAGATCACGGTGACCGGAAACAACGACAGGCTTGTCGCCCGGGCCTCGGCCACCTATCTGATCATGCCGGCCCATGACCGGGTAAAAAATATGAACGATCTTAGCTCTTCTTGATCTCAGGGGATCCGGTTTTTCCGGCTCTGCTTACCCATCTGGTATAATGCCGGCAGATGTGATACACAGGTGGGCATGAAAACAGCGAAAAAAGTCATTTTTCTGGGCACCGGCTCGGACGTGGGCAAGAGCGTCACCGCCACCGCCTTCTGCCGGATCCTCCGAAATCGCGGCCTGCGGGTGGCGCCCTTCAAGGCCCAGAACATGTCCAACAACGCCTATGTCACCCTGGAGGGCGGGGAAATCGGCCGCGCCCAGGCGGCCCAGGCCGAGGCCGCCGGCTGCCTGCCCTCGGTCCGCATGAACCCGGTTCTCCTCAAGCCTTGCAGTGACACCGGCTCCCAGGTGGTGGTCCTGGGGCAGGTGCACCAGACCATGCCGGCCCACTCCTATTACGCCTACAAGGATCATTTGAAACAGACCATCCGCGACAGTTTTGCCGCCCTGGCCGCCGATTACGAGGCCATTGTCATGGAGGGGGCGGGCTCCTGTGCCGAGGTGAATCTGCGCCAGCACGACGTCGTCAATTTTGACCTGGCCCTCAGCGTGGGCGCGCCGGTTATCCTGGTGGCCGATATCGACCGGGGCGGGGTTTTTGCCCAGATCGTGGGCACCCTGGAACTGATCTCCCCGGCCGAGCGCGACCTGGTGGCGGGGGTTATCATCAACAAGTTCCGGGGCGACCCCCGGCTGTTCGACGAGGGCATCGCCTTTCTGGAAGAAAAGACCGGCAAACCGGTGCTGGGACTGGTGCCCGTTTACCAGGGCTTTGCCATTGATACCGAAGACAGCATGTCGCTGGATGCGGCCATGAAAACCAGGACCGGCCCGCTGCCCGGCCGGATCAACCTGGCCGTGCTGCGGCTGCCCCACGTGGCCAACTTTACCGATATCGAGGCCCTGCAGGAAGAGCCGGAGGTCACCGTGACCTGGCTGGAACGGCCGGACAACCTGGCCGATTTCCAGGCCCTGATCATTCCCGGCAGCAAGAGTGTTATTCACGACCTGGTGCAGCTGCACCAGGCCGGGTGGCCGGACGCCCTGGCCGATTTTATCCGGGATGAACGGAAGATGGTGGTGGGCGTGTGCGGCGGCTATCAGATGCTGGGCCGGCTGGTGGAAGATCCCCTGGGCCTGGAAGGGGAGCGCACCGAATTTCCCGGCCTGGGGCTGCTGGATATTGCCACCCGCATGGAAAAGGTCAAGCAGGTCCGGTTATCCGCCGGCCGCGACCGGCTTTTTGACGTGCCGGTCAGCGGGTATGAAATTCACATGGGCCGGACCCGCGCCGGAGAGGGCGCGGCGCCTTTTCTGGAACTGGTCGACGGGCAGGGCGGATTCGTATCCGACGGGGCCATGCGTCCGGACGGCCGGGTATGCGGCACCTATCTCCACGGACTGTTCGACAGCGGTGCTTTTCGCAAAACCTTCCTGCAAACCCTGGCCGAAAAGAACCGGCTTTCCTTTGACGACGCCCTTGCCCGGCGCGACCACCAGCAGGTCAAGGACGAAAATTACAACCGCCTGGCCGCCCATTTCGAGGCCTACACCGATGTGGAGCGGGTGTTGGCCATCATGGAAGAATAATGGTGCTGGCCAAAAATAAAAATCATTCCCCCGCGTTCATTTAACGGGTATCGATAAGCCGGACAAAAAATGTCCGGTTTTTCTATGGCTTTTTATGGTGGGACGAGGGTGGGACAGGAAAGCCAACAAGAAAGGGCAACCATTTTCATGATTGCCCTAACTTCTTGATTTAACTGGTGCCGAGGGGCGGAATCGAACCACCGACACGGGGATTTTCAGTCACCTGCT
>CAYTQK010000231.1:0-5166 GCA_964439745.1 uncultured Desulfobacterales bacterium
CCCTGGAGCTGGTCTTTATCGACGGCGGGCACGCCTTTGAAACCGCTTACACCGATTATGCCTGCTGGGCCGGTCACCTCCAGCCGGACGGGCTGCTGCTGATCCACGATATTTTTGAAAATCCGGAAGACGGGGGACAGGCGCCCTACCAGGTCTACCAGCTGGCCCTGGCTTCGGGGCTGTTCGTCTTTCATTCCCGCGTCAAAACCCTGGGCGTGCTGCGCCGCGTTCGCGGCGGCCGGGACGCGCCGCCGACGATCTGACCATGAAAAAAATTCTTCTCACCGGCGGGGCCGGCTATATCGGCAGTCATACCTGTGTCTGCCTGCTGGAACAGGGCTACGATCTTGTGGTGATCGACAATCTTGGCAACAGCAGCCGGGCCGCCCTGGATCGGGTGGAAAAGATCACCGGTCGCTCGGTGACCTTCCGGCCGACGGACATCCGGGACCGGGCCGGGCTGGACGCCTTGCTGGCTGAATTTCAGCCGGAAGCCGTCATCCATTTTGCCGGGCTGAAAGCCGTGGCCGAATCGGCCGCCATTCCCCTGGCGTATTACGAATGCAACGTGGGCGGAGCCGTTACCTTGTTTGCGGCCATGGCCGCGGCCGGGGTACGCAATATTGTCTTCAGCTCCTCGGCCACGGTGTACGGCGACCCGGCCACGGTGCCCATCACGGAATCATTCCCGGTTCAGCCGACCAACCCCTACGGCCGCACCAAGCTTATCGTCGAGCAGATTCTGGGGGATCTGTACCGGGCCGATCCCGGCTGGCGCATCATCCTATTGCGCTACTTCAACCCGGTGGGCGCCCACCCCAGCGGCCTGATCGGCGAAGACCCCCGCGGCATTCCCAACAACCTGGTCCCCTTCATCGCCCAGGTAGCCGCGGGCCGGCAGGAAAAAGTGCATGTTTTTGGAAATGATTATGACACCCCGGACGGCACCGGCGTGCGGGACTATATCCATATAATGGACCTGGCCCGGGGCCATCTGCACGCCCTGGCGAAATTGGACGGCAATCCCGGCCTGACCGTCTACAACCTGGGAACTGGACAGGGATACTCGGTGTTGGAGATGATCCGGGCCTTTGAAACCGCCTGCGGCAGGAAAATCCCCTACGTTTTTTCGGACAGGCGTCCCGGCGACATTGCCGCGTGTTTTGCCGATCCCGCGCGGGCGGCCGAAGAACTGGGCTGGAAAGCCGAACTGGATCTGGCCGCCATGGCCGCGGACACCTGGCGCTGGCAAGCGGCCAATCCCGACGGCTATCCGGAATAAGCGGGACGGCTGTTAACAAAGATTCCGGCCTCAGAAAATCTGTTTGGCAAACCGGCCCAGGGGCATCTCTGCGGCCAGCGAAATCATCTGCGCCGCTGTTTCGACCGGCTCTGCTTCCACGACCACGATGGTCTGCTCCTGCACCGAACCGCTCACCCGGCCGCTGGCATCGGGTTTGTCCAGCTCCAGAAAGGACCGGTGACCGTAAAAGACTGGGGCGGCTTGAAAGAAAAAAAAACCGGGGGATACTGGCCGGCCTGGTCTATACCTATCTGGTCATCCGGCAAAAAAAATGCCTCCGCGGCTGCGTCCTGGCCCATGGCGTCACCAACCTGGGGCTGGGCCTGTATGTCATGGCCACCGACAGCTGGCACTTCTGGTAGCGCACCCGGGAATGGTCCCTCGCCACGGTCAAGATCCGGCGCCATCTGCCGGTCGGTGATTATTTCTTTTTCTGCCGGTCTGCCAGCTCTTCCATCTCGTACTGCTCCTGGCGCAGGGTCAAATCCAGGTTTGAAATCAGGCCGCCGTGCTCTTGGGCTTCGGTATCCGCCTTGAGCGCGGCGTGCATATCCCGGGAGGCCTGCAGATCGGCCACGGCCTTGTCCAAAACGGCGGTAAAGGAATCCCGCAGGTCCATGGCGCCGGATGTAAAATCCGGGGCGATCCCGTTTTCCGCAACCTCCTCGGCGCTATGGGCCAGCTGCTTCATCTTGGTCATGGAAAAGTCCATGCGCTGCCAGGCGTCCACCCCCTCCGCCTGAAAAACCCAGGCGTCACGCAGGGTCTGCAGCATCTGCTGGTACTTGACGGCCACGCTTTCTTGCAGCTTCTTCACCAGGGATTCGCTCAACTCGTTCTTTTCGCCGGGCAGACCGGCCGCTTCTTCCGGCGAAAGCTTGTCGATCATCTTTTGGAATTTTTCGGCGTGCATCTCCGATTCCCAGGCTTCCCGCAGCAATACCCGCTTGATATGGGGATCGTCAACCATTTCGGCTTCTTTTTCATAATGGGGGACCAGGTTTTTTTCATAGGCCACGTAGGATTTGAAAATGCTTTCCCGGCTGCTGGGATCATGGGGATAGTCGGCCGGGGTCATGTTCGGTTCGCCGCCGTGCGCACCGATGATCATGCCCAGCCAGTGCATGTGCCACATCTCTTCCCGGGCACGGGACAGCAGCTTGGCGCCGATGGGCGTATCCTCACCCTCCAGGTAGCTGTGAATCAGGTACCGCAGAATGGCGGCATGCTCGTCCGCCAGGTCCTTGTTCAACATTTGCAGCAATTGCGGGATATCCATGGTTGTCATCCTTTGCACTTGGGGTTGTTGGTATTTTCCGGGAGCGCTGCTGCCGGCCGGATTACCGACCAGGCAGCAACTCCTGCTTATCTTTTTTCATAGCAATGCCCGCCGGATGTGTCAATATTCCGCGGCCAAGAAGGGACTTGACAAACAGTGCCCGGGAATTTATTGTAAATAAATAATGGCAATCGAAATTGCCGCGGCAGCACAGATCGAAGAAACGAAAATATTATACAATCAAGCCGGGAAGGCTTTCCCCGTCCGGAAAGGACAGGCGGCATTCCCGGCTTTTTTTTGCCTCCCGGCCGGCGGCCGGAGGTTCAGCCCGTCAGGCCGGCGAAAAAAAATAAACCGACCAATAAACCGGTTAAATGGAGCGCACCATGACCGCACCGGACGTTGTCAACAGCAGAACCTTTCAAAAATGCCTGGACTTTCACGGCCACCTCTGCCCCGGCCTGTCTCTGGGCTACCAGGCCTGCCGGGCCGGGCTGGAAGCCTTGCGATCAGGCCCCTCGGAGGACGAGGAGCTGGTGGCCGTCGTGGAGAGCAACGCCTGCAGCGCCGACGCCGTCCAGGTCATGACCGGCTGCACCTTCGGCAAGGGCAACCTGGTCTTTCGCGACTACGGCAAGATAGTCTTCACCTTTCTCAGCCGCCAGACCGGCCGGGGGGTGCGGGTGTCATTACGGCCCGAGGTCTTTCCCGCGGACGAAGAACACCTGGCCCTGCTGAGAAAAGTGCAGACCGGCGCGGCCACGGCGGAAGAACAGGAACGATTCGCCGACCGTCACCGGGAACGCAGCCATGAACTGCTGGCCAGATCTCCCGAAGAGCTGTTCACGATCTCGCCGGCCGTCTGTGACCCGCCCGAAAAGGCCCGGGTGGATCCGTCCCTGCCCTGCCAATGCTGCGGCGAGCCGACCATGAAAAGCAAACTCATCGAAAGCGCCGAAGGCCTTATCTGCCTGGCCTGCCGGGAGGAAAATCAGGCCTGATTCGCTTTTCGACCGAATCCTGTAACAGGAGATTATCAATGTGTGAAATCAAAACATGGCCCACCTTCGACATTGAAACCGCTGCCGATAAGACCGTGACCGTGTCAGCCGGAAAAAATGCGGCGGATCACCCGGCTGGTGCCGGCCGTGCCGGCCTTGTGCTGCTGATGGTACTCGTTGTTGCCGTCGGCATTATCGGTTTTGCCGGCCCGGGCCGATGCCAGGAGACCCGCACCATCACGGACATGATGAACCGGCAGGTAACCATTCCCGACCAGGTGGACCGGGTCATCTGCTCCGGTTCCGGATGTCTGCGCCTGCTGGTCTACCTGCGGGCGCACGACTGCGTCGTGGGCGTGGACAGTGCCGAAAAAGGCGGGCTCCCCTTTGCCGCGGACGCCCGGCCCTACGCCGTGGCCAACCCGGAGTTATCAATCCCGCCCCTGTTCGGGGAGTTCCGCGGCCATGACAGTCCCGAACTGATTGCCGCGCTGGAGCCGCAGCCCCAGGTAATCCTGAAAACCTATGCGGCCCGTGACGGGGGCGTGGAAGAGCTGGCGGAAAAAACCGGTCTGCCGGTCATCGCCCTGGGCTACGGCGACCTCACCCGGAAGCGGGAGGAACTGAACCGGACCCTGCGGACCATGGGACGGGTGCTGCACACAGAAGACCGGGCCGAGGCGGTGATCGCTTTCTTCGACGAGATGGAGGACGACCTGCGCCGGCGATCCGCCGGCGTGGCCGCGGGCAAACGCCCCACCACCTATATCGGCGGCCTGGCCCAGCGGGGCGGCCACGGTTTTGCCTCCACCGAACCCGGGTATGAACCGTTTGTCTTCCTGGCTGCCAAGAACGTGGCCGGTACCCTGACCAAAAACGGCCAGCCCCTGGACCATGCCATGGTTTCCAAGGAGCAGTTGATGATGTGGAACCCGGACGTCATTTTTCTGGATATCGCCACCACCCGCCTGCAATCCGGGGCCAACGGCCTGGAAGAGCTGCAAAGCGATCCCGCCTACCAGGCGCTGGACGCAGTCCGGGCCGGCCGGGTCTTCGGAGTCTTCCCCTACAACTATTACACCCAGAATTTCGGCTCGGTCTTTGCCAACGCCTATTTCATCGGCACGGTGCTGTATCCCGAGGCCTTTGCCGACATTGATCCCCGGGACAAAGCGGAAGAGATTTCCGCGTTCTTGAACGGCGGCCCGGCCTTTGCCCAAATCAACGAAAATTTTGACATGCTGGGGTTTACGCGCATTCCCCTGGAAGAAGGCCGCTGATGTCACATTTTGATCACTGCGAGGTGCCCGAGGCCTATAATGCCTATATCGGGCGCAAGATCTATTTTGTGGTCGCCCTGCTGCTGATGACGGCCGGACTGATCGTTCTGTCCGTTTCCCTGGGCGCGGTCCGTGTTCCTGCGCCGGAGGTTATCAAGACATTCCTCGGGCTGGAGACCAACCCCCGATTTGTCATCATTGTTCGCCAGATCCGGCTGCCCCATGCCCTGGCGGCCCTGCTGGCCGGGGCCGGGCTGTCGGTGGCCGGGGCGGCCATGCAGTCGGTCCTGCGCAATCCCCTGG
>CAYTQK010000232.1:0-5158 GCA_964439745.1 uncultured Desulfobacterales bacterium
GGTAGGTTTGTCGGGTGGGAGCTGAGTGCGTGAGAGACTAGGGCGAAAGCCAATGGCAGCCAGGAGGATTTAAAGGTGAAGCTACTCAGTTTTTCAAGAGGCGCCGGGGATGTTTATCCCTTGATCGTCGTGTGAGCATTCGTTTCTAAAGGATCTGGAGGGGACAAGCATAGTTTGCGGAGTCAATACCAGAAAAGCTTTTAGCGGCTTTGTATACCCGCCTTATACAGTAATGTCGATTGGTACCTTCAATAGCATGCTTTCCTTTTATTGCACTACCTTCGCTCGTGACATATTTTTTCGGACGTTTTGCTTCAGATATGATAACTAGTGTCCATCCACGGATATAACTACTTGTAAAAAATAAAAAAAGCGCATTTTGTACTGGTATTTTTTGTCTTGCTGTAGTATATAAAAGGTATCCAAGCTTTCAATATAACTACAGAAAACAAAAAGGAGCCAAATACAAAATGCGCAAAAAATGGCAAAAACAAATGACCTTCATGCCTCAAGAAATTGACCATCCGCAGGCCAGAGAGCTCGAAGCCATCAGTCAGTTGCTTGACAGTAAATCTACCATTTATGAAATCGTCTTGCAAGATCTTCCCAGTCAAGCCATATCTGGCTCGCCACGTGGCGCCCGGGGCATGACTGCCGAGCAGGTGATACGGGCCGCCATTGTCAAAGTTCTGTTCGGCTTTACATACGAAGAACTGGCCTTTCATCTGATCGATTCCATGAGCATCCGGCGCTTCTGCCGAATCGGCCTTGCCGACGAAGGATTTAAAAAATCCACGCTTTATAAAAACATCAAAGCCCTGTCCGCCGACACCTGGCAGTTGAGCAACAGGGAAGTGCTGGCCAGTGCCAGAAAACAGCCGGCATAACCGTACCCTGGCATAACGGTTTGGGAATAAACAGGAATAGCTGTTTTTAAAAACTGACATTTTGCGATATTTTGTTTGCTCAATATTTTTTGTCCCCGAAAAAATCGGGAGTGATAAAATTTTACTCATAAATGTGCCATTATGAAGTTCCAAAATCGGCAATTTATGGGTGGACACTAACGAACGTTCGATTTTATTTGACAGGACGGTCTGGCAGGCGTAGGGTAAAAGTCAGGTCGCCCGGCGGAAGGCCGCCCGGCGACCGGTTTTCAAGCGCGTCCCGTAAACGCCGGAAAGAAAGTCTAAATTGAGTGTTTCAAATTTTTATACAGATCAGTATTTCTTTGCTTTTTAAGGAATGAAATCATTGTCAGGTGTAAAAATTTGAAACACTCAATTTAGAAAGGAGTTATCGTGACATCGATCGCCTTTGATCCCCAGTTGTGCCAAGCCTGCCCCACCGTGGACTGCCTCATGAACTGCCAGTATATCGAGTTTGCCGACCTGGCCGAGGCCCGGGCGGAAAAGACCCGCATCAACGCCGGCGAAGACAGCCGGGTGCTGCACGAGTGCCTGACCTGTTACGCCTGCCAGGAGTACTGTCCCAATCAGAACAATCCCTTTTTCGTCCTGGTGGACCGCCAGGAGGAGCGCGGCCTCTGGCCGGCGCCCCGGCCGATCCTGACCGAGCAGCTCAAGATGATGGCCCCCAAGGGCCGCATCACCGCGGCCCCGGTCTCGCCGCCGGTGGTGGACATGTGCGCCTTTCCCATGCTGACCGGCTCCATCCGCGGCAAGCTCTTTGAAAACGCCTCGGTCATCGTGGGCACGGATATCTTCTGCAACGTCATGTGGCTCCATTTCGCCCGCAATTCCGTCATCCGGGAGCGGGTGCCGCGCATGATCGACAATATCATGCACTACTACCTGGCCGATTCCGGGGTCGACGAACTGGTCTGCTTTCACGACGAGTGCTACGGCACCTATACCAGCCTGGCCCGGGCCTTCGGCTTTGAAGTGCCCTTTACGCCCATCCACCTGTTTGATTATATCGACCAGCGGCTGGAAGCGCTGGCCGGCGACATCACCCCGCTCAACGTCAAGATCGCCTATCAGCGGCCCTGTTCGTCCCGGCTCTGCCCGGAAACCGAACCGGTGCTGGACCGGATTTTTGAAAAAATCGGGGCCGAGCGGGTGCCCCGCACCTATGACCGGGGCAACGCCCTCTGCTGCGGGGGCGTGCCCCGGGCGCACCAGCGGGATGAATACGCCGACGATCTGGTCGACAAAAACATGCAGGACATGAAGCGCACCGGCGCGACCTATTGCGTCTTCAACTGCCCCTTCTGCATGGCCACCCTGGCTGAAGAAGCGGCGGAAAACGGCCTGGTGCCGATCCTGGTCAGCGACCTGGTACAGCAGGCCCTGGGAGAATGATTCATGAGTGAACTGACAGAACGACTGGGGCAGGTGGTCGGCGCGGCCAACGTTTCCGCGGCGGCCGAGGAACGTTATCTGTATTCCCGGGACCAGGGGACCATGCCGCCCCGGGACCCGGATGCCGTGGTCATGCCGGCCACCACCGAGGAGGTTCGCGGGGTGGTGCGGGTGGCCAACGAACTCAAGGTACCGCTGATTCCCATGGGCGGCGGGCTGGTCCTGTCCGGCCTGACCCGGGCCCTGCAGGGCGGGGTCATCGTGGACATGAAACGGATGAACCGGATCATCGAGGTCAACCCCCACAGCCGCTACGCCGTGGTGGAAGGCGGGGTTTCCCAGGGCATGCTCCAGGCCTGGCTGAAAAAGCACCATCCCGAACTGAAGCACTCCATGCCGGACGCCCCGCCCATTGCCACCCTGGCCGGCAACGTCTGCATTCACGGCTCCGGCCATCTCTCCGTGCTGGGCGGCTATCATTCCGACATGCTCACCGGCATGGAGGTGGTCCTGCCCTCGGGCGAGGTGGTCCGCACCGGCTCCTGCTGCGTTTCGGACGGCTGGTTCGCCCGGGCGCCCCTGCCGGATCTGTCCGGCCTCTTTCTGGGCTGGTCCGGCACCACCGGCATCGTCACCCGCCTGGGCATCCGTCTGTTTCCCAGCTACCGCCACAACGACGTGCTCGTTTTCGTGGGCGAGACCGCCGAGGTCATCCCCGAGGTTATTTCCCGGCTGACGGCCACCCAGGTGGCCGAAGACATGACCCCCTGGATGACCCCCAAGCCGGAATGGGCCCGGGGGTTTTTTCACATCAACATCGCCTATGGCGCCCATACCAAAAAGGAGCTGCGCTTCAAGCGCAACCTGCTACAGGCTTCGGTCCAGGACCTGGCCGAGCAGAAGATCGCCGGTTTTCTGCCCATTCCGCCGGCCCAGAAGGCCCGCTTCCTGAAGATTCCCTCGCCCGACCTGGCCCGGTTTGCCGACGCCCGCAAGGGCGGGGGCTTTGAATACGTCGGCGCCATCATGGCCATCGAGCGGTTCGCCCCGGCCTATGACATCGGCAAACAGATCGCCGAAAAGCACGGGGTGACCTATTCGCTGGGCGCCCGCGTGGTCGGGGCGGGGCACTCCATGATGTTTTTTTTCGCCTACGCCTTTAACCGGGCCGACACTGAGGACGTGGAGCGGGCCGCCGCCGCCCTGGAAGAGACCAACCAGGCCTGCCTGGGACTGGGCGGTATTCCCTGGAAGGCCGAGCAGCCGGCCCAGCAGGCCATTATCGATAAAATGGATCCGGAGACCTTTGCCCTGATGAACCGCGTCCGGGCCACCCTGGATCCCAACCATATTATGAATCCCGGCAACTGGGAGGCGTAACCGCCGGGCACCGTCCGGCCGGACCAAGGAGAGGCCAGCCCATGGAGCACCAGGATATCCTGCATCGCTGTTTTCGCTGCGGCTACTGCAAGCTGCCGTCCAACTATACCGACATCAACTGCCCGGCCTATTATGCCACCCGCTTTGAGACCTTTTCGCCCGGCGGCCGCATGTGGCTGCTGCGGGCCTGGCTGGAAGGGGAACTGACCGAGAGCGTTCGTTTGGGCGAGATCATGTTCTCCTGCACCGCCTGCGCCAACTGTGTCGAATTCTGCGCCTTTCCCGGCTTCCGGGAGGAGCTACTGCTGGCCTTTACCGCCGGCCGGGAGGCCCTGCTGGATACCGGCACCGTGCCGGCGCCGGTCCGGGATTACCTCACCCGGGTGCAGCGCTTCGGCAATCCCTACGGCAAATCTCCCCAAAAACGGGCCGACTGGGCCAAGGAAGCGGGCATCCCAGCCTATGACGGCCAGGATTTTCTCTTTTTCGCCGGCGACACCGGCTCCTACGATCCCCGCGGCCGGGAAATCGCCGCCAGCGTGGCCACGGTCCTGGCCAAGGCCGGGGTTTCCTTGGGCGTGCTGACCAGCGGGGAGAATTCCGACGGCAATGACGTGGCCGCGGCCGGGGAGAGCGCCCTGTTCGAGGAACTGGCCCGGGCCAACATCCAGACCTTTGCCGACCACCAGGTCAGCCGCATCCTGACCCTTTCGCCCCACGCCCTGCACATTTTCAAGACCCGGTATCCCGAGCTGGGCGGCCGTTACCAGGTCTTCCACTATACCCAGATGCTGGCCCTGGCCCTGCCCAATCTTTCCCTGGCCGCGGCCGGCCCCCCGGTCCGGGTGACCTTTCACGATCCCTGCTACCTGGGCCGCCACCAGCAGGACTATGAGTCGCCCCGGGCCGTCCTGGCCGGCCTGCCGGGCGTGGATCTGGTGGAGTTGGACCGCTGCCGTCAGGACGCCTTCTGCTGCGGCGGGGGCGGGGGCAACCTTTTCACCGACCTGGTCACCGGCGACGGGGATTCCCCGGCCCGGGCCAGGGTCCGCGAAGCCCGCGCCGCCGGGGCCGACATCCTGGCCGTGGCCTGCCCCCTGTGCGCCGTCATGCTGGCAGACGCCGTCAAGGCCGAATCCCTGGACGGCCAGCTCCAGGTGCGGGAAATCTCCGAACTGGTCGCCGAACGCCTTTGATCGGTCATTAGGGGTGGACCAGGCCCATCCCCGGATTATCGATCATCTTATACTCCCCAATAGCCCCCAAATCAGCCGTAGAAGGCCCTTCTCGCCTTCGAAAAGGGCCTTCTACGAGATTCCTTTGCCGGGTGGGTTCAATCCTTAACAGCCAGTTGTAATTGACGGCTTCGTTTTAAAATTAGGATGAAACCTTCCCCCAAACAGGCTTTTAAGACGATTTTTCTTTGGTTGCCATGTCCCCTATCCCCAGAGAGG
>CAYTQK010000233.1:0-5139 GCA_964439745.1 uncultured Desulfobacterales bacterium
ACACCAGGCCGTGCTCGGTCAGGGTCAGGCCCATGCCGCCCAGTTCCGTGGGGATCTGCGGTCCCCAGAGTTCCATCTTCTTGACCATGTCCCGTTTTTCCTTGAGCACCGGCACCATCTCGGCAAAATCGTGATTGACGAATTCCGGCTCCAGGGGGACCAGTTCTTTTTCCACAAACTCGTTGATCATCTCCAGGATGGTCTTCATCCGATCAGAAATTTCAAAATCCATGCTATCCTCCCGCTATTGAGGGTTTTATAAAAAATTCCGGCCCCGCGGACCAGGTCGCAGAAAAAACTACAATCTCTGCCAATCGGGCGCTTCCTCTTATTTATACGTCACCAGATCCTGCTGCTCCACCAGCCAGGGATATTCATTGAACGAGGCCAGCATGAGTTCATCCGGTGTGCATTTAAAACGGGTCAGCGAACCATTGACAACCTGCCAGTTGAGCCGCATGGTCATGACATCGGACAACCCCAGGGCCTTCTGCACGGTCACGGCCAGCGGCCCGCCCGAGGTGAACACGGCCACCTGCCGGCCCTGACCGTCCCGGGCCATGATCCGGTCCACCCCGTGATTGACCCGCTTGACAAAGGCTGCCCAGGACATCAGGTCAGCGGCAGGATACTCCCCCTTTACCCAGCGCAGGGCCGCCGCCTCGAACACACGCTTAAAGGCGGCGCCGTCGGTGAACATGCAGGCGGCATCCCGGTTCATGTTTTCATCTTCTGCTGCCAGAAGCGGCACAATGGTGGACAGGACCGCCCCGAAATCATATTCGGCCAGATCCGGTATCTCTTCCACCTCCACGGCATTGCCGCCCTGTTTGCGGCAGCATTCCAGCAGGGGCCGGGCTGTCTGTCGATGGCGCACCTGGGGCCCGATATAAATTTTGTCAAAGAAAAAATCGTGTGCACAAAGATAGGCGGCCAGCTGTTCCGCCTGGCGCTCCCCCTTTTCAGACAGGGCGTCATAATCTTCCTTGCCGAAGGAAGCCTGCCCGTGGCGGATAAAGTAAAGTGTGCTCATAACTCAAATATCTGCTGCCGTTGATTATTATGGAACCGGTTCCGGGTTTTTATTGCTTGTTCACGGTAGCGAGTGCCAGCCTGGTTGTCAAGAAGAATATAACGAACGTTCGTTTTTTTCTTGAAATCGATTGTTTTGCCTGTTATCATGCCGTTACACAAATAACAGGACCGGCGGAATTTTTGCCATGGTGACAATCAGCGGCCACCGGCGCTACCGCTGCCGGAACCAAGCCACTACAGGAAAGAGCCGATGAAAATTCTGGTATGCGTCAAACAGGTCATGGACATGGATGACGAACTGATCATCCGGGAAGACGGCCGTTGGCTGGCCGAAGACGCGGACACGGACTGGCACCTCAACTACTACGATACCTTTGCCGTGGAAGAAGCCATCCGCCTCAAGGAGACCTTTCCCGGGGTAACCGTGGAGGCGATATCCGTCGGACCGGACCGGGTGGAAACCACCCTGCGGCAGGCCCTGGCCCTGGGTGCGGACCACGCCATTCACCTGTATGCCGAGACCGACACCTTCGTTTCCGCCGCCGCCACCGCCGCCGGCATTGCCGGCACCGCCCGCCCCCGGGGATATGATCTTATTTTCACCGGGGTCATGTCCGAAGACATCATGCAGCGCCTGACCGGCCCCCTGATCGCCGCCCATGTCGGGCTGCCCTGCGCGGCCGCGGTGGTGGCCGCAAAGGTTTTTCCGGACCAGGGCACTGTCCAGGCGGAATGCGAGCTGGAAGGCGGCCTGCGGGAAACGGTCCGGCTGTCGCTGCCGGCCCTGCTGACCATCCAGTCCGGTATCAACCAGCCGCGGTATGCCTCCCTGTCCAACCGGCTCCGGGCCAAGTCCCAGGAAATCGAACGGATCGACGCGGCCGGGCTGTTCCCCGCTTCAGCCGGCCTGTCCCTGCGCGGCATCCACTATCCGGAAAAGACCGGCACCGGCCTTTTCCTGGAGGGAACACCCCGAAAGAAGGCCGCAACCCTGATCAACCTGCTGCACGAAAAATCCATTCTGTAACCGGCCGCGGCCGGGGAGACCCCTATGAAGACGGACATTCTGCTGATTCCTGAAACCGTGGACAATGCCATCACCGCCACCGGCCCGGAGCTGGCCGGCCTGGCCGGTGTTCTCCAATCCGCCGCCGGCACCGACCGGGCCATGTTCCTGGTCCCGGGCAGCGACATTCGCCCGGCGGCCGAAGCCCTGGCCAGCCGTACCGGGCTGGACGTCCTCCTCATGACCCATCCGGACCTGCGCTACCCCAACCCGGAGATGCTGGCCCCGGCAGCGGCCGGCCTGGCCGGGGACAGCGGCTGCCGGTTTATCTGCTTTCCCCACACCTCCTGTGGATGCCAGGCCGCCGCCAAAACGGCCGCAGCCCTGGCCGCACCCTGCCTGGCCGGGGTAGACCGCATCTCCAGGCAGGACGATGGCCTGGTCCTGGGCAGCGGCCTGTGCAACGGCAAACTGGTCATGGAAACCCGCATCACGGAGACGCCCCTGGTTCTGACCATCCTGCCCGGCGCGTTCTCCTTTGCGCCCGACTACACGGGCACCCCGGCGGCCGGCCGGGTAACGGAAAGTCCGGAGGCAACAGCCGTCTCCGGGTTTCATCCCCTGGCGATCACCCGGGCCGCGGAAACCGACGCCGCCATTGACCAGGCCGATATCCTGGTGGCCGCCGGCCGCGGCATCGGCGATGCCGAAAACCTGGCCCTGGTGGAAAACCTGGCCCGGCTGCTGCCCAACGCGGCCGTGGCCGCCTCCCGCCCGCTGTGCGACCTGAAGTGGCTGCCTTATTCCCGGCAGGTCGGCGCCACCGGCAAAACCGTGGCGCCCCGCCTCTACCTGGCCTGCGGCATCTCCGGCGCCCAGCAGCATGTTTACGGCATGAAGGATTCTCAGTGGATCGCGGCCATCAACACCGACCCCCGGGCGGCCATCTTTACCGTGGCCGACTACTGTATCGTGGAAGACCTGATCACCTTTCTGCCGCTGCTGGCCGAAGTTTATAAAGAAAAAACCGGGCAGCCGGACGCTTCCGATTAACGCAGCAAACGCCTCTCCAGTCCGCAATGGGCAACCGCGCTTTGGTCCAGCAGGCGCGGCAGCCCCCCTTTTTCCGCGGGCAGGTATCCCAGGCTTTTTTCCCAGACCTCGTCATCTTCCATGCAGAAATAGACCGTCACCCGGGGAGCGATTTCCCGGATGCGTTCAATCACCGCCCGGTAGAGGCGGATACGCAGCGGTTTGAAATAGCGCATTTTTCCGTCCAGCCCGGAGATGAACTCGCCGTAAACAATGGTGGAATCGGCAAAACGCTGCTGGAGAATCGGTTTCAGCTGCGGCATGAACCGGAAAGAACCCAGGCTGATCCAGACGATATTGTCCGGTGAAACCGTTGTCAGCAGCTGCTCCACCACCGCCCGGTACTCCTCCTCGCACCCCTCGTAGATGACCATGGGATCAAAATGAAAAGCCAGGGGATAGCCCCATGACTCGCAGGCGGCGGCGGCCCGCAGGCGCTCGCTGACCGGCGGGGCGCCCCGTTCTTCAGCAGCCACCACGGTGGGCGTATTCAGGGACCAGGCGGCGATGGTTTTGCGGTTATGCGGCGCTTTTCGCAGGGATTCAATGTGGGTCGTCTTGGTCTTGATTTCCAGCACGGCCCGGTTCTGTTTGGAAAACGCGGATACCAGCCGGGCGTTCAGGTCGGTACAGTCTTCCCAGATGGAGCTGTCCGTGAACTCGCCGGTGCCGATGCGGGAGATCCGCCTGGAATGGCGGAACAGTTCCGTCAGCTCGGTGAACATCTCCGCCTGGTTGACGTAATACTGCAATACCGGGGGATGAAAATAGGCCTGGAGGATACAATAAGAGCAGTCCAGGGTGCAGAAACGGGCGATATTGAGAATGCGGTAGCCGCAGCACCGGTAGGAACGGGTGCCGGGACAGGGCCGGAGGAAAGGCCCCTTGTTGGCCGTCAGCAGCAGGTTGCGTTTGCCCCGGCCGACGGGGTCGGCGGCGTCATTGATGGCCGCGTAGACCGGCTCCGGTCCGTCCACCATCTCCACCGGCGCGCTGATCCGTGATCGCACCGCCCGGGTCTCCGGTAGATCCGCTACCGTCCGATCAATATATACCCTTTCCAATTCCATATCATCGGCTTCCTTGACTTGCCGCCGACATTATCATAAACAAAGGAACAGGGAAACTGCTTATACCGGTCAACTATCCACGGAGGCATATCGCCATGCAACTGACCATCATCTATGACAACACCACCCAGAACGAGGCCTTGGCCCCGGACTGGGGCTTTGCCTGCCGGGTCGAGGCCCACGGCCGGACGATCCTGTTTGACACCGGTGCCAAGGGCTCTTTGCTGCTGGACAACATGAAAAAACTGGGCATGAATCCCGGATCTTTCGACGAAATCTTCATCTCCCACGACCACTGGGACCACACCGGCGGCCTGGCCGATTTTCTGGCGCTCAACCCGGTTTCCTGCTTTATTCCCGAGGCATTTACCACTCCGGCCGGACCGTCGCCGATCCGGATCGGCACCGCGGCGCAGCAGATTCATGACGGCATCTGGTCCACCGGCACCCTGGCCGGGATTGAGCACTCCCTGGTGATTGCCGAAAAGGACAAGGTCATCGTGGTCGCCGGCTGTTCTCATCCCGGCGTGGAATCCATCCTGGAAGCGGCCGGCCGGATCGGCCGGGTCTCGGCCCTGATCGGCGGTCTGCACGGATTTAACCGCCTGCAGGCGCTGCGCGGACTGGACCTGGTCTGCCCCACCCACTGCACCCAGCATATCCGGGAAATCGCCGGGGAATACCCGGACATTTACACCGCCGGCGGCGCCGGGGTGAGCCTGACCTTATGATCATCCGGCTGATCGTACCCTCACCGGTCAATCCGCCTGATTCTCATCCCCGGCGGCATGCCCTCCGCCCGCAGCATAGCCGCAACTGATTTCCACCCGGTTTTTGCCTTTGCGCTTGGCCTCGTAAAGGGCCTGGTCGGCCCGGGCGATGAGCATATCGATGGACTCCGGGGGGGTGTATGTGCTGACGCCGATGGACACGGTG
>CAYTQK010000234.1:0-5035 GCA_964439745.1 uncultured Desulfobacterales bacterium
GGGCCAGGAGGGCTGAACCGGGTTGTGCGAGGCGGGGAACGGGGTGCAGGATGCCCCAGACCGAACCGAACAGGCCGGTACAGGGGGTGGTGTGGCCGGTGGGGGCCAGGAACGGAACCAGCTGCTGCAGCTTGGCCATTTCCGCGCCGATGCCCCGCTGCAGGGCCCGCTCGATACTCTGGACAGCCGTAAAATCAAAGCCGTTCCGGGACGACTCCCCTTTACCGGCCTCCTGGTCCTTGTCAGATGACCGCAGGCGCTTGAATTCCATGTATCCCGTGCGGAAGACACTGGCCACCGGCGCGTGGCGCATCCGCTTGGCGCGGGCAAAAGCATCGGTAAAGTCCCGCTTTTTCCAGAAATATTCTGTAAATTCCAGCGACTGGGTCAGGGCTCTTTTGACATACCGATACTTGATGAAAATAATCGCCCATGAGGTCACCGAGAAGAACAGCAGCAGGAGCAGCACCAGCTGTACCATCGGTCCGGCGTTGAAGATCATCTGAAAAACATCCAGTTGGAAGGTCATCAATACTCCCCTTTATCCGCGTCGTTCACAGTTGCTTTCGATTGGCAGCCCTGGCCGAAGCTTTGGCACAAACCTGTTCAGTACCAGAACTATACCTTTTTTGGGAGGGCGAGTAAAGCGCCGGGAAAAACAAAACATGAGCCGGGCGCGATCAGCACCCGGCTCCTGGAAAAATACAACTCCCAGAATCTGTTAAGGAATCAATCTTTCAACGAAACGACGCGATGTTCCGGTCGACCGTGGCGACAAGAAAAATAAAGGTCTGCACAAGACAGCAACGCTCCCGGCGACCCGCCCCAGGGCGCAAATGTTTCGACATTGCCATAATGATACCCCACCAGGGTAGAGAAAATTCATGAAATATCCGGGCTAACCTGATCCTAACCTGATCCTCGATTGTGTTATCGCAGAAAGGAATCCGGCAGACACGACCCTGACGGAAACCATGCTGGATCGCCAGCGGGATATTTATGGGCGTTATAACCTGAAGGTTGCGCTGGACAGGGGTTTTGCCTCCCAAGAGAACCTGGCCAAGGCCAAAGCAAAAGGCATTAAAGATGTTTGTTTTGCAAAAAAACGCGGCCTTGCAGAATCCGATATGAAAATCATCGGTTTTATAGAAGAACAGATCGTCATCAAACAGATATTGCAGCATCCGGGTCTGTGGAAAATCAGAAACACCGTGACGCCGTCAGAATCCCCTGTGAATATCGTCCGGGAACTGGCGCATCAGGCGGCCCCTGATCAGGGGCCGCCTGATGACGGATTTTGGTCACAGGTTCCCAACTATGGCTACTGGGCGGATTGATGGTTCATAATTCGATCCCGGCGGTACAAAGAGCTGTCTCAAAAATCCCGTAATTTTCTTTGTGTGCCACTGCCCTGACATTTTTTTGTTCTTTTTGATAATGTTCCGTCGAATCCCGCCTGAAAGGCCCATCAACATGTTGCGCCCTAAAAATATCGACACACAAGGCCGAGCTGGCTATAGCTGGTGAGCATAAAAGCAAGTTCTTATCCTTATCCTTCATCCCCCTGCCTGTCATAGCATAAGTAGAAGGGCTTTTCTGCTTTTTAATGGGATTGTTGGGATACGATGGGCCGGATCTTTGCCCCCTGCCAAACCAGTTTGGCCAACAGTCCCGGGCAGACGTGGTGTTTGTTTTTTCGGATGCCGGTTATGGATGCCCGGATTACTTTTTCCGGATTTTCAGCGAAGATCCGGGGGAGCGGCTTTACTTCAGCCGAACCAAAATCCGGAGAAGCGAGCAGTTTGGTGCTTACCCAGGATGGGTAGACAATGGTTACGTACACGCCTTTGTTCTTCAACTCACCGGACAATGCCATGGCAAATCCCCGCAGGCCGAACTTGGATGCGGAATACGGTGTGCCCAGGGAGGTGGCCGCAAACCCGGCCACCGAACACATGAACACGATATGACCCCTTCCCTGACTCACCATGTCCGGCACAAACAATTGAGAAAGCCGCATGGGTGCCCGCAGGTTGACATCCATCAGCTTTTCCCATTCAGCCGGAGGAATCTCCCAGAAATAACCGTAATTGATCAGGCCGGCATTGTTGATCAACATGTCCAACCGCGGAGACGTTTTTTTTGTTTGCGCGTACAGGTGCCGGCACCCTTCCCGGTTGGAGATATCGGCACCGATCAGGCCCAGAATCTGGCCGGGTGCTTCTTTGAGGTGTTCGGAAATGCGCTTCAGGCTGTTTTCATCAATATCCGTCAGGATAAGGCGGGCGCCCAAAGCAAGCAATTGACGGGCATACGCCTGCCCCAGTCCGCCGGCCGCGCCGGTAACGAGTATGGTCCTGCCTCTTAATGATTTCATCATACGGTTATTCCCTCCGCCACGCCGTCGCCGCCCGGCGGGGGGTACGGCATGGGCGGCGTCGGCCAATCGGCGATTGCCCGGCCAGGGTTGAGCCGGGATTTAAAATGATCGGACACCTGCACCACAAAGGGCTTGGCCCGGTCCAGCCCCAGGGCTTTGATGTTTTCAGCCATGCCGTGAGAACTCCCGCCGGTCTTGACGTCGATGTCTTTTAAACGGCAGGTTTTGTATGTCACCTCTGTGTGGACAATGGTTTTCCAGATTTTGTCGCGAAAATTGGACAAGGTGACCAGGTCGAATCCTTTTAGGGGTATACCGACCGAGTGGCGCCCTTTTACCTGAACGATCCATTCGTCTTTCTCCGGATCTTTGACGCCGAATTCAAAGGTATGGCCGGATAATGAAAACGGTATGCGGGTTTCAAACTTGGGAAAGCCCCACAGCTCCCGGCCGGCGGCCCGGGCCCGGGGTATGGTCACCGGCATTTCCAGAACATAGGCGCCGATACCGTTCCAGGATTCCCCCTTTTTCTTGAGCAGGTTGGTGATGTAAATCCTGGGATCGGGCAGCATCTCCGGCCGGACCAGGATGGTGATGGTCACCTCTTCGTAAGCTCCGATGGTCACCTCCCGGTAATTGTAAAAGATCAGGCTGACAATGCACTTGCCGTTGAAAAAACGGCAGGGAACCAGGCCGGTACCCTTCAATAACGGGTCGACCCTGGCCGGTGAAATAAAATAATTCAGGTGCCTGACCCGGGTTCGGTCAAAAAGCATGGGCAGTTCTACGTCCGAGACCGAGGTTCTGGTCCGGATGTTGGGCACGTCAAAAAAAGCATCCTTGCGGAAATCGTCATATCCGCGCCTGTTGTCAATCGTATTCATTTCATGTTCTCCTTTACCCACCGGCCGATTTCATTCATGGCCTCATCGTAGGAAACCCGCGTTTTCCAGCCCAGCTCCCGCACGGCTTTGGAAGTATCCACGTCATTGTCCCGCCCCATCAGGCCGACGGCATGGCGTGTCACCATGGGACGGATGTTAAACGGACGGCTGACCGTTTCCGAAACAGCACCCATCAACCAGGCCGGACGAAACGGCAGGCTGAACCAAGGTCGCTTGTCCAGCATGGCTGCCAGATCCGTCAGGTAACGCTTCCAGGTTACCTGCCAGTCATCCCGCATAAAATAGGTTTGACCGGCCGCCGCTTCTTTTTTTCCGGCCAAAACCAGGCCGTCCGTCAGGTTATCGATGTAGATCAGACTGGCGCTGTACCTGCCCTGGTCGAAAAGGGCGACGATGCCGGTCTGAAACCGCTCTGCGACTTCCCGGACCCAGACGCTTCCCGGTCCGGTCACGTTGGCCGGCCGGATGATCGCCCAGCCGCCGGCAAACCGGCCGTCATAAGTACGCACCAGTTCTTCGGCCGCCATCTTGGCGTCCCCGTAGTAAACGCCGGTTTTCACGCAAGGGTCGCTTTCCTTCATTCCCTTCATATGCCGGCCGGTGCCGCAGGCGCAGATGGAACTGACGTACACAAACCGGCCGGCCCTGTCGGCGCAGGCGTTGAGCATGTTGCGGGTACCGTCGACAATGGACCCGTAAAACTGTCGGCGGGTACCATAATCCAGTACCCGGGCGGCCAAATGGTAGACCACGTCGATATTATCACCGACACCCTGTAAAGTTTCCGGACGGGTGATATCGCCCTCAACCGTTTTAGAAACACAATCACGAATATGATCAACCGGTTCTCCCGGAAAAATCAGCGCCGTGACCGTGTTCCCGGTTTCGGCCAGACGTCGGCAGAGGGCCGTTCCCATGAATCCGGCGGCGCCGGTGATCAAAACCTTCACCCGTTATTTTCCTTTCTTACCATCCGTTTCTATTTCTATCATCGCCTGAAGGGAACCGAACAGATTATCAATAATGAATTCCTGGAGAGCACCCGGATTTTCATGCATGTAGTTTAAAAGGTTATTGTTGAGGCCGGCCACATAGCCGTGGAGTGTGCTCCAGAAACAGATAAAATACCCGCGTATCCGGTCGTCGGAGATATTGCCGAAGGTTTCCGCCAGTTCCCAAACCGCTTTAATGGTGAACCGGTAAACCCGCTGGGACTCTTCCAGTTCGTGACGGGCGGCGGCCTCCATGGGGGTGCCGATGTAGTCCTGGTATTTCGGCACATGCCAGGTAAACATCAGGTTATAAAAATTGGCCTGTTGGATACCGAAATTAAGATAGGCTTTTGCCATGGCTTTCAGCCTTGCCGCCGGGTCCTTTCTGGATTTGTATGCTTTTTCGCACGATTCAAAGAGAAGCTGAAATCCCCGGGTCAGAACGGCCAGGTAGATATGATCCTTGCTTTCATAAAACCGGTACAAGGTCACCACTGAAACGTCCAGGCGACTGCACAGCTTGCGCATGGAAAACCCCTCAAACCCTTCTTCCTGCATCAGGCTTAAGGCCTGCTCCAGAATGGTTTTCCGGATTTGATCATTTTCCTTTTGGGTCCTTGGTTTTCTGGGCAATTAAAAGACCTCCATGTTTTATGAATAGCGTTACTGTAACAGTGTTACTTTTATAATTTTGTAAAGTCAAGGAAAAATAGGGGACGCCCTTTATATTTTTATATTTGCAGATACCTTTTGCTCCT
>CAYTQK010000235.1:0-4995 GCA_964439745.1 uncultured Desulfobacterales bacterium
GGCCTGGCTGTTGGTTCCGCCACGGGGCTGCGCCGGGGTTTCGGGCGGAAACGCGACCGGCAGGGTAAGGTGCCGGTCATACTCGGTCATGGAGACCGCCTCGCACAGCCGGGGATGACGGGATCGTTCAAACGCGGAAAACCCTTCCTCGGTAAAGGCGCGTACCAGCTGGCGGGCGCGGTCGGCGCGGAAATTGAAAAATATCAGACCGTCGTCATCAGAAATCAGGCCGCGGGGAGCCCCGGATTCATCGCCGATGGCTATGGGCGTGACAAACTCGTCGGTTTCTCCCCGGGCATAGGCGTTTTCCACGGCAGTCAGCGGATCTGTTTCAATTGTACCCTGGCCCTCGGTATACAGGGCATAGGCTTTTTGTGTCCGGTCCCAGCGGGTATCCCGGTCCATGGCGTAGAAGCGGCCGCAGATGGTGCCGACGGCCGCGTCCGGGTACGCGGCCAGAAAATCCTGCAGGGTCTGGAGATACTGTCGGCCGCTGTCCGGGGGGGTGTCCCGGCCGTCCAGAATGGCGTGGATGCAGACCCGGACCCCTCTTTCGGCGGCCATTTCCACCAGCGCCTGGAGATGGGTAATGTGACTGTGCACGCCCCCGTCGGAAACCAGGCCGATCAGGTGGAGAGTGGACTGCCGGGCCTTGACCGTGTCCATCAGGGAGGAAAAGAGGCGGTTGTTGAAAAAGGAGCCGTCCTTGATGGCATTATTGATGCGCAGCAGGTCCTGAAAAACCACCCGGCCGGCGCCGATGTTCAGGTGGCCCACCTCGGAGTTGCCCATGAAGCCTTCGGGCAGGCCGACGGCCTCGCCGGAACATTTCAGGCGGGTATGGGGATAGGCGGCAAAGAGTGAATCCATGTAGGGGGTATCGGCCGCGGCAATGGCGTTGCCTTCCGAAGAGGGGTTGATGCCCCAGCCATCCAGGATGATCAGTACGCAGGGTCGGTTTTTGATAGTCATGGTCTGGCCTCGCTGTCGGGGGTTGGTTGCAGGCGTAAGCATATCCTGTCAGGAAGGGAGGTCGCTACGCGGGGCGTCCGACCAGAGTCCTTCGAGGTCATAAAAACGGCGCACGGTCTCAAAAAAGACATGAATGATCACGTCCCCGTAATCGATCAGGGCCCACTGGCCCTCGCTGACCCCCTCCACGGACAGGGGTTTTATGCCCTGGTCCCGCAGGGTGCGGACGATGAACTCGGCAATGGCCGCCACCTGCCGGCTGGAATTGCCGCAGCAGACAATCAGGGCGTCGGTGACGGCTGTCCGGCCCCGGACGTCGAGGACCACGATCTCTTCGGCCTTTTTCCCGGACACGGCCGCCAGATAGGGGGTCAGTTCATTCATGAAGGCTTCATCGATCATTGATACAGTCCTTGTTCCTGGATAACACGCGCCACCGCTGCCGGCAACAGGTTTTTTACCGGCCGGCCGGCCCGGATCCGGTCGCGGATTTCCGTGGCCGAGACGAACTGATTCACCCCGGAAAAATAAAAAACTGGCGGACTGTCCGGGTGGAAAAAAGCGGCCCGCCGCCGGGAAAAGGAGTACCGCCGGGAAATTTTGTCCTGCAGAAACCGTTTCATGGCCGCCTGCTGGGCGGCGGGGTCGGCCGGGGGGCGGCGGACGACAATGAGCGGGACCGCGGCCAGCAGCGAACGATAGTCTTTCCAGGTATCCAGTTCCAGAAAAGCGTCAATGCCCAGGACCAGGTAAATCCGGCAGCGGGCCCCGGCGCGCCCGCATGGCAGGGCGGCTACCGTATCCATGGTATAGGAGGGGCCGGAACGTGAAAGTTCAATCTCGGAGACCCGGCAGCCGGGAATGCCGGCAAAGGCCAGGCGGGTCATTTCCAGCCGGATTTCGGGCGGCGCCATGTCGCCGGCGTCCTTGTGGGGCGGCTGGGCGGACGGAACGATAATCATTTCATCCAGGGAAAAGGCTTTTTTCACTGCCCGGACCAGGCGCACATGTCCCTGATGCACCGGGTTGAATGATCCGCCGAAAAGACCTGTTCGCATAAAAATCTTTTTTCAAGTCGAAGGTTTTTTTATTCCCGAATCTGTCCGCTGCCGAGCACCACGAACTTGGTGGTGGTCAGCTCCTGCAGCCCCATGGGACCGAAGGCGTGAAGCTTGGAAGTGCTGATGCCGATTTCCGCGCCCAGCCCGAGCTGGCCGCCGTCATTGAAACGGGTGGAGGCGTTCACCAGGACCACGGAAGCATCGGCCTGTTCCGTAAAGCGCCGGGCCCGCTGGTAATCCCGGGTAACGATGGCTTCGGTGTGCGCCGAACCATAGCGGGCGATATGGGCCAGGGCCGTATCCATGTCCGCCACCACCCGGACCGCCAGGATCAGGTCCAGGTACTCCTCGGGCCAGTCGGCTTCGGTGGCCTCTTCGGCCGCGGCCACCAGCCGCCGGGTTTCCGGGCAACCCCGCAGGGTTACCCCGGCGGCGGTAAACCTCTCGGCCATTTTCGGCAGAAACTCCGGAGCAATTTTTTGATGCACCAGCATGGTCTCCATGGCGTTGCAGACGCCGGGACGCTGCACCTTGGCGTTGAAGCAGATATCCAGGGCCATGTCCGGATCGGCATTCTCGTCCACGTAAACATGGCAGACGCCCTGGTAGTGTTTCAAGACCGGCACCGAGGCGTTCTGCACCACGAAACGGATGAGGCTTTCGCCGCCCCGGGGAATGATCAGGTCGACATACTCCTCCTGGGCAATCAGGCAGGTCACGGCCTCCCGGTCGGTCAGGGGAACCACCTGCACGGCTTTTTCCGGCAGCCCGGCCGCGGCCAGGCCCTTGTGGATGCAGTCGGCCAGGGTCTGGTTGGAGTGGATGGCTTCGGACCCCCCCCGCAGGATAACGGCGTTGCCGGATTTCAGGCAAAGTCCGGCTGCGTCCACGGTAACGTTCGGGCGGGATTCATAGATAATGCCGATAACCCCCAGCGGAATACGCATGCGGGCCACTTCCAGGCCGTTGGGGCGAATCCAGGTGGCGCTTTTGGCGCCCACCGGATCCGGCAGGGCGGCTACCTCCCGCAGGCCGTCGGCCATGCCCAGCAGGGTGGCTTCGGTAATGGTCAGCCGGTCGATCATGGCCGCGGACAGCCCCTGGCTGCGGGCGGCTTGCAGGTCCCTGGCATTGGCCGCTTGAATGGCCTCTGCCTCGGACAGCAGCACCTCGGCAATCCGGCAGAGCCCCTCGTTTTTCAGATTGGTTGAACAGCCGGCCAGTTCCGGAGCGGCCGCCTTGGCCGCCCGGGCAAATTCAATAATGGTGGATTCGATGGACATAAAAAACCTCCGCTGCAAACATGTCACTATTGATGGCTTCGTAAAAAGTTTAAAAAATGTTATGCCCGTCCAACAATAAAAATATAAATTTTTGATTTTACTTAAATACTTAATCGCTTAAAACTTAACACTGCCTGTAAAAAAGACTTTTTACAGGCTTGTCTCTATTGGTCCCAAATAAAATACGGCAATCCCGTGGAAACGTCGGTTTTGTGTCCCGTCCCTTCCGGAGCCGGCTGTAACCGGCGCTTTCCGGAAGGTGTTCTGACAGCATCGGCTTTCCCGCGTTGCTTCGTGCCGGTGAAACCAACCCCGCTTTTTCAACAAACCACCAGGTTGTTGCGGTGCACCACCTCGTCATAGGGTTGATGCCCCAGAATTTTCTTGATGTGAGTGGACTTGAGGCCCATGATGGTCCGGATATCCGCGGCACTGTAATTGACCAGTCCCACGCCCAGGCGCTGGCCGGCGCGGTTTATCAGCTCCACCGGCGCGCCCACACCGAACTCGCCAAAAGCGGCGCTGATCCCGCCGGGCAGCAGGCTTTTGCCCCGCTCCGTGATGGCCCGGGCTGCGCCGTCATCCAGGGTCAGCGTACCCCGGGGCTTGCAGCTGAAGGCAATCCAGCGCTTGCGGCTGGGCAGTTTCCGCGTCCCCGGTTCAAAATATGTGCCCAGCGGCCGGCCGGCGAACAGATCGGTCAGGATGTCTTTTTTCCGGCCGTTGGCGATAATCATGGGAACGCCGGCGGACATCAGTTTGCGGGCGGCCTTGAGCTTGCTCAGCATCCCGCCGGTGCCCAGCGGTCCGGGAATGGCGCCGGCCGCCTTTTCCAGCGACCGGGTGATGGAAGCAACGCTGGTCAGCAGGCGGGCGTCGTCATGGGCGCGCGGATCCTGATCGTACAGCCCGTCGATATCGGTCAAGTTGATGAGAATGTCGGCGTCCATGAGCAGGGTGATCATGGCGGCCAGGTTGTCGTTGTCGCCGAACTTGATCTCTTCCACGGCCACGGTGTCGTTTTCGTTGATAATGGGAATCACCTGCCAGTGAAGCAGGGTGTTGATGGTATTGCGGGCATTCAGGTAGCGTTTGCGGCTGGACAGGTCGTCGCTGGTCAGCAGAATCTGGGCCACCTGCCGCCCATGCCGGGCAAAGGCCTTTTCATAAGCCATGATCAGGCGCGCCTGGCCGGCCGCCGCCACCGCCTGCCGGGTGGGCAGGTCGTCGGGACGGGGGCTGCGGCCCAGTTTGCGGGCGCCGGCGGCCAGGGCGCCGGACGAGACGAAGATCACTTCGATCTGACGGTCCATCAGCGCGTTGATGCCGCGGCTGATGGAACTGACGACATTCCGGTTGAGACCGGCGGTGCCGGTCAGCACGCCGCTGCCCGCCTTGATCACCACCCGGTCGCAGTCGGCAAAAAGGTTTTCCCGTTGATTCATTGGTCACTAATCCGAATATTTCACGAGCCGGTCCAGGCGCAGCGGCAAGGCGCAGGACGCGAAGCTGTAGTAAATCTACCGCGAGCGGCCGGCAACACAGCCGATTGCGCTCAAGGTGACTCGCCCGAAGAGGGAAATTTCCAGAAACAGCCCGTTACAATTCATATTTTATAAAAGGCCTTAAAAGTATAAATAAATATTCTGCAAACTTTCCAAAAACCAATAAAGGACCCA
>CAYTQK010000236.1:0-4992 GCA_964439745.1 uncultured Desulfobacterales bacterium
ACCTGCTGGTCAACTATGCCCGCCACGGCATTATCAATGGTGAAGGGGCCCGGCGGGTCTTTCACGCCATTGACGAGTTTCTCCAGGGGCAGGAAAAATAAAGAATACTGGTCAAGGGGAAGGAGTCGGAAAGATTCTTGACCGCGAAACGTTTTCGCCGGCCGCTTTTATATATTCAAGAGCATGGTGGACGGCTCCAGAAAAAGCCCTTTCGTGCCCACCGCAATTTTGTTCTGGCCGCAGGGCAGCGAATGGATGTCAATGCGGCCGTTCTCCGCGGCCGGCACCAGCTCCCAGGCCAGGTCCAGCAGGTCGGCCACTTCCGCCAGGCGCGCCGGCCGGTCCAGTTCGTCCCGTTTTTCCTCGCGATGGGCGCCTACCGTAATCCAGGCGCGGACTGCCAGGGGCCGGCAGAGCGCTTCCAGCTGTTCCACCGTTTCCCGCTGGGAGTTGTCAAAGGAAAGACCGTCCAGTACCAACAAGTCCGGCGAAAAGACATCCTGGGCCCGTAAATCCTGAATGCGCTCACTGATGCCGTCCACGGAAAACCCGGAGACTTTCAGGGTAATGATAAACCGGCGATTGAAAAACCGTTCGCAAAAAAGGGCCGGTCCGGCCGGTTCCGCAGCCGTGGCCTTGAATTTTTCCGTCAGTCGGCTGCAAATTTCCCGGTACCACAGGTCGGTTTTCTGCACGGTTTCCGAGAGGTTGATATGCAGGACGTTGCGGTTCAGCAGCATGGCATGCAGCGCCAGCTGGACAATCAGGGGCGTCTTGCCGACCCCGGCCCGGCCGACCACCGCCCCGATTTCGCCGGGCGAGAGCGCATCGGCGGTAATATTGGCGATGGAGGCCAGGGCGTCCGGAATAACAATGGTTTCGGGCTGCATTATGATTTCTCCTGTTGTTTTCGTTGCTTTTCAATTTCTTCGGAAACCGAGGCCGGCACCTGCTGGTAGGCCATGAATTCCATGGTGAACTGGGCCTGTCCCTGGGTGGACGAACGCAGAACGTTGGAAAATCCGAACATTTCCGATAAAGGCACATGCGCCTCGATCACGCTGACCGCTCCCTCGTCCTGGGAGCCGATGATAATGCCCCGCCGCTGGTTGAGCAGCTTCATGACGCTACCCTGGAATTCATCCGGTGTTTCCACCGAGACTTTCATGATCGGCTCCTGCAGAACCGGCCCGGCCTTGGCATAGGCGGACAGAAAGGCGCCCCGGGCGGCCGCTTCAAAGGCCATTTCCGATGAATCCACCGAGTGGGAAGCGCCGTCATTGATGACCACGCGGACATCCACCACGGGAAATTCCATCCAGGGCCCCTTTTCCAGGCATTTCAGAAACCCCTTTTCACAAGAAGAGATAAACTGGGTGGGAATGGCCCCGCCGGTAACCTTGTTTTCAAAAACAAACCCCTCGCCCGGGGCAGGTTCCAGATAGCCGGCCACGCGGCCAAACTGGCCGGCCCCGCCGGTCTGCTTCTTGTGGATGTAATCAAAGGGCACCTGCCGCAGGATGGTCTCCCGGTAGGCCACCTGGGGGCTGCCGGCGGACACCTCGGCGCCGTATTCCCGCCGCATTCGTTCCAGGTACACATCCAGGTGGAGTTCTCCCATCCCTTGGATAATGGTTTCGTTGGTTTCCTGGTCCACAAAGGTCTTAAAGGTCGGGTCTTCCCGGGAGAAACGTCCCAGGGCCTTGGTCATGGCGGTTTCAGATTTGTTGTCTTTGGGGGTGACCGCCAGGGAGATGACCGGATCCGGCACCTGGATGGAGGTCATGCTCAGGCTCAGGTCGGGATGGACGAAAGTGTCCCCGGATGTGCATTCAACGCCGAACAGGGCGCCGATGCCGCCGGGCGGGATATCGGTGACGTCCTCCATCTGGTCGGCATGCATGCGGACCAGCCGTCCGATACGGATTTTTTTGCCGGTGCGGACATTTTTGACCGTGTCTCCCTTGTTCAGGGACCCCTGGTAAACGCGGATATAGGTCAACTGGCCGAAACGGGTGTCTTCCAGTTTAAAGGCCAGGGCCACCACCGGCTCCTCCGGTTCATGGCTCAGTTCAACCGGCGCCATGTCATTGTCCGCGTCCAGGGCATGCTTGACCACATCGTCCGGCGCGGGCATGTAATCGATGACGGCATCCAGGAGAGGTTGTACTCCCTTGTTTTTGTAAGCGGACCCCAGCAGCACCGGCGTCAGTTCCCGGGCCAGTGCGCCCTTGCGAATGGCCTCGATCAGCAAGGACTCGGGAACCGTCTCCTCTTCCAGAATCAGGTCGGTCAGCTCCTCGGAAAAGGCCGAGGCCGCGTCCAGCAGGTTTTCCCGCAGTGCAGCCGCTTTTTCCCGCAATTTTTCGGGGATGTCGGCGATCCGGACCTCTTCGCCGCTGTCCCCTTTAAAATAAACAGCCTTCATCCGGACCAGGTCGACCACCCCGGCAAAATCCGCTTCCAACCCGATGGGAAGCTGCAGCAGCACGGCATTATGATCAAGCTTGGCGCGCAACTGGGCGGTGACCCGATCCGGATCGGCGCCGCTGCGGTCGCACTTGTTGATAAAGGCCAGGCAGGGAACCTGGTATCTCTTCATCTGCCGGTCCACCGTGATGGACTGGGATTGCACCCCGCCCACGGCGCAGAGGACCAGGACGGCCCCGTCCAGCACGCTCAGGGACCGTTCCACCTCGATGGTAAAATCAACGTGTCCCGGGGTGTCGATGATGTTGACGTTATGGGCTTTCCACTGGCAGAAGGTGGCGGCCGAGGCAATGGTGATGCCGCGTTCCTTCTCCAGTTCCATGGAGTCCATGGTGGCGCCGACGCCGTCCTTACCCTTGACGTCATGGATGGCGTGAATCCGCTTGGTATAAAAGAGGATCCGTTCGGTCAGGGTGGTCTTGCCCGAATCGATATGGGCGCTGATCCCGATATTTCGTATTTTCTGCAGTCTTGTGTTCATGCCGGTTCTGCCTTCTCAATATGATGATGATTCGGAAAAATCTGCTGTATATAACAATAACGCAGGGCGACTGCAAGGCAAAAAAAGGTCTTTGATAAAAAAAAGAAAAAAATGCGGATCAATGGTGCCGGTAGGCGATCACCCGCACCTTTTCCAGGGTAATCAGCCCCTCGCCGATGATCTTATCCAGTTCCGGAAGAAAGGCGGCAATCTTTTCTTCCCGGTCGACGATCTCGACCACCACCGGCAGATCTTCGGACAATCGCAGCACCTTGGAGGTATGTATCCGGCTGTTGGCCCCGAAGCCGAGAAAGCCCCGCATGGCCGTGGCCCCGGCCAGCCCTTGTTTTCTGGCTTCTTTCACGATGACTTCGCACAAGGGTCGGCCGTCATGCTTGTCGCTTTCACCGATGAAGATTCGCAGCAGGGATGCTTCGGATGGCAGTTTCATTGTTTCCCCCTCTTAATGGTGCATCTTCATGTTCGGCTGCAAACAAAGTCCCGCTACACCATCCGCCCCAAGGCCGCCCCCAGAAACAAGACGAACAGGCCCAGGCCGTTCTGCATGGTCAGATTGGCGGTCAGGCGCAGCCACTCCGCCGATCGCATCAGTTCACCGGACTCAAAAATGAAAGTGGAAAAGGTGGTAAAGGCGCCCATGAATCCGACCAGGATAATGGTCCGGGTTTCACCGGAGACCGGCCAGCGGTGCTCAAACAATGACCAGAGCAGGCCCGCCAGAAAACAGCCGGATATGTTGACGGTAACGGTTCCCCAGGGGAAAGACACCCCGTTGATCCGGTTAACCAGACCGGCCAGCCCGTAGCGCGAGAGCGTTCCCATGGCGCCGGCCAGTGCCAGGAAGGCCAGTTTCTGTATCATGAATAAAACCCTTTTTCAAAAGTCGGCCGGTTTCAGGGCGGCCCTCCCCGGTTCAGGGCGGCCAGGATCGGTTCCAGGGCGGGGCCCTCCTCGGCTCCGGCCAGCAGCATCACGGCTGGACGATTTTCCAGAAAGTTTCCGGTCAGAAAGGAAACCTCGCCGGCCGCGTATTGATCGCGCCGCTGCCGGTCGCGCAGGGCCGGCACCAGGTCCAGCATGTTGCCGGTAACGCCGGGCCGGTCGACATGTTCGATATACTGCTGCATGACATGACCGACCGTGATGGTCAGGGGTTCGACCCGGGCATAGCCTTGCTTCCGGCAGTCGCTCTGCGAGACCAGGCAGCGGCAGGCAAAGGGCCGGGCCGGATAGACGGGACACTCCTCATCGGACAGCAGCGGACAGGCGGCCCTTTTCGCGGACTCCTCTTCGGCGGCCGGGGTTTCTCCAGGCTGATGATGATAAGCCGCGGCCAGGCTGTTGAGGGTCTGTTGGGGCTGCTGCCGGTATGTATGAGCGGCCGCTTCCATGGTGTCAAACAGATCCGCACGACCGGCCTGATCCAGGTATGCGGCCAAAATCCAGGCTTCCAGGCTGGTGATGATCACGTTGGTGGTACAGCAGGCCGCGCACCCCCGGTGACAGGCCAGCGCCAGGGAACCGGCATACTCGTCATATACCCGGCAGATGTGGTCAAAAGCGGCTTTTTTTTCATGGATTCTGATCATTCAAAACCTGTTTCCAGGGGTATTTGCAAGTCATAATTTTTTAATCTAATACGGTGGTAACACGGTGTCAATATGGCGGCAGGTTTTGTTTGACAGCCGGCCGGCTTTTTATGATACTGTCTGTCTGTTTCCATTACTACACCAAAGATTATCCAGCGAGGGGATATCGTGAATCCGGACAACATTGAAGAAATCAGGCGGGCTGGGCCCGGACTGGCGCCGGACCTGGCCGCCTGCCTGGCCCTGACCCGGCAATTGGGGGCGGATCCCGGCCTGGTTCTTCACGGCGGCGGCAACACCTCGGTCAAAATGGTGCTGGCCGATATTTTCGGAGATGAACAGGAGGTGGTTTTCGTCAAGGCCAGCGGTCATGACATGTCCGACCTCGGCCCGGAGGGGCTGACCGGCCTG
>CAYTQK010000237.1:0-4985 GCA_964439745.1 uncultured Desulfobacterales bacterium
GTCGATATTTTCAATGGTGGTTTCCGCCTTGCCAAAGACGCCCTGCAGGTAAATGGCTTTCATCTGGGTGACGACATCGGCCACCCCGGACAGCAGCTGCTTGATTTCCGACTGCTTGGTGGGGATGACGGGGTAACTGGAATGGTATTCGGAATCCGGCACCAGGACCTGGTCGGAGGGGTCGTGAACGTCCATCTCCACGAACATGATGCCGGTGATGCCGATGGCTTTGAGCTGGGCAATGATGTTCTCGTCGGGTTTCCAGTCAGATTCAATCCGCAGCAGCACTTCCACCAGGCGGGCGTCCTTGGCGATGCGGATGTCGTGCACCTGGCCGATGGATACACCGCGGTATTTGACGGGAGAATCCTTGCTCAGCCCCTGGACGGATTCATTGAAATAGGCGGCATAAATCCGCCCCCCGCGCAGGTAGTTGGTCGCGCCGACGTAGATGATCACCGCCGTGATGAACGCCAGTCCGACGATGGTAAACAGGCCGACCACAAAGTTGGTTTTAATGGAAGCCATTGGTTTTTACCTTATTGGGCGAATCGGTTCCTCGCAAATCTGCCTCAGTGTGCCATTGCCGCCGGCGCGGCAGAACGCTTATGGGGCTGGCGGTTGAAAAACTGGCGGACAAAGGGATGCGGGCATTCGTTTTTCAGGTATTGCGGCGTCCCTTCGGCGATTTTGCCCCGGGTGCTCTGGTCCAGCATGATAACGCGGTCGGCAATGGCAAAAACGCTGTCCAGTTCATGGGTGACCACGATCATGGTGGTGCCGGCGTTCCGGTTGATATTCAGAATCAGTTCATCAATTTCCGCGGAACTGATGGGATCCAGGCCGGTGGAGGGCTCGTCCAGAAAAAGAATGGCCGGATTGAGGGCCAGGGCCCTGGCCAGGGCGGCCTTTTTTTTCATGCCCCCGCTGATCTCCGAGGGAAGATGCCCCTCAAAACCGGACAGGCCGACCATGGCCAGTTTCATGGCCACGATTTTCCGGATTGACCGTTCGTCCAGGGTCGTGTATTCGGCGATGGGCAGGGCGATGTTTTCCGCCACCGTCATTGACCCGAAAAGAGCGTTATTCTGGAAGAGGATCCCGGTTTTTCTGGTGGTGTTGCATTGAGCGATATGTTCGTCTTCGATGAATACTCGCCCGGCCGAGGCTCTTTCCAGGCCGGTCATGATCCGCATCAGGGTACTTTTGCCGCAGCCGCTGGCCCCGAGGATGACGAGAATTTCGCCCCGGTGAACACCGAAGTTGACGTCATCCAGCACCACGTACTTGCCGTATCGTTTGCTGATGTGCTGCACGGAAATCACGTTTTTTGCGGACATGCGGTTATCCCCAGTATACCCGGATAATGGCGACAATGGAGTCAAACAGAATAATCAGAAAAATGCCGCTGACAACGGCCGAAGTGGCCGCGTTGCCCACCGAGGCCGCGCCGCCGCGTACCTGAAATCCCCGCAGGCAGCCCACCATCACAATCAATATCGCGAACATCCCGCTTTTGACAAGCCCCCATGTTATATCATTGATGAACAGGGCGTCAATGACGCCTTGCAGATAGGGCACCGGCATCAGGTTGAGCATGGTCACCGAGACCACCAGGCCGCCCAGAATGGCACAGATTACCGAAAGCGCCGTCAGGATGGGCAGGGCCACGACCAGCGCGATCAGGCGGGGCACCACCAAAAAGAGGACGGGATTGAAGCCCATGCTGGTCAGGGCGTCGATTTCTTCGGAAATTTTCATGGTGCCGATTTCGGCGGCATAGGCGGAGCCGGTGCGGCCGGCGATGATGGTGGCCGTCATGATCGGGCCGATTTCCGCCACCATGGCATAGGTGATCAACGAGGGAATAAAGATGTGACCGCCGTACTTTTCCAGTTCCACGGAAGTGACAAAGGCCACGATCAGGCCGGAGATAAAGCTGATCAGTCCCACAATGGGAATGGCGTTGACGCCATTATTCTTGATCAGGGTGATGGTATCGGTCACGCGGATCCGGCCCGGGGAAAAAACCGCCCGGCCGATGGCAAATAAAATCGCGCCCACAAAGGACACCGACGATTCCGTCAGCCGCAGGCCGGACAGGGTCGTCTGGCCGAATCCCGAAATCAGCCGGGCGGGATGCATGGGGTGGGCACGGCGGGCAGATCGGGTCTCCGGGATTTCCAGGGTTTCGAACAGTTCGAAGCTTTTGACCACGGCCGGGGTCTGGTTGACGACCAGCAGGCGGGTCCGGGCGGCATCGGCCCGGCGCATCAGCTCCTTGACCGCAAACACCCCGTAATCGTCGGCATGGTCAACGGCCGACATATCCAGGGTGACGGTGCCGCCGGTCTGTTCTTCAACCAGGGCGGACAACCGCGCGAGCAGTTCGGCGCAGGAATCGACATCCATGATGCCGGTAAGATAGGCGGTGGCGGCGGTATCCCCGTGGCGAACAACCTGGCATGATGATGCGGTACAGTCCTCTTGATTCGGCATGAACTGTCTCCTGAACGGCGCCTTTCCGAATTGTCGGGATGAAAACAGTCTCAATGACTCACGCAAGAAAGCAGCCCTGGCATTGCGGCCGGGGAAAAACCCTCCATCCAGGAGTCTTTTTTAGTCGGGATTATCATAGTAATTGAAACAGGAGATGCTCTTGGCCAGGCGCGTCTGGACCCGGTCCATCATGGCGCATTTTTTAAAACAGGCCGGGAACTCCTCCCGCCGCGGGCACTCCCGGCAGGGGCTTTTGATGAAATACCCGATTTCAAAGTCAAACTTATCTCGGTTGGTCGTTATTCGGTACATGATGGCAGCATCAAGAGTAAAGTGTTCATATTTTTAATTTTATTATCATACCACGGTTTTGACCGCAAGTAAATGGCTGCGGCCGGAACCAGCGCATTATGCCGCCGGCGCGGCCAGTGCTTCGGCCAGAACTGAAACCGGATGGCGTACCGGGTAGCTGGTATGAGCCTCGATCTGCCATTTGCAGGTTTCGCAGTCGGTGATGACGATGTCCGGCGCGGCTGCCCGGATCTGTTCAAAAAGGCGCCCGCCGATACGAGCACCGATTTGCTGGTATTCATTTTTAAAACCATAGGTGCCGGCAATGCCGCAGCATTCCGAGTGCAGAATGATCAGCCGCAGGCCCGGTATCTGCTGCAGCACAGCGATGGTGTGGCTTACCCCCCCGGCCCGTTCCAGGTGGCAGGGCGAATGATAGGCGGCAGTAATGTTCAGCGGCCGCAGGGCCGGCCGGTTGCCGGCCTGGAACTCCCGGTGCAGAAAGCGGGTGATGAAACGCAGGCGGTCGGCAAGGGCCGAAATGTCCAGGTCGAGCAGGTTGGGATAATCCCGGCTGACGGTCAGGGAACAGGAGGACGAGGTGAACACTATGGGCCCGTCTGTCTTGCTGGCCGCCGCGGTCAGGTCGGCGATATTGGCCCGGGCGTTGCGGCGGACCTTTGTGAAATTTCCGGCCGCGATCAACGGAACCCCGCAGCAGCGCTGGGGCGGCAGGACAACGCCGATGCCCATGGCGTTGAGAACGGAAACCAGCTGGTGCCCCAGCTCATGATCATAATCGTTCACGTAGCAGCCGTGAAAATAGGGGACCTGCCGGGGAAAACGTTCCTGGTCCGCACTGGGGCGGCGATGCCTGCCGGCAAAGGTGCCCCGGGCGAAAACCGGGAATGGCGCCCGGGCGGACAGTCCCACCAGCAGGTCCAGCAGCCGGCGCACCGGCACCCATTGGAAGATGCGGTTGGCCAGGGCCGGGAGCCGGGTGGCCAGCCGGCCGGTCAGGTCGGTATGGGTCAGCAGGAAGTCCCGCAGCCGGTTTTTTCTGGGCAGCCGGCCGGACCGGGCCTGGTAGATGAAATCGGTAATGCGGACACCGGACGGGCAGACCGTTTCGCACCGCTTGCAGTTGTTGCAGTATCGCAGGGATTCGTCCGCCAGAAAGGGGGTCTTGATACGCATCCTTTCGGCGTCCGGGCCGGAATACTTTGGTCCCGGGTAGTGCGGCGTGGCGCGGGCCACGGGACAATAGGCCGTGCAGATGGCGCATTTGATGCAATGGTCAAAACTGGTGTTGGTCAGGTCAATCATACCGTATCCGCCTGGCCGGGTGACATCCTGCCGGTACCGTCAGTGATCCCGCCTGGCTTTTTCCCGGGGGCGGCAAGACGCTCGATAATTTCGCGCGCGGCCCGGTAGCCGGTGGCAATGGCCACTCCCCCGCCGCTGCCTTCCGCGATGGGATTGTAGCCGGCCAGGACCGCCCCGGCGCAGTAAAGGTTGTCAACGGTGCGGCCGTCCCGGGTGCGGGGCCGCAGCGTCTCGTCGGTGACCACCCCGGCGCTGAGAAACCGGTGACTTTCCGGCGCGAAAAACTGGTCGGCCGCAAATTCGGCGTCGGCCGTGTCCGGATCGGGCTGCAGGTCAAAGACCGGTTCTTCGATTGAATGAAACCGGCTGGACAGGCCCTTGGAAAAAAAACTGCCCGTGGACAGCACGTAGGCGTGCGCCCGCAAGGTGTCTTCCTGGTTGACGGTTTGAATATGGTCGACAGCGTCGTCGGTGATGCGGCCGCCGTTGACGGATTCACCGGCAATGAGAACGCCCCCCAGGGCGGCGAACAGGGATTTCAAGGCGTTGTCCAGCCGCATTCCCAGGATGGACGGCGGCAGCGTGGGTACCTCGTACAGCAGGATGCCGCTTTCGCGGCGCAGTTCGGTCAGCACCCGGTCATGATGGTCGATACCGAGAAAGGCGGGCATGCCGGCGCAGTCCGCCCGGCCGCAGGCTTTGCGCAGGCGCCGGGCGATGGGCCCCAGGTCGGCGGCGGTATCCAGGATGCGGGCGATGTCCACCGAGCGCATTTCATGGACGCGGCCGGGCAGGTCCTCTTCCGGCAGTTCGATCCGGCCGCGGGTAATCCGGGTGGCTGGGAAAAGCGGGTGTTTTTTCGGGTTGGC
>CAYTQK010000238.1:0-4984 GCA_964439745.1 uncultured Desulfobacterales bacterium
CCAGGCCATCAGGCCCAGGGTGAAAGTGGTCTTGCCCGAGCCGCTGGCCGGGCCGGCAATGATATATCCTGCGGGTGGTTTCATGGGGATAATTCCTGGCAGAAATGTCTGTCGGCATTTCAAACAACCAGATTTTCGATTGTATGTCAAGAAAGGCTGCGCTGGTGTGTTTTCCGGATTACAAAACAGCAAAAATATTTTATACTGCGGTAAACTTTGTTCACAAAATTAAAAAAACGTCGATTTTTGATACCGGCTCTTGCCAACCTCATAACCGACCGGGTTTGAAAGAAAAGTAAATCGCCTGTTGACAGAGAACAGCCATTCGATAGACTATTGCGATAAATAATCAGCGCGGAGAAGAGAAGGTATGCGTGGCATGGATAAAAGCTTCGTGCATAAGCAGAACCAGGAAAATGTTTTTATCCAGGACCTTTTCCGGCAATCAGAGCATACCTTCACCGCCGTTTCCACCGTCCCTGCCGATCACCCGGTGTATGACGTCAGCACCAGCACTTACCTGGTGGAAGTGGGCCGCCAGGCCAACATGGCCATCTGTCACCGGTTTTATGATGTTCCTTTTGATACCCGTTTTATCGTCGTTTCCATCCAATGGGAAATTCCTGATAACCGGCCGCTGGTGAATCCCGGGGCCGGTCCCTGGGAAGTGAAGATTACCTTTGCCGGCCGCAAGGTATTTCTGGGACGGACGTGGTTTCGCACGGAATCGTTGTTTTTCCGGGACGGGCAGGTCTTGATGAAGGGCAAGGCCCGGTTCTACCTGGCCGATGAGAACGAGGAACCGGGTCGCGATACCGTCTGCGAGGCATCCCTGGAGCGCCTTGACTATTACCATCATGCCGATTTTCTGCAGGTTCACAACCCGGACAATGTCCTCATCACGCCGCCGGAGCATGTTTCCAGCAACGGCCAGTTCTGCTCCCACATGAGTGTGGATCCCCACCATTTCTACTTTTTCGAGCATCCCTGCACCCATGTGCCGGGCATGATGCTGCTGGAAGCCGGCAAGCAGCTGGCCCTGTGCGCGGCCAAGCAGCAGTATGAACACCTGGCCCCCAGCCATGGCGACCTGGTTGCCGGCAAGGTGAAATTTCGCAGATTTGCCCTGCTGAACCGGAAAATCCGCCTGAAGGCCGGCATGGAACCCGTGGAGATGGCTCCTGGGCGGGGGCTGGTGCGCGCCTCAATCGGGTTCCACCAGGAAGAAGAGCAGCTGGGCAAGATTGAGTGCCTGGCTTCCTTTGTCTGACAACCGCAGGAAAAAATCCGCCCGGCGTCACCGGGGCGGGCCGGCAGGGCGCGGCCGGCTTCAGGAGGCTGCCAGGACGGGCGAAAGCAGGAGAGGGGTATGGCCGCCGTCGATTCCAAAGAAGACCAGGCGCGTTTTGAACGCCCCGCCATCGCCGTGGTCGGCGGGGGCATCTCGGGCGTTGCCACCGCCTATTTTCTGAAAAAGCAGGGTTTCGCGCCGGATCTTTTCGAGGCTGCTCCGGCCATCGGCGGCCGCACCGGTTCGCTGGACCTGAACGGAAAAATGATCGATATCGGCGGCAAGAACATCGGCCGCAATTATCCCCTGTTCCGGGCCTTTGCCGATGACATGGGCGAGGGCGACTTCGAGTATTTCGGGATCAACTCCTCGACCATCACTGACGGCCGCATGTTCACCCTGGACAGCGACAGCCGGCTCCGCTCCATGGGGCACCTGGTCCGTATGACCGGGGCGGCCTCATTTGCCCGCTTTGTCTACTACGCCCTGCACACCAAGGCCAACCCGGATAACGGTTTTCTGGACGGTCCCTTTTTCCGGCGGCTCTCGGACCGGCGGGACCATCAGCCCATTACCCGCTATTTCAGCGACCGTTTTGTCAATAATTTTCTGCGGCCCATTACCATCCGCATGAACGGCAGCGAGCCCGAGGCCTATCACCTGGGAAATTTCGGCTCCAATATCAAGATGGTCCTGGACCGCTATGATCAATTGACCCACGGCATGCACCGCGTCCTGGACAAGTTTGCCGGGCAGTTTTCCATTTTCACCGGCCGGAAGATCATCCGGCTGCTGACGGAAAACGGCCGGGTTACCGGCATCCGTTCCGAGGATGCGGCGGGAAATCGGCAGGATCATGCCTATGACGCCGTTTTTTTGTGTGTGCCCGCCGTCATTGCCGCCGATATCGTGGCGGACGCCTCCGCCGACCTGTCCCGGCAGCTGGGGCAAATCCGGTACAATCCCGTGGCCCTGATCGTGGCCAAGTACAATCGGGCCATTTTTACCAGCGAGGTGCGGGCCCTGGTCTTCGGGCGCGATTCCCTTATCAGCAATGCCGGGGTCTACGGTATCAACGACCTGGACATGGTCCGCTATACCCTCAGCGGCCGCATCGCCCAGGAAACCCTCTCCGACCGGTCCGATTCCGAGGCGCTGCTGGCCCGGGCGGAAACCGAGCTGAACCGGCATGTTCCCGTCCAGTCAAAAGAAAGGGAGGGGTTCGTGTACCGGTATTTTCCCATCGGGCTGTGTTCCTACCTGCCGTTTCATCATCGCTTCATGGCGGAAGTCGACCGGCTCCGCCGGCAGATCCGGGGCCTGCACCTGGCCGGGGACTACGTTCGGGGGGCCTCATTGGAAGCCTGTTTTCGTTCCGGCAAAGAAGCCGCCGCAGCCTTTGCCGCCGAAAGCCTTTCCTGAAGCCTCCTTCGGGGTCGGGCTGGATGTTCCGGGGAGCGGGGGCCGGATCAGGCCGCCGGGGGCGGTCGCCGGGGTTGACGATAAAGGCCGGGGTCATGGTCTCGATGACCAGGCCGGTCAGGCCTTCATTTTTTTCTGCCAAAATCGCCGCAGGCAGTCGCGGCAGATACAGGCCTTGTCCCGCTTTTCTGCGGGCACCCGGTCCAGCAGGCTGCGGGGAAAGATTTCATAGGCGCACCAGCAGAAATCCAGGGTCTGCCCGTTCCGCACTCCCTTTTCCCCGCAGCGGTTGGGCCGGCCGCAGAGCGGACAAGTGGTGGCCTCAATACTCATCCTGCCTCCTCCCGGGCATATTCCTGTATATCCCTGCCGGCGCAGCCAAAGCTGATTTTCAACCGGTGATGGAACTTCGCTACCAGACGCTGGTGCGCCCAGTGGTCCGTTTCTGCAATATTCCGGAAACACAGTTTCTGTTTTGAAAATAGCATAATTCCGTCCGCCGGAAAAGGACTCAGCCGCTCAGGCGCATTTCCCGGCCCTCCAGCTGCAGCCCTTGCCGGGCGGAATAGCCGGCCGTCCGGACCAGGATGCGGTGCATCCCTTGGCAGGTCAGTGATCGCCAGGCGTCGGAAATGTCCCAGTGTCCCTGGTCCCGGCCCACGATTTCCACCTGGTCGGCGTCCGGGATCAGCGCCTGGGCGGCGCGGCCGAGGGCGGCCGCGTCGGCCGGAAGAGATTGATTGCCGGGAAAATAAAGAATAATGCCTGTTTTCATGATTGCCTCCTTAGCGAATGGAAATGGCCAGAATCCGGTTCCGGCGGTCATGTCAATTCTCATGGCAGATTTAGGATTGATTTTTTTCCGCCGGAACCGGATAAAGGCCAAGCGGCAAAGACGCTTGTCCGCAATGCAGGCCCTTGCCAAAAAAAAAGCCCTTCGGGCACGTTCGCACGTGCCAGAAGGGCTGCACCCAGTTTTCTTAACCCTTGATTCTTTTTTTTCTGCCGGTACCTGTTTCACCGCAGGCACGCAGAATCATTGTCAAGGCAGGTATTCTGGCTTCCCCCGCCTTTTCAGCGGCCTTCCCATACGGCTTGGGCCATACAGTGGCAACCCGGGGCTGAAAAGGGTGCCGGCATCTGCCGGCGCGGAGTTACAGCGGCGGGACCGCTCCCGATTTGCACGGGATTCCCTATTAAGCAGTAACACCTTAACAATAATTAGAATATAGTCAATAAAAGCGCCGCCTGTCAAGCATAAATTCACAGCGGGGCTTTCTTATGCGTTTTTATCGCTGCAGTTGGACGGTGCCGCTTTTATTTGTCTGAAAGGGAAACCGCGTCAGCAGCTTGTGGCTGGTGTCGGCCCGCCCGTCAACATTTAACTCGTAATTCATTTCCCGGCCGCCTGTGAGTGCCTGGTACAGGGCCAGGCCGGCGCTGGCAAAAGAGAGATCCAGGGGCAGTTCGATCCGGCTGGTCTGGCCGGGACCGGCCTGCAAGGCGGCGGGGGCTTTGCCGCCGGCAACGGCGTTGTTGTTAAGCTTGAAAGCATAATCGAACTGGTCCAGGTTGACGCTGAAATTGTTGGGGTTTTCCAGGGAAAGGGCGAGTTTCAGCGAAGCCCCCAGCATGTTGATGCTGTCCAGGTGCAAGCCTTCCACGGTCACCTGCGGCATTTTCGGCACCGGCAGGCGGCCCTGCCTGCTGAAGGGCAGGCGGATGTCTCCGACCATCGGCACGGCCGCGGTAATACCGCCTGTTAGCCCGTAATTAACGATATTCTGTTGTTTCAGTCCGGAGACGGCGGCCAGCAGGTCCGCGAACCGGATCTTGACCGGGAAAACGATGGTCTGGGACTGCTCGGCCTTGAGGGCGGTGTTCTCCTCCTGTTGACCGGACAATACCTGCTTATCCTGTACGGTCAGGGCGTAGTCCAGCCGGCCCAGCCTGATCTGGTAGGCATTGGGATTGTGAACCTCCACGGCGACATCCAGGCCGGCACCCTCGAAATTCAGCGCGGAAACAGTGATCGAGCCGATGCTGGCTTCGGGCTTCTGCCACATGCCGGATTCTTCCAGCATGGCGCATCCGGCGAACATTATCAGTGCCGATATCAGTATTCCTGCTGCAGATTTGTTGCCCGGCACCTTCATGGTTGGTTTCTCTTTCGTTGCGGTTGTCGGTGGCCGGTATTCATGGTGCCCCCGGCAGGAATCGAACCTGCGGCACATGGATTAGGAATCCATTGCTCTATCCACTGAGCTACGG
>CAYTQK010000239.1:0-4970 GCA_964439745.1 uncultured Desulfobacterales bacterium
GATATCATCACTCAGGCTGAAGCCCGATGCTTTATAATAATTTTACTGGGGTTGACGCTGGTGTGCTGCCTGTGGCTTTGTAATTCAGTCTGCGCCCTGGTGATCCTCGCTTATATCGTGCTGAATGTTCTCTATAGCCTGGGAGTGAAACGTATACCTGTCATTAACGTTCTTTGCGTTGCTGCCGGTTTTTTGCTTCGAATATTTGCCGGGGCGGCAGCGATTCATGTGCCGGTTTCTGCCTGGCTGGCTGGCCTGACTTTCGGCCTGGCGATTTTTCTGGCTGCTGCCAAACGACGTTGTGATCAGCATGTTTGTGAAGCAGCCGGTGATATGACGGTGGCCAATGAGGGAAGGCGTCGACTGGCAACGGTCATGACTCTTCTTACCGCCATCATCGTCATGGCCGGCTATGTGGTATATACTCTTTCACCGGCCACTATTGAGGAGCATGGTACCCCTCGGCTGTATTTAACCATACCCTGGGTGGCGCTGGGACTGTTGCGTTATTTATACATTGTTTTTGGAAATAGGAAGAATTGTTATCCGGTGGAAGTGTTGTTGAGTGACCATTGGATGCTGCTGATTGTCTCCGGATGGGTAATTTCTTTATGGCTGATGATATATTAAAAGACAAGGCATCTGGCTGTCGTGATGGAAAAATCTGTGGATGGGGGAGCTTTCCGGAAGTAGAGGCGCAGGTGTGCCCCTGTGAAGACGCGGCTGGCGTGGCCAGTTTTCTGCAAAGCGGCGGCGCCGGGATTCCTTTCGGGCTCGGAAGAAGTTACGGGGACAGTGCCTTGGGCCGACAGGTACTGCTGATGCCGGCCATGGCGCAGATTCTTGATTTTGACGTTGAATCCGGCACAATAAACTGCCAGGCCGGGCTGTCACTGGCCAAGGTACTCGCGGCAGTCGTTCCTCGGGGCTGGATTCTGCCGGTATTACCCGGGACCTGCCAGGTAACCGTTGGCGGCGCCATTGCCAGTGATGTGCATGGTAAAAATCATCATCTGGAAGGATCTTTTGGTGATTATGTCAGTAGTCTTTCGCTTATGCTGCCGGATGGAGAAATTGTGGAATGTTCCAGCACTGACAAGACGAATCTGTTTCGGGCTACCTGCGGGGGCATGGGATTGACCGGTGTCATTCTAAGCGCCAAGATCCGGCTCAAGCGTATCGACAGCTGTATGATTCAGGGGAGGGTGATGGTCTGCCATAATTTGGAGGAATTGCTGGCGGGATTTTCGATCTGGTCTGACTGGACGTATCTGGTCGCATGGCTTGACAGTCTTTCACTGCATAAGGAGCGCGGACGGTTTTTGTTGTTGGCCGGGCGGCATGACCAGGGCGGTAATCTGCAATATCGACCAGGTCCTTCCCTTTTGCTGCCTTCTTTCTGTCCGGGAGGGATAGTCAATCGAACATCCCTCAAGATATTTAATACTGCGTATTTTTCTCTCAAGAGGCGATTCAAGACACTTTTTACCATTGCTTTAGATCAGTTTTTTTTCCCACTGGATCGTTTGGCCAACTGGAACCGGCTTTATGGGAAACAGGGATTTTTGCAATACCAGCTGGTATTGCCGGAGGATGCCGCTCCGCAGGGGCTGCGGAAAATTTTTGACGCGATTGCCTGTTCTGTATTGAAACCAACACTGGCTGTTTTGAAATTACTGGGGCGAGGCAATGACAACTTTCTGTCGTTTCACCTGAAAGGGTATACACTGGCATTGGATTATAAAGTGGCGCCGGGGCTGTTCCCTTTTCTGGAACGCCTGGATCGGATTGTACTTGAATGCGGCGGTCGGCTTTATCTGGCCAAGGATGCGCGCATGCCGGAGGCCATGGTTCGGGCCGGATATCCCGGCTTGACGGATTTCATCGGGATTCGGGAACGATATCGCTTGCGGGAAACTTTCCAGTCCCGGCAGTCGCTCCGCCTGCATCTTTAGCCAATGAATCCTCTGATAAAAAAAATACGATGGTGGCCGCGGGAGAAGACAGCCGTTGCGGTAATGGGTTTTTTACTCATTCTTGGCCATTTTTTAATATTTTCACGGTTGTTCTCCATCTCGGAGGGCATGGGTCATGATTTTGCCATGGGCCTGCCGCTTCTTCTGGACGGCTATTTCTGGTTTCGCAACAATGGTTTTTTCCCGGTTTTCTGGTTTTCCCCCTTTCTTTGCGGGGGGGTGCCGGCCTTTGCCCATCCCATTCATTTTTTTTATTCTGCCCCCCAGTTTTTAACCTTTCTGCTCGATCCTTTTTGCGCTGTTCTGCTTAATTTTTTCATTTTTGCGGCGATTGGATTCTGGGGCCATTACCTGCTGACGCGCCGGGCACTGGGCGCCGGTGTCTGGACCAGCCTGTTGTGCGCCACCATCTTTCTGTTCAACGGGTTTTATACCTATCATTACATCATCGGACATTTTATCTATCATTCCTTCATGCTGGTGCCCTGGTGTGTGCTGCTGCTGGTAAATGCCAGCCGTATTTCCAGGCGAGGGAATCAAGGGGGCAATCTGGCGGCCTGTGCAGGAGTGGCTTTGATGCTCAGCTATATGGTCTATTCCGCTATGCAGACGCTCATGCCGCCGGTTCTGCTGAGCATAGCGGTGACTTCGCTGATTTGCGGGCTGGCGCTGGGCCGTGATTTTTCGGTGTGGGCCTGGATGTCGCGTTTTGCCGCTGCCGGATTGATGGCATTGGGAATTTCAGCGGCCAAACTAAGCGCGTTGTTCCATCTTCTGGATAATGTACCCCGCAACAATTATGCCCTGCCGCAGTTTACCGATTGGTGGGATCTGCTGCGTGTCTTGATGCAATCTCTTTTTTTCACCCCGGCCTGGGAAACGGCCAGGCAGACCATGATTAATATGCAGTTTAAGTTACAGCGGCACGAGTTTGAGTTCGGAATGACCTTTATCCCACTGATTATTCTGGGTACGGCCCTGGTTGCCCTGGGTAGATACCTGCCCAAAGTCAGCCAGGTCCGAAGTCCTTATGCACAACGACCACTGCCAGCCATTGCGAGTCTCGGGATTATTAGTCTGCTTTTGTTGCTGCCGGTGGCTTTGAATTATTACACGCCCGCATGGAATCGTTTTTTGAAATCCGTTCCCGTGGTCGGCAGCAGCAGCCAGTGCACACGCTGGTTCTGTATGTACATTCCTGTCATTACGCTGTTGACGGCCATGGCTGTGGAGAAGACACCGGTTCTCACAAAAAAAACCAAAATCATAGCTGTAATCGGTATGCTTGGTGTGCTGTGGCTGAATCTGACTGCGGATAAATCCTATTATCGTCAGGCGACCTATTCCCCATTACCGGTGATGGCAACCTATTATCATGTCCGGCAGGGGAAATGGGAGCCAGTGATCACCGATATCGGCTTCTGCCTGGATGGTTCCGGCCGTGCGGTCCTGCCGCTTAACCGGAATGACGGCCTTGTTTTTGGCGTTTCGCAATTGCTCGGCTATGATTCGGTGTTCGGCTATGGCTTGGAAAATTTTCCCCTCAAACACCTTGCACCGGGATCGGTCTTCAAGGAGCACAACGGGTACCTGAATATCAAAAATCCAGCCTGCTATGTATTCCCTGAGGCCAATCAATGTCAGCCGGGAGATCATTTCACCGTTGCCGAAAAAGAAAAGGTTCAATCCTTTATCCATTATCGGCCGTATGCTTTTGAGATGTCGAGATTGCAGAAGATGGCCAATGGCACGACTGTTTTGGGTCTGCTTCTGAGCGGTGTTATTTTGGGCTGGTTTGCTGCCGGAAAGGGGCTGTCTTTTTGGCGACAAAGAACTGGGTCCACAAAAGAAAGGAAAGTTTAGTTTCGCATAACCGGGCGTTCAGCCAGGCAGCTGCTTGCATGCTGGCCGGCAATGGAATTTCAGCCAGACCGGGCAGGTACAGGCCTGATGAATGCGTTTTGATTATGGTGAAACCGGCGGATTGCAGTTTTTTTGTCAATTTTGCAGTGGTCATCAGATTGATATGCCCCATCGGCAAAATCGTTTCCCGGTATAGAATTCTTGTCAGTGGCAGAAGCGGTCTTGACAAGGCGATCCGGGCCAATAATTCCAGAATACTGTATGGCTGCGGGGTGCTGAGAATCAGCATGCCGCCAGGTCTGAGAATCCGGTAAATCTCTTGCAGACAGATTTGGGTCTCCTTGATATGTTCAAGTACTTCGGAGCAAACCACCAGGTCTGCCTGATCGCTTTTCAGCGGTATCCTGCGGAGATCTCCCGATAAAAAAAGCATTTTGCTTTTTCGTCCGAGGGAACGACGAGCATGCTGCAAATAGGCGGATTGGACATCCAGTCCAATTGTCGTTGCGAATGTTTTACATAGTACCTGAATTTTGCACGACGGCCTTAAAAAATAGAAGAAACCATCCGGGCCTCCCTTTATATTAGGGTTTGAGAAATAACCAACAACAAAAACAGGAGGTACCCAGATGGTAAACCAAAAAAAATAGCAGGAAAAAACTCGTCAGTAAAGGATTTTGCCACCGGCGGCGTAAAAATGTACCCAAAGCGTCGTTTTAAAAATGCACCTGTTTAGAGGTATCCATCAGCCGGAACCGGCAATGATTCCGGCTAATGGATATGGTTGTTGTTATCCACCTGCGGACTCGATTTTGTCCTTCATCCGAAAGTTTTTTCCCTCAATAACTACGGTTTCGGCATGATGCCGAAGCCGGTCTAAAATATAGATAAAGGCGTCTTCCATTGCCCGGGCCACGTCAGGGACGGGATATATCTCTGAAAGGGCCACGATTTTACGAACATGATGGGCAGGGTTCATGCGGCGCTGCTCCAGCTGACGGTAGTAGGCTTCCGCCTTGTCCGATATCGACAGAAAGCGGATGAACAGCTTCTGATCTCGCGCTTTTTTGCGTTGAGCCAGAAGTTCTTTGGGATGATCCGGGTCTTCCATATCCTGATGCCGGTCATAGC
>CAYTQK010000240.1:0-4949 GCA_964439745.1 uncultured Desulfobacterales bacterium
GCGACCGGGGGGTGGCCCTGACCGCCCTGCATCCTTCCGGCAAGATGAAGGTCGGCAGCCAGGTTTATGACGTGGTCACCGAAGGGGAGTTCCTGGACAAGGATACGCCGGTGGTGATTATCGCCGTGCGGGGCAATATTCTCATCGTGGCCGCGGAGACGACCTCTTGAATCCTTTGATCCTGGCAATTTTTCTGCAGCTGGTGGCCGCGGTCATTATCATGGCCGAGGTGATCTTGCCCTCCGGCGGCCTGTTGGGGCTGCTGGCCGTGGGCCTGATCGGCTATTCGCTTTACACCGTTTTTACAGCCGTGTCCGTTTCCGCCGGCTATATCCTGGCGGGCCTGGACGTGGTGCTGCTGCCCCTGCTGATCCTGGCCGGGCTGAAGCTGCTCTCGCGGTCGCCGGCCACCCTGGCCACCCGCCTGTCCAGCGGGGACGGGTTCAGCTCCCAGTCACCCGACCTGGAAGGGTACCTGGGCAAGGAAGGGGTGACCCTGACCGACCTGCGGCCGGCCGGTATCGCCCGCATCGACGGCCGCCGCCTGGATGTGGTCAGCCGCGGGGAATATATCGGCAAGGGGGTGAAGATCGTGGTCAGCGCGGTCAGGGGCAACCAGATCATCGTCCACGAGCCCTGAACCGGGAGGGATTGCCCGGCACCAAGCGGCTTTTTACCGAAAGGCGCAAAGGGCGCGCAAAATAAAATTGACAGGCAGGGGAAAAGTATCACCAAAAATATATCTGAACGGCTTTGCCGTATCGAAAAAGGAGAACAACCATGGCACTGACCTACGTCCTTTTGTTTTTTCTGGTAGTTGCCGCCATCGTTTTGTTTTATTTTCTGGGCTCGGCTGTCTCCCTGTGGATCCAGGCCCTGGTCTCCGGGGCTCACGTGGGCTTGCTGACCATCGTCTTCATGCGGTTTCGCAAGGTCCCGCCCAAGCTGATCGTGGAGTCCAAGATCATGGCGGTCAAGGCCGGGCTGGACATCAGCACCGATGACCTGGAATCCCACTACCTGGCCGGGGGCAATGTCGGCCGGGTGGTCCAGTCGCTGATCGCCGCGGACAAGGCCAAGATCGAATTGTCCTTCAACCGGGCCGCGGCCATTGACCTGGCCGGCCGGGACGTCCTTGAGGCGGTCCAGATGAGCGTCAACCCCAAGGTCATTGAAACGCCCATGGTGGCGGCCATGGCCAAGGACGGCATCCAGCTCAAGGCCATTTCCCGGGTGACCGTGCGGGCCAATATCGACCGGCTGGTCGGCGGGGCCGGGGAAGAGACCATCCTGGCCCGGGTGGGAGAGGGCATTGTTACCACCATCGGCTCGGCCGATACCCACAAGAACGTGCTGGAAAATCCAGATCTTATCTCCAAGCGGGTGCTTGATAAGGGGCTGGATTCCGGAACCGCCTACGAGATCCTCTCCATTGATATCGCCGACGTGGATGTGGGCAAGAACATCGGCGCCGAACTGGAGACCGACCGGGCCGAGGCCGACAAGAAGATCGCCCAGGCCAAGGCCGAAGAGCGACGTGCCATGGCCTATGCCCGGGAGCAGGAAATGAAGGCCGAGGTCCAGGAGATGCGGGCCAAGGTGGTCAAGGCCGAGGCCGAGGTGCCCCTGGCCATGGCCGAGGCCTTTCGCCAGGGCAATCTCGGCGTGATGGACTATTACCGCATGAAGAACATCATGGCCGATACCGACATGCGGGACAAGATCGCCGGCGGGACAGAGGACCGGGACGATGAAAGCGGGGAGAGGTAGGCGGCCATGGACCTGGAAACCATCATATCCATCGCCTTTGTGGCGGTGATCATTCTTTTTCAGGTGTTTGGCGCCTTGGCCGGACGGCTGCTTAACCGGCGGAAGGCGGAAGGTGCCAAACCGCCGGCCGGCGGCGGCCGACTCAAAGGCCTGGTAGAGCGGGTGCGGACGGAACTGCAGGAGACGGTCCGGGCAGCGGGCGAAGCCCGCCGGGAAGCGCCCGGGTCGGCCGGGGAGAAGACGACGACGCCCCGCCTGGATGCCGGTCAGACCACGCCGCCGCCGTTCCGGGGGGAGAGGTCAGCTGAGCGGCGGCCGGCGGCGGTCGCTGACGGCCAGCCAACAGCCGCCCGGGCGGAAACTTCCGCCTGGTCCGGGGCGGCTGAAGCGGCCGTTCAAGACGAGATCGCCCGGGATGCCATCGGCGCAAAAGCCGGGGAGAAAACCGGCGAAACTGCATTGACCGGACCGGCCGCGGATTTCCCGGATTCGGCCGCCGGACTCCGGCAGGCGATACTCTGGTCGGAGATCCTGGCGCCGCCCCTGGCCCTGCGCCGGGATTGGGATTGACAGCCGGTCCGCTGCCGGCGGAAGTCCGGCCGGATGCTCGGCATTGCCACCGCGGCTGCGCCGTCAGCCGGCGTTCATGACGGTATCGTCCAGGTTGGCGTTGGTGTAGACCTTCTGAACGTCTTCGCAGTCATCCAGCGCCTCCAGCAGCTTGAGCATCTGCTCGGATTCTTTTTCCCCCAGGTCGATGGTGTTCTGGGGCAGCATTGTCACTTCGGCGTAGGATATGGCCAGGCCGGCGTCTTCCAGGGCCGCGCGGACGGTCTCCAGGTCCTCCGGCGCGGTGATCACTTCAAAGGCGTTGTCCGATTCCCGGACATCCTCGGCCCCGGCCTCGATGGCCGGTTCCATGACCGCCTCCTCGTCCGCCGCCGACTTGTCAATCTCGATAAAGCCCCTTTTTTCAAACATCCAGGAGACGCAGCCGTTCTCGCCCAGGTTGCCGTTGTACTTGCTGAAGAGGTGACGGATTTCGCTGACGGCCCGGTTCTTGTTGTCGGTCACAGACTCCAGGAAGACCGCCGCCCCGCCGGCGCCGTAGCCTTCATAGGTGAGCTCCTCGTAATTGACCCCTTCCAGGTCGCCGGTGCCCTTTTTAATGGCCCGGTCTATATTGTCCTTGGGCATGTTTTCCGCCTTGGCCGCCTGGATGGCCGTCCGCAGCCGGGGATTGGCATCCGGATCGCCGCCGCCCATGCGCGCGGCCACGGTCAGCTCCTTGATCAGCTTGGTGAATATCTTGCCCCGTTTGGCGTCTACCGCCGCTTTTTTGTGCTTGATGGAAGACCACTTGTTATGACCCGACATCTTTTGACTCCTTCTTGTTCAGCCCGATAACATAAATTTCCCTGCTTTCCCTGCGGCAGGACTCGGGTTTGAAAATGATATGCCGTTCAAAATTGTTTTTGACCCGGTCTACAAACGATTTGAAATCATCGCCCTGAAATATCTTGCAGGCGAAATTGCCGCCCGGGGACAGCGCGATTTCGGCCACGGACAGCGCCTGCACAGCCAGTTCATGCGAGCGGGCGGCATCGGCCCACTTGCTGCCGGTGGTGTCCGGCGCCATGTCGCTCAGCACTACAGTAATCCTGCCGGCCGGATTTTGCAACCACCCCTTCTCAAAATCGATGATGTCGCCGGTGCGGACGGTTACATTGGCCGGCAGCCGCGTGGACACCGGTTTTTTGTCAATACCGGTGACCGACCCTTCCGGACCGACGAGTTCGGCGGCGTAGAGCAGCCAGGAGCCCGGCGCGCAGCCCAGGTCCACGACCCGGTCCCTTTTTTTGATCAGGCCGTGCTTCTTCTGGATTTCCATCAGCTTGTAGACGGAGCGGGCCGGGTAGCGGTCGCTGCGTGCCTTGCGGGCGAAGTAATCGTCCCGGCGGCGCGGGTTGCTTTTTTTTCTCGACATGCTGCCTGCCCCCGTAAACCTCAGCCGGCCTGGAACAAAACCTCCATGGCATCGGCGACCGTTTTGACGCCGTCCATGGCAAGGCCCTTTTCCCGGGCCACCCGCTTGCAGTTGCCCTGGGGCAGCAGGCAGCGGGTAAAACCCATTTTCTTGATTTCCGCCACCCGGGTTTCGATATGGTTAATGGCCCGGACCTCCCCGGTCAGGCCGATTTCGCCCAGCACCACCGTGCCGGCGGGAATGGGACGGTCAAGGAAGCTGGAGGCCACGGCCGCGACCACGCCCAGGTCCACGGCCGGTTCGTTGATCCTGACCCCGCCGGCCACGTTCATGAAGATATCATAGCTCATCAGCTCCATGCCCAGCTTTTTCTCCATGACCGCCACCAGCAGGGAAACCCGCTGCTGGTCCAGCCCCAGGACGGTACGCCGGGGCATGTTCAGGGTGGTCCGGCTGGCCAGGGCCTGCAGTTCCACCAGGATGGGCCGGGTGCCCTCCATGCTGGCCGCGACCACCGAACCGGGGGTGTGCTCGGGCATTTCCGACAGGAAAACCGCCGAGGGGTTGGCCACTTCATCCAGGCCGGCGGTTTTCATTTCAAAGACGCCGATTTCGTTGGTGGAGCCGAAGCGGTTCTTGACCGCCCGGAGAATGCGGAAGATCTGGTTTTTGTCGCCCTCGAAATAGAGGACCGTGTCGACCATGTGTTCCATGATGCGGGGACCGGCGATGGCGCCGTCCTTGGTGACATGACCGATCAAAAAAACCGGCACGCCGCTCTGCTTGGCAAAGGCCATCAGCCGCATGGTGGCCTCCCGCACCTGGCCGACACTGCCCGGGGCCGAGGAAAAGTCCGGGCTGGCCATGGTCTGAATGGAGTCGATGACCAGGGCCGCCGGCCGGGCCGATTCGGCGGCGGCAATGACTGCTCCCAGGTCGGTTTCCGCGGCCGCCAGGATATCCGGGGAAAGGTCGGCCCACAGGCGCTGGCTGCGCATTTTCAACTGTTTCAGTGACTCTTCCCCGGAAACGTAGAGGACCTTGTTGCCGGCGGCGGCGATCTGCTGGGCGGCCTGCAGCACCAGCGTCGTTTTGCCGATGCCCGGATCACCGCCGACTACCACTAGGGAGCCGGCCCCCCTGTCACCCCCCAGGACCCCGGCCAATACCGCGATGCCGTACCTGAGCCGCC
>CAYTQK010000241.1:0-4909 GCA_964439745.1 uncultured Desulfobacterales bacterium
GGTGAGGGCAACACTGATATATCCATGCGACTGGACCCGAAGTGGGGCGGCCCCGTTGTCAGAGGCGACGCAAGCAAGTTCGTGGAAACAGGGTACGTGGGCGGGGACGTGGAAGACCTGGTCCGGGACCTGGTCCGGGAAGCCGGCGATTATACCGAGCTGGCGCAATACGGCATCATCTATATCGATGAAATCGACAAGATCGCCTCCAGCCAGAACTTTATCGGCGCGGATGTCTCCCGGTCCGGTGTGCAGCGAGCCCTGCTGACCCTGATGGAAGAAACCGAGGTGGAGATGCGGGTGCCGCATGACCCCGTCTCGGTCATGCAGGAAATGGAACGGTACCGCAAAAGCGGGGCCCGGGAAAAACGGATCGTCAACACCAGAAACATCCTGTTCATTATGAGCGGGGCCTTTACCGGACTGCAGGAGATCATCAACAAAAGGATCAACACCCAGTCCATCGGTTTCGGCGCCCAGCTCAACCGTCCGGACGCCGACCCCTACGCGGCCATGCGGCACATCCGCTCCGAAGACCTGGCGGAGTTCGGCTTTGAAGCGGAGTTTATCGGGCGGCTGCCGGTGCGGGTGATTTTCGAAAGTCTGGCCGAGGCCGACCTGTTCAACATCCTGAAAAATCCCAGCAACCCGGTCATTCTGAGCAAGAAAATCGACTTTGCCGCCTACGGCATTGACATCAAGTTTGATGACCAGGCCCTGCGGGCCCTGGCGCGGAACGCCTTTCAGGAAAAGACCGGCGCCCGCGGACTTGTCAATGCCGTGGAACGGGCCCTGATCGGCTTCGAAAGCGGCCTGCCCTCGACCCCGATTCGCAAGTTCCCGGTCACCGAGGAAACCGTCAAGGCCCCGGAAACGGTTATGGCCTCGCTTTTGTCCGGTGATGCCGGTGCTGCGGCCAAACCGGGGTATAATGAAATCTGCGAAAAAGAAAAAAAGACCATCCGGGAGTATATTGAAAAAAAGTGCCGGCTGGTGGCCGAACAGCACGATTTTCCGCTGACCGCAGAGCGCGTCGACCTGCTGGCGGAATACGCCGGCAAACGTATCACCACCCTGGAGGCGGCCATTGAAACGATCAAGGCCTATTATGATGAAGTAAAAAACATTGAATCCTACTTCCTGGCCCAGTATGATCTGGATGTCGTGCTGGCGGAGGACGCCGTTCTCTACCTGGTGCGGCAGTATATCAACAACAATTTTACGGACTTTGAAACCAAGTGCCGGGAACTGACCCGGCACTTCGCAGACGGGTTTAAACTGCTCAGTGAAAAAGCCGGAACCAGGCAGTTTTTCATTACCCAGCAGGCACTGATGTTTCCCGAGTCCTGGCTGGACAATATGATCAGAAAGGCCTTCGGCATGAACGACGCCCAGGAGCAGGGTCAGGCCCCGGAATTGAAAGAAGACGAGTAAATGATCGGTATATCAAAGCTGTACTGCGGAACCACCGAACCCTCTGACGCCCTGCGCTATGGCCGGGACTCCCGGCAGCTGCCCTCGCACCTGCTGCAGTTTTCCACGGACAAGAAGCCGGTGGTGGTCTGGAACGTCACCAACCGCTGCAATCTCAAGTGCCGGCACTGCTACGCCCAGGCCAAGCCCTATCCCCATGAAAACGAGCTGACCACCGCCGAAGGGATGGCCCTGATCGACGACCTGGCCGCCTTCGGCGCGCCGGTGCTGCTTTTTTCCGGGGGCGAACCCCTCATGCGGGAAGACCTGCTGGAGCTGGCCGGTTATGCCGTGGAAAAAGGGATGCGGGCGGTTATTTCCACCAACGGCACCCTTATCGACGAAAACACCGCCGGCCGGCTGCGGGACATCGGTCTTTCCTACGTGGGTATCAGCCTGGACGGAGACCGAAAGACCAACGACCATTTCCGCGGGGTGGCCGGCGCCTTTGACCAGGCCATGACCGGCATTACCAACTGCCAGCAAACCGGCATCAAGGTGGGCCTGCGCTTTACCATCAACAACCTCAACGCCGACAAGGTGCCGGTCATTTTTGACATCCTCGAGGAAAAAGAGATCCCCCGGGTCTGCTTCTACCACCTGGTCTATGCCGGGCGCGGCTCCACGCTGATCAACAACGACCTCTCCCATGAAGAGACCCGGCAGACCGTGGATCTCATCATGGACCGGACCCGCGACCTGCATGACCGCGGCCTGGACAAGGAGGTGCTGACGGTGGACAACCATGCCGATGGTCCTTACGTCTATCTGCGGCTGCTGCGGGAGAACCCGGAGCGGGCCGCGGCCGTGCTGGAACTGCTGAAAATGAACGAAGGCAACAGTTCCGGCCGGGGCATCGGCTGCGTCAGCTGGGACGGGGAAGTCCATGCCGACCAGTTCTGGCGTCATTACAGTTTCGGCAATGTCAAAGACCGCCCCTTTTCCGAAATCTGGACCGACACTTCCGAACCGCTCATGGGCCGGCTCAAGGACAAGGGCAAGCACGTCACCGGCCGCTGCGCCCAATGCCGCTGGCTGGACATCTGTGCCGGCAACTTCCGGGTCCGGGCCGAGGCCGCCACCGGCGACCTGTGGGCGCCCGACCCGGCCTGTTACCTGACGGACGAGGAAATCGGACTACCATAAATAAAGATGGTCCCGCAACCAAGCCATCGAACAAGGAGCCGCCTATGCTTTTCCCGGACTACCGCCCGCGCCGGCTGCGGCAGAAGGAACCCTTCCGCCGTATGATCCGCGAAACCGTTCTGTCGGTCGACGACCTCATCCTGCCGCTGTTCGCGGTCAACGGCAGCGGGGTCAAGGACCCCATTGAAAGCATGCCCGACCACTGCCACCTTTCTGTCGACAACCTGGTCAAGGAAGCCGCCGCTGTCCACGCCCTGGGCATCCCGGCGGTCATGATTTTCGGCGTGCCGGACAAAAAAGACACCCTCGGCACCGGTGCCTATGATAAGCACGGCATCGTCCAGAAAGCCGTCAAGGCCGTCAAGGACAAGGTCCCCGAGCTGATGGTCATCACCGATGTCTGCCTGTGCCAGTACACCGACCACGGTCATTGCGGCATCCTGGACGGAGACGTCATCGACAACGACGGCACCCTGGATCTTCTGGCCAAAACCGCCCTGTCCCATGTCAAGGCCGGCGCCGACATGGTCGCTCCTTCGGACATGATGGACGGCCGGGTCATGCAGATCCGCGGCGCCCTGGATGACAACGGCTGCGAATCCGTGCCGATCATGTCCTATGCCGTTAAATACTGTTCCGCCTATTACGGTCCCTTCCGCCAGGCCGCCCATTCCGCGCCGCAGTTCGGCGACCGCCAGACCTACCAGATGGATCCGGCCAATGCCGCCGAAGCCATCCGGGAAGCCACCATGGACGTGGAAGAGGGGGCCGACATTATCATGGTCAAACCGGCCCTGCCCTACCTGGACATCATCTGCCGGGTGCGGCAGGAGATTGACCACCCCGTGGCCGCCTACAATGTCAGCGGCGAATACGCCATGATCATGGCAGCCGCCAAGCATGGCTGGCTGGACGAAGAAAAGGTCATGCTGGAGACCCTGCTCGCCATCAAGCGGGCCGGGGCGGATATCATCCTGACCTATTTTGCCAAAAAAGCCGCCCGGCATCTGCGGCAGACCTGACGGGAATCATTTTATGACTGCACACGCTCATTCGGAAAAAACCGGTTCCGACACCCCCCAGCTGCGCCTGGTGGCCTGGGAAACCACCCGTAACTGCAACCTCTCCTGCCAGCACTGCCGCGCCTCGGCCCGGCACGGTTCCTTCACCGGCGAACTGGATACAACCGCCTCTTTGCGCCTGCTGGACCAGATCGCCCGCGCCGGCCGCCCCATCGTCATCCTGACCGGGGGCGAACCCTTGCTGCGGCCGGATATTTTCGAACTCGCCGAGTACGGCACCGGCCTGGGCCTGAAAATGGTCATGGCCCCCAACGGCACCCTGATCACCGAGGAAAACGCCCGCCGGATGAAGGCCGCCGGCATCGACCGCATCAGCATCAGCATTGACGGGGCCACCGCCGACAGTCACGACCGCTTCCGCGGTGTGGCCGGCGCTTTTGAAGGCGCCCTGACCGGCGCCAGCCGGGCCCGGGAGGCCGGCGTGGAATTCCAGATCAACACCACCATCACCCGGGCCAACATGGACGAGATTCCGGCCATCATGGCCCTGGCCGAAGAGTCCGGGGCCGTGGCCCACCACATCTTTCTGCTGGTGCCTACCGGCCGGGGCAAGGAACTGGCCCACCAGGCCATTTCCGCGGCCGATTACGAAAAAACCCTGAACTGGTTCTACGACCAGCGCCAGGCCACCGACCTCCAGTTGAAAGCCACCTGCGCCCCCCAGTACTACCGCATCCTGCGCCAGCGGGCCCGGGCGGACAATATCAAGATCACCTTCCAGAGCCACGGCCTGGACGCGGTTACCCGGGGCTGCCTGGGCGGAGTGGGTTTCTGCTTCATCTCCCACGTGGGCGTGGTCCAGCCCTGCGGCTTTCTGGAGCTCAACTGCGGCGACGTCACCGTGGAGCCGTTTGACCGCATCTGGGAGAATTCGGAAATCTTTCAAAACCTGCGGAATTACGACAACCTCAAGGGAAAGTGCGGCCGCTGTGAATACAAGCAGGTCTGCGGCGGCTGCCGGGCGCGGGCCTACGAGGCCACCGGCGACTACCTGGCCGAAGAGCCCCTCTGCGCCTATCAGCCGGCCCGGACTGCATAGACTTCACCGCGTCAGACACCTTCCACAAACCGTCCCTGCCCTGTGGCATTGCAAGACCCGGAGCCAAGCGCAGAACCGTGGCAATCTTGAGCAGTTGCGGAGCGTCGACTTCTATCCGGTCTGCACGCTTTCCGGCAGCCGGCGGGTCAGGATGTCCACCGCCTCGGCC
>CAYTQK010000242.1:0-4894 GCA_964439745.1 uncultured Desulfobacterales bacterium
GGGTCCGGGTGAACGGGGGGTTCGGCAACACGGACGGTGACCAGTGTCTGATGACCCGGAAGGCCCGGACCCGGCATCAGACTATCACCCTGCACGGCCAGGTCGGCCAGCTGACGGCGGACGGCTGCCGGATCGCCTTTCTGCATGACGGCAGCCTGGCCGAGGATATCGCGGCCGGCGGGCGTTTTGATCTGGTCTGTTTCGGTCATATCCATGTTTACGTGGAGAAAATGGTGGGCGATACCCTGGTGCTGAACCCGGGAGAAGTAATGGGCAAGGAAGGTCCGCCCGGATTCTGCCTGGTGGATACGGCCACCATGATGGTTACCCGGGTGATCCGGGAGGAATAATTACAGGAGGTAAAGATGGAGCGGGTAAATCGTTCTGTTCTGATGATGACGGTGATGCTGATGACTGCCGGGCTGATATGGTCCTCATCGGCCCACGCCCGCGGTATGGGTGAACCTTCAGTGCTGGTGCCGGAAACCCGCTATAATTTTGCGCCGGTGCCGGAAGGAACCGAGATCAGCCACGATTTTACGGTAAAAAACAAGGGCACGGCCCCCCTGGAGATTACCGGCGTCAAGAGCGGCTGAGGCTGTACCGTGGTCTCGTATTCGAGATCAATCCCGGCCGGCGGCACGGGAAAAGTAACCATCCGGCTCAATACCCGGGGGTATGCCGGAAAAACCCTCAGCAAAGTGGTGCGCGTTTTTACCAATGATCCGCACACCCAGGTGGTGCACCTGCGGATCAGCGGTCCGGTAGAATCCTTTGTAACCGTATCCCCGCGGATTGTTCGTTTCCTTGGTAAACTGGGGGAATCCCTGGAACAGCGGGTCAAAATTGTCCCCGCGCGGCAGCAGGATGTCACCATAACCGGGGCACGGGCCGACAGCGGGAAAAATATCGCCTTCCGCCTGGAGCCGGCCGAGTTTCCCCAGGGGCCGGGATACTGGCTGACGGTCACCAGCACAAAGGACGAACCCGGCACCTTTTATGATTATATTTATTTGACCACGAAAAACAAAGATCTTCCCGAACTGCGAATCCGTGTTCATGGCAGCATTTTTGCGCCGACGGAAACAGAATCCGGGCCGACACGAAAAACAATGCCGCCGGAGAGCGAAGAAAAAGAAAAAGGACAGTCCCAATGATCCAGCTGCCGGAAATTCGCATCGTGGCCTTTGACTGTGACGGGGTGCTGTTCGATACCGCAGCGGCCAATCGGGCCTATTATAATACCATTCTGGCGGGCATCGGTCTGCCCCCCATGACCGATGACCAGTTCGCCTATGTGCACATGCACACGGTGGACGCTTCCCTGGAATTTCTGGTCGGCCGGGAAAACCTGGAGCGGGCCCAGGCCGTCCGGCGGCAGGCCGGTTATGGTCCCTTTATCCAGCACATGAAAAAGGTGCCTTTTCTGGAAGAGCTTTTGGACCGCCTGGACGGGCGGTACCATACGGCCATTGCCACCAACCGGTCCAATACCATGAACCGGGTGCTGAATGAACACGGCCTGGCCGGCCGTTTTGAAATGGTGGTAACCGCCCTGGACGTGATGCGGCCCAAGCCGGCGCCGGAGCAGTTATTGAAAATCCTGGAGAATTTCCGGGCTGCACCCGGCCAGATGGTCTATATCGGCGATTCCGAGCTGGACCAGGCCGCCGCCCGCAGTGCCCAGGTCCCCTTTATCGCCTACAACAATTCCCGGTTGACGGCCGACGCCCACGCGGCCGACATGCGCCAGGTGCAGTCCCTGCTGGGGCTGGGCGGGTAGGCCTGTCCCCGGGCTTGTTGAGATTTTACTGTCCCCGGAATTGAGCCTTTTTAATTTTTATACCTGCAGCCGTCGGTGGGAGGAAAAGATCTATCCGGGCTGGTCCTGCCCGGCGGCAAAGCCCAGATCAAAGGCTTGCTGATTGATCTCTACGAAGGCTTTTTTGGTGGCGGCGGCGATAGCCTCCTTGACCTTGTCGGCGGCAATGGGCAGGATGCCGGTCTGGATCAGGGCCCCCAGCAGGGCCATGTTGACTGACAACTGGCTGCCCGCTTGGGCGGCGGCGTTATTGGCGTCAAAGGCGATCACCCGGGCTGTTTTGGCGTTCAGCAGGGCGATCATCTCGTCCACCGGCGGGTAGGTCCCCCGGCCGATAGCGGCCGTGAAGGGCGGCGTGGGGGCGGTATTGGTGACCACTACCGTGCCGGCGTTGCATCGCGGCAGGGCCCGCAGGGCTTCGGACGGTTCAAAGGCCATGAGGACGTCGGCGGCGCCGTCGGAGATGATGGTGCTGCGGGCCTGGCCGAACACCAGGGCGGATTCCACCACCCCGCCCCGCTGGGCCATGCCGTGAATTTCACTCATGCGCACGGGTACGCCGGATCGCATGGCGGCCTCGGCCAGTACCTTGGAGGCCAGCAGGTTCCCCTGGCCGCCGACGGCGACGATGATCAGTCGTTTGGTTTCCATGAAAGACTCTCCGGTATCATTCTCAATTTTTAACGGGCACGATGGCGTTTTCCGGGCAGATCTGGGCGCAGACGGCGCAGCCCACGCACAGGTCCGGATTGATCTGGACCCGCTCGTTTTCGATGAAGAAGGCCGGGCAGGCGAATTCATTGACGCAGGTGCGGTGGTTCTGGCAGCGGTCGCTGACGGTGAATTTGCGTCCGGTACCTTTCTTCAGGCTCCTGGCCTTGAGCACACAGGCCTCGCGGGCGATCACCACGGAAACACCGGGATAGGCCACGGCTTCGCGGATGGCGGCCACGCTTTTTTTCAGGTGGTAGGGTTTGATGACGCTGACGTGGCCGACGCCGATCCCCCGGACCAGGTTTTCGATGGAAACGGGATTGAAGCCGCTGTAATTCAGCTCGGCCATGTCCACGCCCGGGTGGGGCTGATGTCCGGTCATGGCGGTGGTGCCGTTGTCCAGAATGATCAGGGTGAAATTGTGGTTGTTGAAAACACCGTTGATCAGGGCCGGAATGCCGGAATGAAAAAAGGTGGAGTCGCCGATGATGCCGATGACGGTCCGGCCCGCGGCCCGGGAAAAGCCGCAGGCGGTACCCACCGACGAGCCCATGCAGATCAGAAAATCGCCCATGGAAATGGGCGGCAGAAATCCCAGCGTATAACAGCCGATATCGGTGGGGACAATGGTCTGCTCCATGTCCACGGCCTGCTTGATGGCGTAAAAGGTGGCCCGGTGGGAACAGCCGGCACAGAGGTTGGGCGGACGCTGGGGTATCTCGGGCAGATCGCTTTTGTCCAGCGGTTCCGGCGGCGTGTACGGCAGGTCAAAATATGCGGCCAGCCGCTGCTTGACCAGCCGCGGATTCAGTTCCGATTCCCGGGAGAAAAGGGCTTCCCCCTTGCCGGCGATGTCCAGGCAGAGCTTGTTTTCCGCGGCCGTAATTTTGACCGCTTCTTCCAGGAACGGTTCGCCTTCTTCGACCACCAGGACCTTGTCCACGCTGTCCAAAAAGCGGCCGATTTTTCCGGCGGGACGGGGATGGGAAAATCCGATCCGCAGCACGGCGAACCGGTCGCGGACGTCGAGCTCGTCCAGGGCGTCGCTGACATAGAGATAGCTGACGCCGCTACAGACGATTCCCAGCTTCCCCTCGCCGTCCGAAAAGTTCCACGGGGATTGGTCGGCCAGGGAGCGGGCCTGTTCCAGGCGCTGCAGCAGACGGGTATGGAGCCGGCGGGAAACCGCCGGTACGGTCACGTAATGAAACGGATCGCGGTCAAAACTGCCCCGGGCGGTGCGCGGCGGCAGCTCGTCCAGGGTAACCGGGCCGGTGGAGTGGTTGATGCGGGTGGTGGTCCGCAGGATGACCGGTTCTCCCAGTTCTTCGGAGAGGGCAAAGGCGTCGCGGGCCATCTGCCTGGCTTCCTCCACCGAGGACGGTTCCAGGATGGGCAGACCGGATAACTTGCCGTAATAGCGGTTGTCCTGCTCGTTCTGGCTGGAAAACATGTGGGGATCATCCGCCGAGACCAGTACCAGCCCGGCCTTCACCCCGACATAGGCCAGGGTCATGAGCGCGTCCGCGGCCACGTTGACGCCGACGTGCTTCATGATGCACATGCTGCGGACCCCGCAGTTGGCGGCCGCGGCGGCGACTTCCAGGGCGACTTTTTCGTTGGTGCTGTATTCAAAATAAAAATCTTCGGTCTGCCGGGAAATCTGAAAAAAGTTGGCGGAAATTTCCGACGAGGGGGTACCCGGGTAGGTGGACGCGAAGGCCACGCCCGCTTCCAGGGCGCCGCGGGCGATGGCCTCGTTGCCGAAAAAGAGGGTGGGCGTGGCCGTTGCTGGTGCCAGTAATTTATGCATAATACTCTCCTGTGCTCGGTCTACAGGTCTCCTGCAGGTAGAATTCCGGCCATTGATCCGGAACGGTGTCAATCCTGCTGTATATACCATTGGTCGGCGCGGGTGCCAAGTTTTTTCCCGGCTTGTTTTTCATTTCTGATGCGGTATCATGGAAAACAAAAAAATGGACGGAGCGTTCAAAAAAGAGGCAGGCGTATCGTTTTGTTCAGCAAGTTGTCTCCGTGGTCCGGCCGGACCATGGTCCGCCGGGACGATTTCGGCGGAGCCGGAGATTGACGCCAGGAACCAGAGGGGGCAGACCATGTGGGAAGCGCCGTCCCATTGGCAGGATCCCCTGGCGCTGCAGCCGGTGCCAGGAAGCGGGCCGCTGCGCTGCAGGGAGGGGGGCCCCGGCACGGCCGCCGGCCGGCCGGCAAGCGACGACGAGACCGAAAAAAAGATCGATGAGGAGGAAGAGCCGGTTTTGCGCTGCGCCCGCTGCGGCCATTTCATTACCCGCCCGGCGGAACGGATCAGCGTCAACGGCGCCCACCGGCATACCTTTG
>CAYTQK010000243.1:0-4894 GCA_964439745.1 uncultured Desulfobacterales bacterium
CAGATTCAGAAGATCGTCATTGCCAATGAAGTGCTGGGCCACCAGCGGAAAACCGGGAAGAAGTAATGACATTCCTGGCCTGACTGACCCGCGTCCAAGGCGCGGTCATGGCCCCTTGCATCCATTCCGGAGGCCGGCTATCCGGCCGCCGGCATCCTGGCATTTCTTATCCGGCGGCTATGTGGAAATTGTTCATCCCGGCTGAAGCGCACCGGGATGCTATGGATTCCAGTCTTTCCGGGGGGACAGCAGCCTTGTTTTCCATAGGATATTCCCGGCCCAGGCCGGCATACTTGCCGGAGCCCCATTGATGATAGGGCAGAAAAAACAGTTTGGCGTCGGGGATCTCTCCGGCCAGGCCGATAATTTTTTCGATTGTCTGGTCGTCGTCATTGAATCCGGAAATCAGGGGGACGCGAAGCCAGACCGGCGCTTTTTTGGCCGCCAGAAAATACAGGTTCTCCATAATCAAACCGTTGTCCACCCCGGTGGCGGCCTGGTGCCGGTCCGGCTCCGGGTGTTTGATATCATAGAGTACCAGGTCCAGATAGGGCAGGACCGAGGCGATGACCTCCCTGGCCGCCAGGCCGGTGGTGTCCAGCACCGTGTGCAGGCCGCGTCTTTTGCCCTCCCGGAGAAGCGACCGGGCAAAATCAGGCTGCTGCAACGGTTCGCCCCCGGAAAGGGTCAGGCCGCCGCCGCTGTTGCGGTAGACCGGAAGATCTTTTTCCACCACCGCCAGAATTTCCTGGACGTCTTTTTGTTCGCCCGCCGTGCTCAAAGCGCCGGTGGGGCAAACCGCTACGCATTGAAAGCAGCCGTCGCAGCGGCTGCGATCGAGCCGGCGAATGGGCCGGGTCGGTTCATCGCTTCCGCTGTCCGGGCTGCCGGGGATAACCTGTATGGCGCCGGTTTTGCAAGCCGCCAGGCAGTTGTCACAGTGTTGGCAGAGGGTGTCGAAGCGGGTGACGATTTCCGGGTAGGGGTTGATGGACTCGGGATTTGAACACCAGGGGCAGTGCAGCGGGCATCCTTTGAAAAATACGGTGGTGCGGATGCCCGGACCGTCATGAATGCTGAACCGCTGGATATTGAAGATCCGGCCGGCCACTCCGGAATCCGGGTTACGCGTCCGGCGGTCCCCGAACACATCTCCGGCGACCCCGGCCAGCCGTTTCCACCAGGCTTTGGTTCCTCGCCCCATCATCTTCATCCCCGGCCGCAGGCCAGCTTCTGTTCGGTGCGGGTGATTATGTCATCCTGGAGCCCCGGGGTAAGGTCGGTGAAAAAGGCGCTGTATCCGGCCACCCGGACGATCAGATCGCGGTGACTCTCGGGATTTTCCCGGGCATCTCTGAGGGTGTCGCTATCAATGCAGTTGAACTGGATGTGCCAGTTGTTGAATTCGGCCCAGGTTTTAAGGTAGGCGGTGAACAGGGGCCGGTTCGGGCCGCTGACCATGTCCGGAGAAAATTTCTGGTTGAACAGCTGATTCCAGGTCCGGTTGGGATCCACCTTGGAGACCGACTTCAGTACCGCTGTCGGCCCCTGAGTGTCCCGGCCGTGCATGGGTGATATCTGGCCATCCGCGATGGTTTCCCCGGACCGGCGACCGTCGGGCGTGGCTCCGGTGGAAAGGCCGCCCGCAAAATATCCGCCGGCCAGGGTGGCTTCGGGAGAGAAGGGCTTGCCGAAGTGATCCCTAAGGCCTTTGACGGTGACGGTGAGGCGGCGATAGACATCCGCCAGCAGCATATCAACATAGTCGTCGTCATTTCCGAATTTCGGCACCTCCAGGCAGCGTTTTCGCAGCAGTTCATGCCCCTGCCAGTTCGCCCGCAGGGCCTCGATGAGCTGTTCCATGCTGACCACTTTATCTTCAAAGACCAGTTTTTTGATCACTGCCAGCGCATCGGCCGTGTTGACGCTGCCCATGCTGAAAATTTCGCTGTATTCCAGGTCGCCTTCATGCAGCACGTCTCTTCCCTTGCTGATCGGAGAATCCATCAGGCAGGAGGCAAAGGGGCGGGGGGTCATTTGCGAGTAAAGCCGCTCGGAAATGGCATAGGGCCGGCCCATTTTGGTGACCTGGTCCCGGACCTGGACACAATACGCTTCCAGAAATTCCTCATAGGTTTGGAAGGTGCGGGGATCGGCCGTGGCGGCGCCCAGTTGTTCCCCGGTGGCCGGTTCGATGCCCTGATACAAAACATATTCCAGGCATTTCAGATAGTTTAATATGCCGGCGCAAATAACGGAGGCCAGGCCAGCCAGGGATAAGCCCCGCAAACCGCCGCCCACGCAGGCGGTGCTGGACCACTCCCGGGAAAGAGCCACGGATTTTCGGGTATCCCATAAATTTGTCGCCTCCAGAAATTTCCGGATCAGCGCCCAGCCGGCGCGGTGGGAGGTGGCGATTTTATAGGGCCACAGATAAAAGGTATCATCCAGTCGCTTGTTGATACCCTTGGGCAGGACCGCGCGAAAACGCTTTCCGGCGGCTTTGAAAAAATTCGAGGCGCGAACCCCCTGAATGGCCGCGAGCAGTCCCGGCCGGATGCCAAATAGAGGGCCGGTGGCGGGCCGGGCATGGGTCAGGGCGATTTCGTAGTGCCAGGGAATGGCGGCGTTGTCATTGAATATGGCGGGCATGCCGATGCCGGTGGCGATGCAATCCAGGGCCTTGTCCACCAGGTCCGGGTTGATGGCCTCGTGATAACGCAGGATAAGCGCCGGCTGCAGGGTGCGGATATTCATGGTGGCATCGATAATCGCAAAGGAAAGTTCGTTGGTGGCGTCGTTTCCCTCGGCATCGACGCCGCCGATGGTGCAGTTCTGAAACTTGGTGCCACCCACCTGAATCATGGCGCTGGTGTAGTTGTTGATTTGCCCCAGATCGTCGAGCTTGATCCAGAGGTGTTCCAACAGTTCCACGGCCCGCTCGTAATCGATGGTGCCATCTTTTTTATCCTTGATATAGTAGGGATAAAAGAGCTGATCACAACGCTGCCCCATTCCCACGCTGCAATACTCGATCTGGGAAGTTACCAGGTGGTAAAAAAAGAAAGACTGCAGCGCTTCCTGAAATGTTTCCGGCGGGTGCTCCGGAACCCGCTCGCAGATGGCGGCGATGGTCCGGTACTTTGATCTGGCGGGTTCGTCGGCGGTAGCGGCCTTTTCCGCGGCCAGGGAAGCGTAGCGGCGGGCCAGGTGAATAACAGCCCGGCAGGATATCTCCGCCGCCGCATAGAAATCATTTTTATCCTGGTAGTCTTTATCCGCAAGTGACAGCTCCTGGCGGTTACGGCCGATTTCTTCCAGGATGCCCTTTAATCCGAGCCGGAAGGCCCGGTTGCCGTAGTCGGGCATTATCACGCCCAAAGGCCAGAACCAGGTGCCCATGAAGCCGCCGGTCCATTCCACGTAATCTTGCAGGTCCTCCGGGACCGCCTTTACAAATTCATGTTCCACATTCTTGTCGGCCCAGTATTGGTGCAAATCTGAAAATTCCTTTTTTTCGGCTTCGGAAAGGGTGTGGGAAAATTCCTGCCGCAGCCCTTTTTCCAGCCACTGAAAGGAAAATTCGGGAAAGGTGGAAATGGCTTCGGGGGAGGAGGCATAGTTGCCGACTATCTCTTCTCCCTCCAGAATGTAAATGGTCATATTTTCAAACAGGTGTTGCAGGGCCCTGGCCCTTCGCAGAATCCAGGGCTGTCCTTCCGTGGCTTGATAGGATTCGGTCACCAGGCGGGCGCGTTCCAGGCAGATGCGGACATCCTTGTGAACCGTGGGGTCAATGGGCCGGCGAAGGGATTGGTTTTGCGCTTCTTTAATGTGAACCACTTTGTAAAGCCGTTCTGAATTGAGTTTTTTGGTGGCGGTGCTCATGGTTTCCCCCTTATTACCAAGATCATTATATAATATATTGTCGACAATATTTTATATATAGTATTATTTATTGTCAAGCAAAAAATCAGCCGGGGTTTTTCATGGATCCGGACCTCCGTAATTCAATTGCGCTTGGAGTAGATAGGGGGTATAATTAATGGTTTGAGAGATGAATTTATTATAAAAAAGGTGGATGATGACATTTCAGGCCTCCCGGAACCTGCCGGAACAGGTGGCAGACTATTTAAAAGATCGAATTGTCCGGTTGAAGCTTTTACCTGGAGAGCGGATTATCGAAAAACGGGTTGCCGAAGAAACCGGCGTCAGTCAGGCTCCTGTTCGGGAAGCGCTCCGAATAATGGAGAGGCATTATCTGGTGGAGATCCTGCCCCGCAAAGGAGCCCGGGTCACCGAAATGACCCACTCCATGCTGGAATGGCTCTTTGATGTGGCCTTTCTTCTTTTGCCGCTGGTCGCCCGGCGCGGTATCGAAAACGGACAAGCCCAGGATATTGTCGATTTGCGCCAGGCGCTCGATGTCATGGAGAAATGCGCCAGGGAAAACGATGTGGTGGGGCACATTTATGCCATCGCTGAATATGCTTCGGTCTCCACCTTGGGAACGAAAAACCCCTTTCTGCTGGAAATGGTCAACCAGCTCTGGCCGGCGACGATGCGTTTTCAATTTGCTTCCATTCCCCTGCGAAAAGATGATCTCGATCGGATGACCGCGCTTTATAGCGATACCTACCACAACCTTGAGCGTGGCGACACGGAAGGTGCCGCTGCGGTGGTTACCAGGCTGGTGGAGATGGAGCGGAAATACGCTTTGGCCGTAGTCGCTTCGGCCGGATCAGAGAACACGGCCGAACGGATGCAGGCGGTAAAAACACCGCTCGAGTGACCGACTTCCGCGGACAGTTCAGCTGGTAAAATATTGGCCAACTCCCCGAATTTGTTTTGTTCGAAAATCCATCTATCCCAGCCATAGGATCAGGGGAAAGGC
>CAYTQK010000244.1:0-4816 GCA_964439745.1 uncultured Desulfobacterales bacterium
CGTGCCGACATTCACATGCGGCTTGGTTCGCTCAAATTTCTGCTTTGACATCGTCCTGCCTCCATAAAAATTGAATTTCTCGTCACTGACGCCTTATGTTCTGGTGCGGCCGGTGGAGCCCACGACCGGACTTGAACCGGTGGACCTCTTCCTTACCAAGGAAGCGCTCTACCTACTGAGCTACGTGGGCATACCATCAACAAATATGTGGAGCGGGAGACGAGGCTCGAACTCGCGACATTCAGCTTGGAAGGCTGAAGCTCTACCAACTGAGCTACTCCCGCTACCTCCAAAATGGTGGTGGGGGGAGGATTTGAACCTCCGAAGGCGAATGCCGACAGATTTACAGTCTGTTCCCTTTGACCGCTCGGGAACCCCACCCTTGCCAAACGACTTCTGGAGCCAGCGGAGGGACTCGAACCCCCGACCAACTGATTACAAATCAGTAGCTCTGCCAACTGAGCTACGCTGGCCAGGCTGGCAACTGATCATTTCATTAAATCTTAGAATTCTATTCTTGCAACACCATCTTGTCAAGAACAATTGTTTTTTTTTGGCATTATTGTATAATAATTTTGATAATGACAAAAAATTCGCTGTCCGCATCATGCCGGCGTTGTATTATTCGGGTTTCTCTTGACATGCGGCTGGTTGTGCATTTAGATCATATTGCAGGATTCTCCAGGCAGGAGGATCCTGCGGGTTTAACCGGTTTAGGATATATATTTTTTTTAAATATAATAAACATGCCAGGATTACCACTATGAAATGTATTACATTTTTGGCCATTCCAGCCCTGCTGACGACCGCCCTGCTGTTTGGCGGATGCAGCCTGGATCTGCATCGGTCCGCTTCATTTCCCTTTATAAAAAATTCCGCCCGGCCGGAAACAAAGGCTTCGGCTGAAGCCAGGCCGGATCACGACGGCGCGACGGAGACCGTCGCTGACCCCATGGTGCCTGAGGAGCTACCGGCCACCCCCGCAATAGCGGAGCCGTCCCCGCCGGCCCAGGCCGCCCTGGACGAAGCCCTGGATTTCTGCAAGGCCGCCCAGGATTTCTGGCAAAAAGGAGAACTGGAAAACGCCATCCAGGCCCTGGACCAGGCCTATGCCCTTCTCCTGGAGGGGGAGGAAGTCAAGACGCCGGAGCTGCTGCAACAAAAAGAAGATATCCGCTTTCTGATCTCCAAACGCATCCTGGAAATATACGCCTCCCGCACCCGCGTCGTCAACGGTGATCACAACGCCATTCCCGTTACCATCAACGATGAGGTGCAGAACGAAATCGATCGTTTCACCAAGGGACGAGACCGCGAATTCTTCATCAACTCCTATCGACTATCCGGTCACTACCGCCCTTTTATCGTGGAAAAACTTAAAGAGGCTGGACTGCCGGAAGAGCTGTCCTGGCTGCCGCTGATCGAAAGCGGCTTCAAGCCGCGGGCCCTCTCCCCGGCCCGGGCCCTGGGAATCTGGCAGTTCATTCCCTCGACCGGCTACAAGTTCGGCCTGGAGCGGAATGCCTATGTAGATGAACGACTGGATCCGGAGAAATCGACCGAAGCGGCCATCAAATACCTGACCGCCCTGCACCAGATCTTCGGCGACTGGTGCACCGCGCTGGCCGCTTACAACAGCGGCGAAGGCCGGGTGCTGCAAACCATCCGCCGTCAGCGCATCAACTACCTGGACGACTTCTGGGACCTGTATCAGCAGCTGCCCCGGGAGACATCCCGGTACGTGCCCAAATTCCTGGCCACCCTGCACATTATCTCCAACCTGGAGAAATACGACATGGACGGGATCGAGCCTTTGCCGCCGCTGGAATATGGGAAAGCCATCGTGCCCAAGCAAGTGCACCTGAAAGATATCGCCAAGATTACGGAGATCCCCTTAGAAGAACTGAGCGCGCTGAATCCCGAATTCCGGCACCAGATTGTACCGGGGGAAGAGCACCCCGTCAAAATCCCGACCGACAAAAAAGAACTGCTTCTGGCCAAAATTGATAGCCTGCCGACGGCCACGGCGCCGCAGCCCAAATACGTTTACCACCGTGTCCACCGGGGCGAAGCCCTGTCCACCATTGCCCGGCGTTACCGGACGTCGGTCACCAGTATCGCCCGGGCCAACAACATTTACCGCCATAACCACATCAAAGCCGGACGGCTGCTGAAAATTCCCGTCGCCCAAAGCTGGACCACAGCCTCGTCGCGCCCGGTCAACACCTCGGCCACCCAGCACGTGGTTCAGCGGGGCGAATCCCTGTGGGTTCTGGCCCGGCGGTACGGCACAACCGTCAACACCATTCAGCGGATAAACGGCCTGAGTTCCACCACCCTGCGGATCGGCCAGGTCCTGAAACTGCCCGGCCATGAAGGGAGGGACAAGACCTACCAGGTACAGCCCGGCGACAGCCCCTATACCATTGCCAGGCGCCACCAGGTTTCTTTGCAGCAATTCCTGTTGCGGAACAACCTCTCCAAAAACAGCACCATTTATCCCGGACAAAAGGTGTATGTCAAATAGCCGCGAGCAAAACCGCTCCCCTTTCAACCCTTTGCTTTTATATAATGAGCCAATGACGGATACGTTTACTCACCAGCCCATGTTTCCCCTGGAAACCGACCCCACGCCATACCGGCGCCTGACCAGCGACCATGTCACCACCGGCACCTTTGAGAACACCACCATTGTAAAGTTGGCCCCGGAAGGACTGACCCTGCTGGCGGAAACGGCTTTCCGCGAGGTCGCCCACCTGCTCCGCCCCGGTCACCTGGCCCAGCTGGCGGCCATTCTGGAGGACCCGGAAAGCTCGGCCAATGACCGCTACGTGGCCCTGGAGATGCTCAAAAACGCCGTCATTTCCGCGGAGTTTGTTTTTCCCATGTGCCAGGACACGGGCACGGCCACGGTGATCGGGGAAAAAGGCCACCGCATCTGGACGGCATCGTCCGACAAGGCGGCCATCAGCCGGGGTGTATACAATGCTTACCGGAAAGGTAATCTGCGCTATTCTCAGAACGCCCCCCTGACCATGTATGAGGAGGTCAATACCGGCACCAACCTGCCGGCCCAGATCGACCTGTATGCCACCCACGGGGACGAATACCGCTTTCTTTTTATCGCCAAAGGCGGCGGCTCGGCCAACAAAACCTTTCTTTATCAGCAGACCAAGGCCATCCTGAATCCCGATTCCCTGGAATCCTTTTTGAAACAAGAATTGAGCAATATCGGCACCGCGGCCTGCCCGCCCTACCACCTGGCCGTGGTCATCGGCGGCACCTCCGCCGAAGCCAACCTGAAAACCGTCAAACTGGCCGCGGCCGGTTACCTGGATCAACTGCCCGCCAAGGGGAACGACAAGGGCCACGCCTTCCGGGACAAGGAACTGGAAGCCGAATTTTTCCAATTGTCCTGCAATCTAGGCATCGGTGCCCAGTTCGGGGGAAAATATCTCTGCCTGGACACCCGGGTCATCCGATTGCCCCGCCACAGTGCTTCCTGCCCCATCGGCATCGGTGTCAGCTGCAGCGCCGACCGCAACATCAAAGCCAAGATAACCGCCGAAGGCATCTTCCTGGAACAGTTGGAGACCGACCCGGCCCGCTATCTGCCGGAGCCGGACTGGAACAGCCAGCAGCCCGTATGCCTGGATCTGGACCAGCCCATGGACGAAATCCGTACGATCCTGTCCCGCTACCCGGTGGCCACGCCGCTTCTACTGAACGGTCCCATCGTGGTGGCCCGGGACATCGCCCATGCGCGGATCCACGAAGCCTTAACCAGGGGGGAACCGCTCCCCTGGTACATGAAACAGCACGTTATTTTATATGCCGGCCCGGCCAAGACGCCGGAAGGGTATCCCTCCGGCAGTTTCGGGCCGACCACCGGCGCCCGCATGGATCCCTATGTCCCGGTTTTTCAGGCAAACGGCGCCTCCCTGATCATGCTGGCCAAGGGCAACCGCTCGCCGGAAGTCGTCGCCTCCTGCCGGGAAAATGGCGGTTTTTACCTGGGCGCGGTCGGCGGGGTAGCGGCCCGTCTGGGCAGGGAATGCATCACCCACGTGAAGACCATCGACTTTCCCGAACTGGGCATGGAGGCGGTGCGGCAGATTACGGTCAAGGACTTCCCGGCCTTTATCATTACCGATGACAAGGGCAATGATTTTTTTGACAAACTCAAAGTGGTAGCAGCCGGACGCATGACGGTAAAAGATTTCCCCCCCTTTGACGACCTGTAAACCGCGGCCGGACCAGCCTCCACCCTCCTTCCTTTACCCATCCCAAAAAAAAGCCTCCGCGAAAATTTTCGCGGAGGCTTTTTATGTTTTTACCGGTGGGGCCGGTCGGGGCTACATCATGCCGCCCATACCGCCCATGCCACCCATGCCGCCCATGCCGCCGCCCGGCATACCACCGCCGGCTTCTTCCTTCTCCGGCTTTTCGGCGATCATGGCTTCGGTGGTCAGCATGACCGAGGCGACACTGCAGGCGTTCTGCAGCGCGAACCGGACCACCTTGGTGGGATCAATGACACCGACTTTCATGAGATCTTCGTACTTGTCGGTGGCGGCGTTGTAGCCAAAGGCGTCTTCGCCTTCCTTGACCTTGTTGATCACCACCGATCCTTCCACACCGGCATTTTCCGCGATCTGGCGGAGGGGTTCTTCCACGGCCCGCATGACCACCTTGACACCGAGTTTCTGTTCGGCCTTGATCTTGATCTTTTCCAGCCCGCCCAGGCAGCGCACCAGGGCGACGCCACCGCCGGGCAGAATGCCTTCTCAACCGGCCGCCCGGGTGGCGTTGATGG
>CAYTQK010000245.1:0-4795 GCA_964439745.1 uncultured Desulfobacterales bacterium
GTTGCGTAGTGTACGGCCCGGTCCCAGCCACGCGCCCGACAGCCCGTCCGAGGTGGCCACCCCGGCCAGCTCCAGGACCACCGGCGCGCCCGGAATTGCGCTGGCTATTACGCCCGAGCGCACGGCATACCGGGCGTGGAGGGATGCAGGGACCGAGGGGCTGTCCACCCGGGAGAAGAGTTCTGTGGCCAGAATTCGTCCGGACAATCGCTCCAGGGACAGATATTCGCTCCTGCCCGGCTGGATATGAGACAAGGTCAGGGCCAGGGCGGCGTCAAAATCAAGCAGTCGTTTCATAAAAAATTCGTGTGGTTTTCATTTCCGTGGTTGACAACATACCATGAATATATTAAAAGTAAAAAGTAAAACCTTTAATTCTTTCACTCGATTCTGCGAATATTTCCGTTCCAGCCCGCCTGCTTGATGAATGTATATATGATGGTGACGTAAAAAGTCAATTTTAAGACGGCAAATTACTAAGGATCCGCTCATGAGTATGCCGGTAATCTGGGACAGCCTCAAAAAAAAACAGGTCCCGCCGCCGGGCCATATCCCCGGCCCCCTTTTCAACCTGCTGGGCCGGGCAGCCGCTCTGCGGGGGAAGTTTTCCAGGCTGAGCAGCCTGGAGCGATCCATCTGCGCCATCTGCCACCAGGAACCGGACCGGGTGCCGGTTTCGCCCATCCTCTGCGCCGGAGCCCGGCAGATCTCCGGCATTCATTTTCCGGACTACGCCCTCCATGCCGAGCAGGCCGCCCGGGTCTTTCTGGACGGGTTTGAATTTGTCGGCGGAGACGCGGTGGTGCTGATGCTGGATCTTTCCGTGGAAGCCGCCGACTTCGGCCAGGCCATGGAATATCCGGACAATTCCACCCCCATGCCGGATTACCGCCATCCCCTGCTCCGGGACCATGATGACTACCGCCGGCTCCAGGCCATCTCCTTCAAGGACTCGGGCCGCATGAACGAATTTGTGCGGCTGTGCCGTATCATGGTGGAAAAAATCGGCTGGCGCTCCATTGTCTCGGGATTTGTCTTCGGTCCCCTGGGAGTCCTGGCCATGCTGCGCGGCGCGGAAAATCTCTTCAAGGACTGCCGCCAGCACCCTAAAGACGTCATGGCCGCCTGTGAAACCATCACCGGCGTCCTGCTGGAATTCGTCCAGGCCCAGTGCCGGACCGGGGTGCCGGCCATTGCCATCGACACCTTGTTCGCCTCGCGCAGCGGCCTGCCCAAGGATCTGTGGGAAGAGATCGAAGGCCCCTTTGCCCGCGAGATCGCCAATACCATCAAATCCGCCGGGGTGGTGACGGCCATCCACAACTGCGGGGACAGCCCCTATTTCGACGTCCAGATCCGCGCCATGGAACCGGCCATCATCAACTTTGCCGACCTGCCCGATGACTGTGCCACCCCCCGCGAACTCAAGCAGCGGTACGGCCAGGCCGTCACCCTGATGGGCTACGTCCCCACGCCCCTGCTGGTGCACGGGACCCCCCGGGAAGTGATGGAAGAATGCCGCCGGCACATCGACGAACTGGCCCCGGGCGGGGGGTTTATCCTGTCGCCGGGCTGCGAATACCCGCCCAATATCAGCCTGAACAATGCCTTTGCCCTGATCAAAGCCGCCGAAACCTACGGGAGGAAATAATCATGGCCGAAGTTTCCTTTCTGGAAGGCCTGGAAAACAACGTCTATGTCTGTGACACCGACCAGCTCGCCCGGACCCTGCCCAGGCTGCGCGACCGGGGGGTGACAGCCGGGGAAATTCTCCAGGCCCTCAACCAGGGCATTGAAAAGGCCCGGGCCCGGTTCAAGGAGGGCAGTTACGCCCTGCCCGATTTCCTCCTGGCCATTGACGCCTACCGCCTGGGCACCGATTTTCTGAAAAACGAATTTCCCCGCGTCGAAGATGAACGGCGGACCCGTATCGTTATCGGCGTGGTGGCAGGAGATGTCCATGACATGGGCAAAAACATCGTGGCCGCGGTTCTGGAGGCCAGCGGCTACGAGGTGACCAACCTGGGCTACAACGTCCCCAATGAAGTTTTCCTGGAAGCCCTGGAGACCCACCGCCCGCACATCCTGGCCCTGTCCACCATGATGTCCACCACCCTGGACAACATGCGGAATATCATCGACCAGGTCCGGCGGTTCTACCCCGAGACCCTGATCTTCATCGGCGGCGCCCCCTTGACCCGGACCTGGCGCAGCAGATGGGCGCCGACGGGTACGCCGAAAACGCCATCACCATTCCCGACGAAACCCGGCGCGTTTTGACCGCCGCATCGGCCCGGCAGCTGCCGCATCCTTCCGGCACAATGCCAAAAGACAAATAAAACAGCTGCCTACAGGCGGTCACCGGCGGCGGGATTTTCCAGCCGCCTTTTGGGTCGCCGGGCAGAGTCAAGGCCTGTCCGCGACCAAACGTCTTTTTACGCTGACTTCCCCGAGTTTCAACCTGTCCTGTTTATACCGGACAGTTTATGTGTTCTCTACATCTCTACACTTCAAACTTGAAAAACGCTTTCATATCGGTTATCATAAACTTTAATGAAAAACATTACCTGTCCAGATTCCAATCCGCCATCAACCGCCAACCCGTAGAAGAGTTACCATGTGCCTTGCCATACCTTCCAAAATAATTAAGATCAATTCCGGTATTGCCACCATTGATGTTGGTGGTGTGCAGCGTCAAGCCAGCCTGATACTGGTGGAAGACGCCCGGGTCGGCGATTATGTACTCGTCCATGCCGGTTTTGCCCTCCAGATTCTGGACGAGGAAACCGCCCTGGACGCTTTGCAATTCATGCGCGATACGTTTTTGCCAGACAACCCTTCGCCGGAAAACAGCTGAGGCCGATGGCACCCGGCCAGCACGACCAGGCAGAGGCCCGTGTTTCGGAAATATTTTTTTCTGATTCACCAAACCAGAAACGGGGACAAAGAGGCCAAAGCAATGCTTGAGGGGAAACTGTCGGCCGGAACCGCCAAACGCCTGCAAATCCGGGGAATCGTCCAGGGCGTGGGATTTCGTCCCTTTGTCTGCCAGCTTGCCCGCTCCTGCGGCGTCAGGGGGCTGGTCGCCAACTCCGGCCAGGGAGTCCAGATTCACGCCGAAGGCGGGGCGGCTGCGCTGGATCGTTTTATCACGGGGTTGCAGCGCCAGGCGCCGCCACTGGCTCATGTCACCGAGATACTCCAGGCACCGGCCGCTTTCAAAGGCTGGAAAGCCTTTACCATTTCCGCCAGCCGCAGCGGAAATCAGCGGACCACCCTCATCCCCCCGGATGTGTCAATCTGCGAGGAATGCGCCAGGGAGCTGTCCGATCCCCGCGACCGACGGTTTGCCTACGCTTTTATCAACTGCACCAACTGCGGTCCGCGCTATACCATCGTGGACGACATCCCCTATGACCGGGCCAACACCTCCATGAAGCATTTTCCCATGTGTCCCGCCTGCCAACAAGAATATGAGGACCCCCAGAGCCGCAGGTTTCATGCGCAGCCCAATGCCTGCCCCGAATGCGGACCGCACCTGACCCTGTTAGACGAGCACGGCACCCCTCGTCCCGGCGACGATGCCATTGCCGATGCCGGCCGGTTGCTGGCCCGGGGAAAGATCCTGGCGATCAAGGGAATCGGCGGTTTTCACCTGGCCGTGGACGCCCGGAACGAATACGCTGTGACCCGGCTGCGGCTCCGCAAAAACCGCCAGGACAAGCCCCTGGCACTCATGGCCGCGGACACATCGGTTGTTGAAGAAATGGCCGAGCTGGATGCCGCGGAAAAAGAACTGCTGGAATCACCGCAGCGGCCCATTGTCTTATTGCGCCAACGGTTGCCCCATGTGATCGCCCCAGGTGTCGCCCCCCAAAACCGGTACTTCGGCGTCATGCTGCCCTACACCCCCCTGCACTGCCTCCTTCTCGCCCGGGGTATCCCCGTCCTGGTGATGACCAGCGGCAATCCGAGTGAAGAACCCATCGCCATCGATAACCGGGCGGCGGTGGAACGGCTGGCCGGTATCGCCGACGGTTTTCTGATCCACAACCGGGATATTTATATCCGCAGTGATGATTCCATCGTTTGCCGTGCGTCCGGCGAAACCCGGATGCTGCGACGCTCCCGCGGGTACGTGCCCGTGCCGCTCTTTCTGGACCGGTCAATGCCGCCGATCCTGGCCTGCGGGGCGGAATTGAAAAACACGGTCTGCCTGACCAGGCAAACCCACGCCTTTGTCAGCCAGCACCTCGGTGATTTAAAAAATCTGCCGGCGCTGGAGTATTTCCGTCAAACCATCGACCACATGCAGCGCATCCTGGATATCGCACCACAGTACATCGCCCATGACCTGCATCCCGATTACCTCAGCACGCGGTACGCGCTGGAACAAACCGCCATACCTAAAATCGCCGTGCAGCACCACCATGCCCACCTTGTTGCCTGCCTGGCGGAAAACAATCTGCATGGAAAGGTGATCGGCCTGGCCCTGGACGGCACCGGCTACGGGACCGATGGCGCCATCTGGGGCGGTGAAGCCATGGTGGCCGACCGGCTGGATTTTCGAAGAGCCGCCCACCCCGCTTACGTGCCCATGCCCGGCGGAGACGCGGCCATACGGGAACCGTGGCGCATGGCCATCAGTTACCTGCTGGACGCCTTCGGCGAGGACCCGGCGCAGCTGAACCTGCCCTTCCTGGCCAACCGCGATCCGGGCCGTGTCCGGACAATCGTCGAAAGGACGGCAACCCGGATCACCGCGCCCCTGACGGCCAGCCCGGGGCGGCTGTTT
>CAYTQK010000246.1:0-4767 GCA_964439745.1 uncultured Desulfobacterales bacterium
AGAAGCCTGATAACCGGCCCGGAAAATCACCGGTAGGTATTTTGGCTTTATTATTTGCGTATCGACAGCCGGCGTACGGAATGCCCGGCCTGCGTGAAAAAAGCTGAAGCTTGTAGAGCAAAAATATTCAAACAGCAAATTAACTTTTGTTTATTGCTTAGCAGATATTTCCGGGCTTGTCAAACAGCCTTCTGAAATTACACGAAATTGTTGATCTTATAAAAGAAATACGGCAGAAAAAACGCCTCTTGCCGCTACTTTTCTCTGGGAACAATGGTGATATCCCGCTTGGGGAAAGGTATTTCAATGCCGGCGGCATCAAAAGCAACCTTGACCCGGTCGGTGACTTCGGAAATGGTGTCCATGAATTCCGCTTATACCCGACGGCCGGTCCGGTGTCAACCAGGCCGGCAAAGACAATCTTTTTCTTTTACCTTGCCAAGTCAGCAAATCGGTGTTATAGTAACAAAAGTAAAAAGTTCCGCGGCAGCACCCCTGCTGCGAAAAATACCTGTAGATTTGGAAGTATACCGCATGTTCAGACATACCGAGGCTGCAGCCGACCTCCGCCCCAACCGGGTCTTGTTCGAAACTCCCGACGTGGACCGGTTGATCCGCACCCATACCGTGGTCGATCTTCATTTCCACTCCCATTATTCGGACGGGGCGGACTGTCCCCGCAAGATCGCCGCGCGGGCCGAGTCTCTCGGCATCGGCATCGCCATTACCGACCACAACGCCATCGACGGCGCCCGGGAAATGCGGCGCTATCCGCATATTCTCAATATTCCCGGAATTGAAATCACCTCGCAGCAGGGCGCCCATGTCCTGGTCTATTTTTACGAATTCCGGGCCCTGGAATTTTTTTTCAAGCGGGAAATCGAACCGTTCCTGGGACGGGACGTCATGGCCTCGGTCGGCCTGACCATGGAAGAGATCGTGACCCGGGCCGGGCGCTACGATGCCCTGGTGGTTTTTCCCCACCCATACTGCGCCATGTACACCGGCGTCTGCAACCCCATGTTTTCAACAAAACGGCAGACGGAACTGCTGGAAATGGTAGACGGGGTGGAAGTCATCAACGCCGGCAACCTGAAAAAATGGAACCTGAAAAGTGCCCTGCTGGGGTTCAACCTGGACAAATCCATGACCGGCGGCAGCGACGGCCACAGCCTGCCCCAGATGGGCCGGGCCGTGACCTGCGCCCGCAATACCCCTGACCGGACCGCTTTTCTCGACGCCGTCCGGAGGCGGCAGAACAAGGTTATCGGCAAGGAACTCAATTTCATCCGCAAAATGGCGGTCAACGGGGCCAAGGTTCCGTCCAGCCTGAAAAACTCTCCCAACCTGATGGGCAAAAACCTGCGCTACAGCTATGCCGTACTCAATCAAAAGTCCCGCCAGATCCGGGGCAGCATGCAGAACCGCCGCCTGCGTACCAATGGCTGATTCCCTTATCCGCGGCGGGTATGATAGCGGGTGGTTTTGCCGCCGCCGGCCTTGACCCGGCGCAGCAGGTCCTCGAACGCCCGGTTCAGCCGGATAAAGGCTTCATGCCGGCCGCCCTGGTCGGGATGATGACGCTTGGCCATGCGCCGGTACTGTCTTGTCAGGATTTTTACGGTCAGTTTCGCAAGTTCGCTCCGGTCGATTTCCAGCACGGCCAGGGCCTCGTCCACTTCCATGTGCTGACGGGGCTGCGGCGGGGTAAATTGGTGGTGCCGGCGCTTGAACTGCCAGACCAGGTCATCCAGGTACTGGCCGCCGAAAAAATCATGATCAAAAAACCAGCACACGTACCGGACCAGGTACGGGTGCAGCCGCCCGCCGGACAAGAGGTCCGCCCAGAAAGCAGCATCATCACTGACCCGGCAGACCTCCTCCAGGAAACATTCATCCACCTTATCTTCGGGCAGAGCCTGGGGAAACCTGCGGGCCAGGGCGCTTTCAAAATTACCGGCCACGTTGAAAATCACGAAAGTATAGTTCTTCTTCGCCCGTGGCGAAAGCACCTGCTCCATCTCGATAAACTGCTGTTCGATCTCGTCCCGGGACTTGTCCAGCAGTTTGCGGTAGATCTTTTGGGGCACCGCCGCCAGCCGGGTCTGGTCCATTTCCCCGAAGCGCAGAAAATGCATCCGCCGCCGGTCAAAGACGTGAAACGTCTCGATTTCGCACCGCTTTTTCTGTTCGGCCAGGCTGCCCCGGCGGCCGGCCGGAGCCCGGGAAAATTTTTCAATGATCCGACGGGTTTCCGGGGCCAGAAAGGGCCAGAAGAGCGCTTCCAGTTCGGTGTAGTCCGGGGCCACGCCCCGGGCTTCCAGGGCGTGGCACAAATTTTCATCAAAATAAAAGGCATGGCCATTGTCCGGATAGACCAGGTAGTCCTCGGGATCACTGCCCAGGTCGAACAGATCCCGGCTGACCAGCATGCCGTCCTCAGAGACGCTCTGCCGGATGACGTAATGGATGGTCTGGTTGACCTGTTTGCGGGCCAGGTACATAGGGGTATCCGAAAGATATTTCTGAAGTTTCGGGGGTGACGGGCGGCCGGACCGGTTTTGGTTCAATTTTCGTCTGCTCCGGCCGCGGTAGTTTTATACTTCAAGAATACCGCTTCCGCCCGGAAAATGCAAGCCAGCCGGCTGTAAAATTCATTGACGAACAAGGGGTGTGGCTGTTAAAATATTTATTAAATTTTTCCAGATTACCGGCAGCAGACACCATAGCGATTCGGAAAGATTTTACAAATTTGATTTTTTTGCTGACCACTGCTTCTAACCACCCACGGCCCTCGCTCGCAGCGTCCGGACCAGCCACGACACGGTCAATAGCGGCTTGCTTCTTCCTGCAGCACCCACCCTGATCGGTACAACAGCTGCCAGCCTTGATTGCGCTGGCCGGCATATTCTTATAACCCCTTTTACTGAAGGAGGCAGACATGACCTTCCGTCCCGTTCCAACCACCCCCTCGGCCCATTCCTTTCAACTGCTCATCAAGCACCTCCTGGAAACCCCGCTCATCAGCGCGCCGGACCAGGAGATCATCTACCGGGATCAGCACCGCTACACTTACCGGGATTTTTACCGGCGCATCCACCAGCTGGCCAACGCCCTGGCCGGTGCCGGGGTGGGGCCGGGCAGCACCGTGGCGGTCATGGACTGGGACAGCCACCGCTACCTGGAGTGCTTTTTCGCGATACCCATGATGGGGGCGGTACTGCACACCATCAACATCCGCCTCTCCCCGGACCAGCTCATTTACACCATCAATCACGCCGAAGACGACGTCATCCTCGTCAGCGAGGAGTTTCTGCCCCTGCTGGAATCGGTCAAGGACCAGTTTGAAACCGCCAAAAAGATCATCCTCATCAGCGACTCGGGCCAGACTCCCGAGACCGGCCTTTCCCTGGACGGCGAGTACGAGTCGATGGTCACCGGGGCGGACACGGAATACGGGTTCCCGGATTTCGACGAAAACACCATGGCCACCACCTTCTACACCACCGGCACCACCGGTCTGCCCAAGGGGGTCTATTTCAGCCACCGCCAGCTGATGCTGCACACCTACGGCATGATGGCCAACAACTCGGCCTTTGCCTCCCAGGTGCACATCAACTCCGAAGACGTGTACATGCCCATCACCCCCATGTTCCATGTCCATGCCTGGGGCGTGCCCTATGTCATGACCCTGATGGGCGCCAAGCAGGTCTATCCCGGCCGCTATGAACCGGAGATGCTGCTCAAGCTGCTGGTCAAAGAGAAAGTCACCGTGTCCCACTGCGTGCCCACCATCATGCACATGCTGGTCAGCAGCCCGGCCATCAAGCAGTTCGACCTCTCCGGCTGGAAGGTCATCATCGGCGGCTCGGCCCTGCCGCGCGGCATGTGCAAGGCCGCCCTGGACCTGGGCATCAACATCTTTGCCGCCTACGGCATGTCCGAAACCTGCCCGCTGCTGACGGCCGCCCTGCTCAAGCCCAAAATGCTGGACTGGAGCGAGGAAGAGCAGATCAAGGTGCGCTGCCGCACCGGCCGGCCGGCCATCAATGTCTACCTGCGGATCCAGGGCCCGGACGGCCAGTTTTTGCCCCATGACGGCCAGAGCACCGGCGAGGTGGTGGTGCGCTCGCCCTGGCTGACCCAGGGCTATCTCAAGGACGCGGAAAAGAGCGAGGAGCTCTGGCGGGACGGCTGGCTGCATACCGGCGATATCGGCTACGTGGACGAGGAGGGCTATCTCCAGATCACCGACCGCCTTAAGGACGTCATCAAGACCGGCGGCGAATGGATCTCTTCGCTGGAACTGGAAGACATTATCAGCCAGCACGAGGCGGTCAGCGAATCGGCCGCCATCGGCGTGCCCGATGACAAATGGGGCGAACGCCCCCTGGTCATGGTGGTGTTGAAACCGGACTACCAGGGCAAGGTGACCGAAGACGAACTGAAGAACTTTTTCATGTCTTTCGTGGAAAAGGGGGAAATTCCCAAGTACGGGGTGCCGGACACGATCCAGATCGTGGACGAGATTCCCAAGACCAGCGTCGGCAAAATCAACAAGAAGGAGCTGCGCGCCCGGTTCTCCGGGTAAGCCCCTCCTTGGTGTTCTTCCAGCGGCGGCCCTGGACCCTGATCCGGGGCCGCCGCTGCGTTTAAGAAGTCCGGCCGCGCCTTTGTCCCGGCATGCCGGCCTCAGCCCCGCTCCAAGAGGGCCTGCATGACGCAAATGGTCAGCTCCAGGGCGCTGACCGTCTTGAACGCTCCTCC
>CAYTQK010000247.1:0-4747 GCA_964439745.1 uncultured Desulfobacterales bacterium
CAATTTTAAAAAAGGGGTCGCCCGGGCACCCCATCGGGCGCTATTCAAATCCATCGGCTATACTGATGAAGAAATAAATCGCCCCATCATCGGCATTGCCAACTCGGCCAATGAGATCGTTCCCGGTCATGCCCACCTGGAGCAGATCGGCAAAGCGGTCAAAGCCGGCGTTTACATGGCCGGGGGCACGCCGGTAGAGTTCTCTACCATCGGCGTCTGCGACGGTATCGCCATGAACCATACCGGCATGAAATACTCCCTGGGCAGCCGCGAGTTGATCGCCGATTCCGTGGAGATCATGGCCACCGCCCATGCCTTTGACGCCCTGGTCATGATTCCCAACTGCGACAAGATCGTGCCGGGCATGCTCATGGCCGCGGCCCGGCTGAACCTGCCGACCATATTTGTCAGCGGCGGTCCCATGCTGGCCGGCCGTCACCCGGAGGATAAAAACCGGAAGGTCGACCTGATCTCCGTTTTTGAAGCGGTCGGGGCGGTGCGCTCCGGCAAGATGACCGAAGAAGAGCTGGCCGGCGTGGAAAACGCCGCCTGCCCCACCTGCGGCTCCTGCTCCGGCATGTTCACGGCCAACTCCATGAACTGCCTGACCGAAGCCATCGGGCTGGGACTGCCCGGCAATGGCACCATTCCGGCTGTCATGGCCGAACGGCTGCGGCTGGCCAAGAAAGCCGGCATGCAGATCCTGGAGCTGCTGGAAAAGGAAATCACCCCGGACAAGATCCTGACGGCCCAGGCCTTTAAAAACGCCCTGGCCGTGGACATGGCCCTGGGCTGCTCCACCAACACGGTGCTGCACCTGACCGCCCTGGCCAATGAGGCCGGGGCCGATATCCGCCTGGAGATGATCAACGAAATCAACAAGATTGCGCCGCACCTGTGCTCGCTCAGCCCGGCCGGGCCGAACCATATCGAGGACCTTCACCTGGCCGGCGGCATCAGCGCCATTCTCAAGGAGCTGTCCCGGGCCGGCATCATCACCGGGGACTGCCTGACCGTAACCGGCAAAACAGTCGCGGACAATATCGCCGCGGCGCCGGCGGCGGACAACGAAGTCATTCGTACCATTGACAACCCCCACCGCCCGGAAGGCGGCTTGGCCGTTCTCTTCGGCAACCTGGCGCCGGACGGCTGCGTGGTCAAGCAGTCCGCGGTGGTGGATGAAATGATGGTCCACGAAGGGCCGGCCCGGGTGTTCGAATCGGAAGAAGACGCCAGCCAGGCCATCATGGACGGCAAGATCCAAAAAAAAGACGTGGTCGTCATCCGCTATGAAGGGCCCCGCGGCGGTCCCGGCATGCGCGAGATGCTGACCCCGACCTCGGCCCTGGCCGGCATGGGACTGGACGCCCATGTCGCCCTGATCACCGACGGACGCTTTTCCGGTGGCACCAAAGGGGCGGCCATCGGCCACGTCTCTCCGGAAGCCATGGAAAAAGGGCCCATCGCGGTGGTCGAAGAGGGTGACCTCATTTCCGTGAATATCCCCGAAAAAACCATCACCCTCAAGGTGGATGAGGCCGAGATCGAAAAACGGCTGGGCCAGTGGCAGCGGCCCGCGCCCAAAATCACCAGGGGATACATGGCCCGGTACGCCCGGATGGTTTCCTCGGCCAACACCGGGGCCATATTTAAATAACCGCCTCATGATAAGGAAAATATGCTGATGAAGCTCACCGGCGCGCAGATCATGATGAAAGCGCTGAAGGAAGAACAGGTGGACGTGATATTCGGCTACCCCGGCGGCGCCGTTCTGGATATCTATAATGAACTGCTCAATACGGATTTCCGGCATATCCTGGTCCGCCAGGAGCAGGGGGCGGTCCATGCCGCCGATGCCTACGCCCGGGTGTCCGGCAAGACCGGCGTCTGCCTGGTGACCTCGGGCCCCGGCGCCACCAATACCATCACCGGCATTGCCTCGGCCTACATGGATTCCATCCCGGTGGTCATCTTCACCGGCCAGGTGCCCACCCCGCTGATCGGCAACGACGCCTTTCAGGAGGTGGATATCGTGGGCATCTCCCGGCCCTGCACCAAGCACAACTACCTGGTCAAAAACGTGGAGGACCTGGGCCGCACCATTCGCGAGGCCTTTTACATCGCCTCTTCCGGACGACCCGGGCCGGTGCTGATCGATATCCCCAAGGATGTCATCAACGCCAAGGCCACCTATAATGTGCCCAAGACCATCAAGTTAAAATCGTACAACCCCACCTACGAGCCCAACCTCAAGCAGCTGCGGAAGGTGGTGGAGTTGATCAAAACGGCCAGAAAACCGGTCATTTTCTCGGGCGGCGGCATCCTCCTCTCAAGAGCCTCCCGGGAGCTGACGGATTTCGCCCATACCACCGGCATTCCGGTCACCTCTTCGCTGATGGGGCTGGGCGCCTTTCCCGGTACAGATCCGCTCTGGCTGGGGATGCCGGGTATGCACGGCACCTTCCGGGCCAACATGTCCCTGGCTGAATGCGACCTGCTCATTGCCGTCGGCGTCCGCTTTGACGACCGGGTCACCGGCAAAACCGATGAATTCGCCGCCAAGGCCACCATCGTCCACGTGGATATCGACCCGACCTCCATCCACAAAAACGTGGCCGTGGATATCCCGGTGGTGGGTGACTGCCGGGCCACCCTGGCGCATCTGCTGCAACTGTATACCGCAGCAAAAGAGGCCTTCGATGAAAAAACCGCCAACGCCCGGGAGCGCTGGCGGCGGCAGATCGAGGAATGGAAAGAGACCCGGCCGCTGGCCTATGACCAGAAAGAGATCATCAAGCCTCAGTACGTGGTGGAAAAGCTGTACGAACTGACCCGGGGAGAAGCCATTATCACTACCGAGGTGGGCCAGAACCAGATGTGGGCGGCCCAGTACTACCACTATTCCCGGCCGGGCCAGTTCGCCACCTCCGGCGGCCTGGGCGTGATGGGATATGGTCTGCCGGCGGCCATCGGCGCCCAGGTGGCCGATGCCAAGGCCACGGTCATTGATATTGCCGGGGACGGCAGCATCCAGATGAACATCCAGGAAATGATGACAGCCGTCAGCCACGACCTGCCCGTCAAGATCGCCATCCTCAACAATGGCTACCTTGGCATGGTGCGGCAATGGCAGGAGCTCTTCTACGACAAGCGCTATGCCAGCACCAACATGGAAGCGGCCCCGGATTTCGTCAAGCTGGCCGAGGCATACGGCGCGGTCGGTTTGCGGGCAACCCGGCCGGAGGAAGTGGAAAAAGTCATCAAGGAAGCCCTGGCCACGCCCCGCCCGGTCATCATGGACTTTGTGGTGGAACGGGAGGAAAACGTCTATCCCATGGTGCCGGCCGGCTCGCCCATTACCAACATGATTTTAGTCTGACAAGGAAATTTTTGCGATGAACGGCAACCGACACATCCTCTCCATCCTGGTGGACAATCAGCCCGGTGTTCTGTCCCGGATCGCCGGCCTGTTCAGCGGACGGGGCTACAATATCGAAAGTTTGTGCGTGGCCGAAACCACCGTTCCCAACACCTCGCGACTGACCATGGTCACCGTGGGGGACGACGCCATCGTGGAACAGATCAAAAAACAGTTGAACAAGCTCATCAATGTCATTAAGGTACTTGACTTGACCAGCACCCCCTGTGTGCAACGGGAACTGATCCTGATCAAGGTCAAGGCCAAGCCGGAACACCGGGCCGAGATCCTCCGCATCGTTGATATCTTCCGGGGCAAGGTGGTGGACGTGGGGCCGGAGCACTTCAGTATCGAAGTGACCGGCAGCGAAGACAAGATCCAGGCCATCATCACCATGCTGGAACCCATCGGCATTAAAGAAATCGCCCGGACCGGCACCATCGCGATGCAGCGCAGCGCGCGGACGGGATAACAGGCGCAGTCCGGTTACATAACCTCTCCGGTTCCCGGGAACCGGTACATATCGACGAAAGAAAAAGACAAGGAGAAACAGTCATGCCGAAAATTGATTTTGGTGGAACAAAAGAAAACGTGGTCACCTCAGATGAATTCACCATGAAACAGGCCCGCCAGATCCTGGAAAAGGAGACCATCGTGGTCCTCGGTTACGGCGTCCAGGGGCCGGCCCAGGCTTTGAATCTCAAGGACAACGGTTTTGAGGTTATTATCGGCCAGATGGAAGGCGACGAATACTGGGAAAAAGCCATTTCCGACGGATTCGTGCCTGGGGAGACTCTTTTTCCCCTCGAAGAGGCCGCCAAAAAAGGGACCATCATCAAGATGCTCCTGTCCGACGCCGGCCAGGTGGCGGTCTGGCCCAAGATCAAGACCTGCCTCAACGAGGGTGACGCCATATATTTCTCCCACGGCTTTTCCATTGTCTACAAGGAACAGACCGGCGTCATCCCCCCGGAAAACGTGGATGTCATCCTGGTGGCCCCCAAGGGCTCCGGCACCAACGTCCGCCGCAACTTCCTGGACGGCAGCGGCATCAATTCCAGCTACGCCGTGCACCAGGACTATACCGGCCGGGCCGAGGAACGAACCCTGGCCCTGGGCATTGCCATCGGCTCCGGCTACCTCTTCCCGACCACCTTTGAACACGAGGTGTTCAGCGACCTGACCGGCGAACGCGGCGTCCTCATGGGCTGCCTGGCCGGCACCATGGAAGCCCAGTACAACGTTCTCCGCAAGCACGGACACTCGCCCAGCGAGGCTTTCAACGAAACCGTGGAAGAACTGACCCAGAGCCTCATCCGCCTGGTGGCG
>CAYTQK010000248.1:0-4739 GCA_964439745.1 uncultured Desulfobacterales bacterium
TTTATACGGATTCTGCTGGAGCAACTGGAATCTTTCGGCATACGCCGGGTGGTGCTGTGTACCGGCCATCTGGGCGAGGTCATCCAGGCCACCCTGGGCGACCGCCATGGTACCATCCGCCTGGCCTATTCCCGGGAAGAGGCTCCCCTGGGAACGGCCGGCGCCCTGGCCAATGCCCGTCCCATGCTGCCGGCCGGACCGATCCTGATAATGAACGGTGATTCTTACTGCCAGGCCGATCTGGAAAAATTTTACAACCGATTTTGCGGGAGCACAGCAGAAGCGGCTATTCTGCTGACCCGGGTGACAGACCCCGGCCGCTACGGCCGGGTGGAACTTGACACGGCTGATCGCATTGTCGCCTTTCACGAAAAACGCCCGGGTTCGGGGCCGGGAATGATCAATACCGGCATCTACCTTTTTGCCGAGGCCCAGCTCCAGGCGCTGCCGGAAAAAAGGCCGGCTTCCCTGGAAGAGGATATTTTTCCCGCCCTGGCCGGGGCGGCGAGGCGTCTACTCGGATATCCCACCCGGGCCCCTTTTCTGGATATCGGCACCCCGGAAGATTACCGGCAGGCCCCGGCCTTTTTTGCCAACCTGGACGGTGTCTCATGATTATCAGTCGCACCCCTTTCCGGATCTCTTTTTTCGGCGGCGGCACCGACTACCCGGCCTGGTACCGGGCCCACGGCGGCAGTGTCCTGGCCACCTCCATTGACAAGTACTGCTGGATCTTCTGCCGGTACCTGCCACCCTTTTTTGAACACCGGCTGCGGATCGTCTATTCCAACATCGAATTGTGCCAGACCTCTTCTGAAGTGCAACATCCCGCCGTGCGTGAAACCCTGCGGTTTTTAAACCTGCGGCATGGAGTCGAAATTCATCACAACGGCGACCTGCCCGCCCGCAGCGGCATGGGGTCCAGTTCCTCCTTTACGGTAGGTCTGCTGCACGCTCTCTACGCCCTCCAGGGGGCCGCCCCGAACTTCCGGAAGCTGGCCGAAGAGAGCATTCATATCGAGCAGGAGATGATCCCGGAAACGGTCGGTTCCCAGGACCAGTTCTGCGTGGCTTTCGGCGGCCTGAACCGAATCGACTTTCACACCGACGGAACCATTGACCTTTTTCCCCTGATCCTGTCCGAGGAACGCGTAACAGAATTGAACCGCCACCTGATGCTGTTTTACACCGGTATCCGGCGTACGGCCTCGGACGTGGCCGGCAGCTACGTGGACAGCCTCAATCGGAAGCAAGAGCTGCTCGGACAAATGCAGGCCATGGTGGCAAGAGGCATCTCGATTCTGACCGACGGCGAGGACATCGGCCGCTTCGGCCAGCTGCTTCACGAAGCCTGGATGGCCAAGCGGGAACTCAGCCGGGCGGTTTCCACTGCCGATATTGATCAACTGTATCAATCGGCCCGCGTCCACGGCGCCGTCGGCGGCAAGCTGGTGGGCGCCGGCGGTGGCGGCTTTCTGCTGCTGTTCGTGCCGCCGGAGGATCAGGAACGGGTAAAAAAACGGTTACGCCATTTGATTCATGTTCCCTTTACGTTTGAATCAGAAGGCAGCCAGATACTTTTCCAGAAAGCAGATACCGGATCTGCCAAATTCAAATACTGATGAATCAGAAAAAACAAATATGACCAGCCCCAAGGGGCATTATGGTTTGTTCGCATTCAAGTTTATGTTAATCTGAATGTGACTTATAACTTTCTATACATCATGTTCATACCCATGAAACAATCATCTGTTTATGACAAATTACTTCGATGGTTTTGCGGCATCTTAACCATCCTGGTTCTCGGAATCACATTGACTAATGCTCAGACCGATCAGGACCAGCCAGTCAGCCGAAAATCATTTGTCGAGAAGCTAACCCTGATCAGCCGGGTACCGGAAAATTTTTCTGTATACTTCGAATCCTTTGCGTCTGATGAGGCGTTGTCGGAAATCGCTTACGTGGCCATCGGTGAAATGGGCATGCGGGTTGTGGACAATAAAGAGATCGGACCAGTCTATGACCATATCGCCAAAGATTATCCCGTCCTGGCACCATATACCGACAAAATCGGCTATCTGGCGGATAAGGAGGGGAGCCATTATGCCGTCATTGACGGAAGGGAGTCCCCGCCTTATGACAGCGTCTGCTGCCTGCGGTTTTCCCCGAATGGACAATATTCTGCCTACCTGGCCCAGAAAGAAAATGAGCAATTTGTGGTACTCAACGGTCATGCCTTGCGTAAATATGACATGATTGATCAGCAGACAGGGGTTCTTTTCAGTCCTGACTCCAACCATGCGGCTTATATTGCCGTTAATGACAGCCGACAACGAGTGGTCCATAATGGGCAGGAATATCCCCCCTTTGACAATATTACCGAGATCGGTTTCAGCCCTGATTCCAGCGAACTTGCCTATATCGCCGTCAAAGACAAGAACTATTACCTGATTCGAGGGAAAAAATCCTACGGTCCTTTTGACATTGTCCAGAACCTTGTCTGGAGTCCTGATGGGAAGCATCTGGCGGCTGTAGCCTTCAAAAACGACAGATGGATTATTATCAAGGACGACCAAAAAATCACTGCTGGGCAATATGTCATCAATACCTATTTTGATAAAAAGACCAGTCAGTACCAAACCGCGACTCCCCGCCTGACTCCGCCGGTTTTCAGCCCGGACTCCTCGCGGTTCGCTTATGTCAAAACAGATGGCGTGCGCTATCAGATGATAATTGACGGCAAAGCCGGCCCGGCTTTTGACCGGATCAGTCGGGCGCGCTTCAGTCCGGATTCAGCCCATTATTCCTATATCGCCAGCACCCAGGATTCCAACGGCCCGAAATCTTGGGTGATTCTTGACGGTGAACCCGGAAATGCGTATGAAAAGGTCGATACGCCGGTTTTCAGTCCTGATTTTCAGCATATGGCCTACCGGGCGCAAAAAAACAATAAATGGTGTGTTGTTACCGGGACAAACGAAGGCCCCTTTTTTGACGAAGTAGGAATTCCGCTTTTCAGTCCGGATTTTCAGCATCTGGCTTACCGGGCCCGTAACAACGATAAATGGTGCGTAGTGAGCGATAACAAGCAAGGTGCCTTTTATGATGAAGTCGCGCCCCCCTTTTTCAGTCCGGATTCTTCCTCATTGGTCTACCGGGCCAAGAAAAATGAAAAATACTGCATCGTTAAAAACGAAGAAGAGCATCCGTTTTACGATGAAATTTCTCACCTGGATTTCAGCCAGGATTCTTCCCAGATGGTGTATCGAGCCCAAAAAGGGGACGCCTGGTTGATTGTCCGCAACGGCAGAGAAGGCAGGCCGTACAAAATCGTACCGCCAAAAATATTTCATCCAATCTCAAATCCTTTTCTCAGTCCCCAAGGGAATCACTTGATCTATACTGCCCGGACTGCCGCGACCATAAAAAAAACAAAAATTGTTGTGGATGGACAAGAAGGAGATCTCCGTTTTCTTTTTCTTCCGCATGTCCCTTTTATCTGGAATTCCGAAAATCACTGTCATACCATGGTCGGACAATATGAACAGGAACAACTCCGCATATATCGTCTGGATATAACCATTACTGAATAACGGGGTACGGCATGGGTACCGCGCTTACAAACAATATCTGTCTTTCCGTTGTCGTTCCCGTTTATAATGAAACAGAAATCATAAGCGACTTCACCAAACGACTGGAAAAGGTACTGGACAAAACGGAGCTGACCTGGGAAGCCATTTTCGTGGATGACGGCAGCCGGGATGCCACCTGGGAAAAACTGCTGGCTTACCAGGCAAGTCGCGACAATATTACCCTCATCGCCCTCTCCCGAAGATTCGGCAAAGACACGGCTATATTTGCCGCCCTGCAAAGGGCCCGGGGAGATGCGGCCGTCATTATCGACGCGGATCTGCAGGACCCGCCGGAAATCATTCCGCAGATGCTCCAGAAGTGGCGGGACGGCGCCGATGTCGTTATCGGCATTCGCGATCAGCGCCGGGGGGAAAGTCTTTTTCGCACCCTTCTTACCGGCATTTTTTACAAATTCATTCAGGCCATATCTGACAGTGATCTTCCGCCGGACAGCGGAGACCTGTGCCTGTTAAGCCGTCGGGCTCTGGAGGCGGTCAAGCGCTTTCCCGAGAGGACCAGGTATTTTAAAGGGCTGATCAACTGGATCGGTTTTTCCCGGGAGGTCATACATTACACAAGAGAAGAAAGGCAGTGCGGCCGCTCCAAGTGGAATTTCCTGCGACTGGCGGCGTTTGCTTTTGACGCCATCACCGCGTATAGTCGACTGCCCTTGCGGATATGGACCCTGGCCGGTCTGGCGGCTGCCCTGCTCGGATTCTGTTACGGGGGATATGTTTTCCTGTACACTATCTTCCTTGGAGGCGAGGTGCCCGGCTATGCCTCCCTGGTAATGATCATCCTCTTTCTTGGCGGGGTGCAATTGATATCCATCGGCGTCCTTGGAGAATATATCGGTCACCTTTTTATCGAGATCAAAAACCGCCCCTTGTTTATCATCCGGGAAATCAAGGAACCTGATGAACACCTCGACCACTCGCCGCAATAATCATCATTCCGCCAAAGTCATTCGCCTCCAGGAAGCCCTCTATGCCTCCCGCAATCCCACCCGGAGATGGCTCCATCAAAGCCGGAGGCAATGGATCACGGCGGCGATATGCCGGTATCACTCTCTTTGCGGAAAAACAGCGGTTGAAGCCGGCTCCGGC
>CAYTQK010000249.1:0-4733 GCA_964439745.1 uncultured Desulfobacterales bacterium
ATTTTTATTATTTGACGGGCATAACATTTTTTAAACTTTTTACGAAGCCATCATTAATAACAACCTAAAATTTATTGATTAAACAACCATGGTCAAAAAAATTCATGAGATATCCGGGTTAGCTTGTCTGTACAACCTGGTCCGCGGGCCAGGTGTCTTTGTTCCGCCTCAACGGTAATCAAAAAAACCGCGGCGCCATGACGGAACGATAATTCCTCCAGCAAACCCGGCGATGACAGCTTTTTCAGCACCGTCCCGGTTATAACAGGCTGACGGCGATGTCGGCCGCCCGGTCGGAAGCGCCGCCGGCGCCGAGTTTTTCCCGGATCTGCCGCAGTTCATGGCGCATGGCTTGCAGCCGCTCCGGGTCCGCCAGCAGATCCGCCGCCTGCCGGGCGATGTTCTCCGGGCTGGCCGCCGCTTGGATCAGTTCCGGCACGATCTGGCGGCCGGCAATGAGATTGACCAGGCTGATGTGATCCAGGCGCACCAAGGCCCGGGCCAGCCAGTAGCTGATCCGGGAAACCCGGTAGATGACCAGCATGGGCGTTTCCGCCAGGGCCGCTTCCAGGGCGACGGTACCGGATACGGCCAGCACCAGGGTGGAGCGGGAAAAAATCGCGGCCACGCTTTCAAAGACAAATTCCAGGCAAAGCCGCCCGGCATAAGGTTCGACAATCTCCGTGAACACCGCCTGCGGAACCGAGGGGGCGCAGGAGACCACGAAGGTGACCGGCTGCCCCCGGGCGGCAATGCGCTCGGCAGCGGCCAGCATCAGCGGCAGATGCTGCCGCACCTCCCGCGTCCGGGAGCCGGGCAGCAGGCCGATCACCCCGGAGGGGCGGGACGACCCGTCCACGGCCTCCGGCAGGTTTTCGTAGCCGGCGTCCAGCAGGGGGTGCCCCACGAAGGTCACCGGCACCTGGTATTGTTGAAAAAAGGCCTCTTCAAACGGCAGGATAACCGCGGCGTGATCCACCAGCCGCCGGATCTGGTGCACCCGCCGTTTCCGCCAGGCCCATACCTGGGGCGTGATATAATAGAAAACCGGGATGCCGGCTTTCTTGGCGGCCGACGCCAGCCGCAGATTAAAATCCGGAAAATCGATCAGGATCAGCAGATCGGGCAGACCGGACCGGATGATTTTCTTGACGGCGGACAGGCCGGACCAGATGGCCGGCAGTTTTACCACCACTTCGGTAATGCCGACCACAGACAACTGATCGGCGTCAACGATCAGGCGCGCCCCGGCCTGGCGCATGGCCCGGCCGCCGATACCGCAGAAAAAAAAGGCATCCGACCGCTGGCGCATGCGACGGATCAGGTTGGCCCCGTGCAGATCGCCGGAGGCCTCGCCGGCCACGATCATGACGAACTTATTCGCCGGCACGGTCGGTTGTAGCGGCTGTTGACTGCTCAAACATCTTCTCCGTCTGATGGATCTGCTCCATCACTTCCAGGGCGGTCCGCAGGGCCTTGCGTCCCTCCTGACCGGATACTTCCGGGGTGAGGCGGTTCCGCACGCAATGGACAAAGGCGGTTAATTCCTGCTCCAGGGCATCCCAGCGGGTGAAGGAGAGGCTGCGGGTATTCAGGCCCGGGATCGGCCCGCTGCCGTTTCCTTCCCCGCTCTTATCGACCACGGTGATGGCGCTGTTTCCGAAATCCACGGAAATATAGGCATCTTTCTGAAACATCCGCAGCTTGCGCTCGTTGCGGTTGGAAATCCGGCTGGCGGTGACGTTGGCCACGCAGCCGCTGTCAAACTCCAGGCGGGCGTTGGCAATATCCACATGCTCGGAGATCACCGAAAGACCGGCCGCCCGGATCATCCGGATGCCGGATCTGGCAAAATTCAAGATAATATCGATGTCGTGAATCATCAAATCGAGCACCACACTTACATCCGTGCCGCGCTCGTTATAAAGGGCCAGCCGGTGGGATTCGATAAACAGGGGCTGGTTGACAATGTCTTTTAAGGGGTGAACCGCCGGGTTAAACCGCTCCAGGTGGCCCACCTGCAGAATTTTTTTTCGGGCGGCGGCCGTCTCGATCAGGCGGTCCGCCTCGGCCAGGGTCGAGGTCATCGGTTTTTCCACCAGGATATCCAGGTCGTTTTCCAGGCACTCCATGGCAATGGAAAAATGCGCCGGGGTCGGGACAACAATACTGACGGCGTCCACCCGATCAAGGATTTCCCGGTAATCGGTATAGGCCGGCACACCCCACCTGTCCGCCACCGCCGCCGCCGCCGCGCGATCCACGTCGACCACGCCGACCAGGACGGCATCCGCCATGTTGGCGTATTTTTCGGCGTGGAATTTGCCCAGGTAACCGGTACCGATTACCCCCACCCGAACTTTATCCATTATGCCTCCCTCCGGGCCACGATACTGATACCGGCCTGGTCCGCCTGTTCTACCATTGCCCGCTTATCGAAAACCACGGTGCGGCCGGCTTCAATGGCCAGGGTCCGGGCACCGGCCTGCCGCATGATGTCAATGGTCTGCACACCCACCGCGGGCACGTCAAAGCGCAGATCCTGCCGGGGCTTGCAGACCTTGACCACCACCGCGTTGCCGCCGCCCAGGCGGCCGCCCCGCAAAATGGTCTCATCAGTGCCGTCGATCCCTTCTAGGGCCAGCACCGAGCCTTTTTCCACCACCACGCACTGTCCCACGTCCAGATCGCCGATGGCCTTGGCCGTTTTCCAGCCGATGGCGATATCCCGGGCCTGGGCCTCATCCGGCTGGCGGGACGTCCAGACGCCCTCTCCGGCCAACAGGTCCGGCAGCAGGAAGGTAGAGGCGCGCACTTGAATATTTTCTTTTTCCAGTTCTGCGGCAAACCGCCGCAGCAGCTGATCGTCATGGGTTTCCGTCAAGCCGGCAATCATGGCCAGGGCACGCTCGTCCGGCCGGATATCGGAAAACATGACGGTCTTCTGAATCCCGCCCATGATGACAGTTTCCGTGACCCGGTGACGGGAAAAGAACCCGATCAACCGGTTGATTTCGCCCAGGTGCAGCCACTCGACCCGGTCTACCCGGTTTTCAATCCCCGGATCGGCGGCATTCCGGTAGGCCACCGCGTAAACGGTATATCCCGCGGCCCGGGCGGCATCGGCGAACAACAGCGGGAACCGGCCGCCCCCGGCAATCAGACCAATATTCATAAACCAATCCCGATCCCGACCGGTCAGCGGGTAATCCCCCGGTTGGATGTCTTGATGAATTCCAGGAAATGAACCACCTCCGGCGTCTGTTCGACTTCGGCGTAGGCTCTTTCGATGGCTTCGTTCAGGGTCAGGCCGATACGGAAAATGATCCGGTAGGCTTTCTTCAGCGAGACCAGGGCCTGCTGAGAAAAATTATTGCGCTTCAGGCCGACGCTGTTCAGTCCGTAAAGGCGGGCCCGGTCGCCGGCGGCAATGACATAGGGCGGGACATCCTTGACCACTGCCGATTTTCCGCCGATAAAGGCGTACCGGCCGATGTTGACAAACTGGTGAACCGCCACCAGGCCGCCGATGGTGGCGTAATTGTCCACCGTGATGTGGCCGGCCAGGGTGGCATTGTTGGCGAAGACCACCTTGTCGCCGATGCGGCAGTCGTGGGCGATATGGGTATATGCCATCATCAGGCAGTTTTCACCGATTTCGGTGATGCCGCCGCCGGACTCCGTGCCCCGGTGGATGGTCACAAACTCCCGGATCTGGCACCCCCGGCCGATCTTGACATAGGATTTTTCCCCGGCAAATTTCAACGACTGGGGCGGGGCGCCGACAGAGGCGAACTGGTAAACATGGCAGTCCGGACCGATACTGGTATACGGCTGAATGACCACGTGGGAATCGATGACCGACCCGGCTCCGATAAAAACATCTTCGCCGATATACGTATATGGCCCGATCTGCACATCGCTGTCAATCTCCGCGGCCGGATCAATGATTGCTGTCGGATGTATCACCATCTCCTCCCATGCTGGCCATAATCTGCGCCTCGGCGACCTTGACGCCGTTCACCGCGGCTTCGGCTTCTATTTTGATCATATTCAATTTCTTCTTGACGATCCGGACGGTAATGAGCAGCTGATCCCCGGGCAGCACTTTTTTCCGGAAACGAACCCGGTCCAGTCCCGTCAGGTAGCGGACCGGCCGCTTGTCTTCGAAGACCTCGCCCAGATTGACCAGCACCCCGCCGGCCTGGCACATGGCTTCCACGATCAACACGCCGGGCATGACCGGATCCTCGGGGAAATGACCGGCCAGCCAGGATTCCCCGGCGGAAACATTCTTTACGGCGGTCAGGCGCTCCCCCGGCACCACCTCCAAAACCCGATCGATCATGATAAAGGGATAGCGCTGCGGCAGAATTTCGATGATTTTTTTAATGTCCATCGCTTTCATGGCGGTTTTTCTCCCTGGCGGACTCCAGCGCGGCCAGGCGCTTTTCCAGTTTCTTGACGGTCTGTTTGAGCTCGGGCAGCCGGGCCACCAGGCTCTGGGCTTTCAGCCACAATTTATGGGCCATGCCCGGGGTTCCGGAAATCACCTCGCCGGAAGCCACGGACTTGACAATACCGGCCTGCGGGCCGATAACGGCGGCATCACCGATTTCCAGGTGCTGCGAGACGCCGGACTGGCCGGCCAGGATGACGTTGCGGCCGATGCGCACGCTGCCGGCGATGCCGGCCTGGGCCACGATCAGGGTATTTTCGCCGATGCTGACGTT
>CAYTQK010000250.1:0-4721 GCA_964439745.1 uncultured Desulfobacterales bacterium
TCAAAATTGTTCGATTCCGGGGGAATTGTTGCTAATTGCTTGCACCAGACGACACCGATTTCGATAGAGATGAACGAATCTTTGCCAGGGGCCAACCCGTCTTATCCGGGGCGGAACATTTGTGGCGTTTAGGGAAGAGAGATCCTGGGTTTCTGGTAGACGCTGGGGGCGACAAAGGTAAACTTGTGGTCCAGGATGCTCAGGCTTTCCGCCCCGCCGATAATGAAATAACCGCCCGGCCTGAGGGCGTAAAACATCTTTTCCACGATTTTCGCCTTGGTGGGCAGATCAAAATAGATCATGACGTTGCGGCAGAAAACCACGTCAAAGGTTCTTTCCGGCAAGGCATCGGTAATCAGGTTGGAACGGTCAAAGACCACCCTTTCCTTGACCTGGGGACGGACGCGGTAGCGGGTTTCGGCTTTGACCTTTTCCGGGGAAAAATACCGGTCGATCAGGGGCGGGGACAAATGGCGCAATCGATCCCGGTCATAGACCCCCGCCTCGGCCTGGCGCAGCACCTCGCTGGAGATATCCGTGGCCAGCACATGCGGACGGAATCCCTGCTCCAGGCAATGAATCATGATGGAATACGGCTCTTCGCCGCTGGAGCAGGCGGCGCACCAGACGGCCTGGCAGCTTTCCCGGTCCAGATAGACAAAAGGCTTGTTTTCCCGGAAAAAAAAGGTGTGGGTGGTGGCGATGATATCGACAAAGGAGGCCAGTTCCACCGGATCGGTCTGCAGCAGGCAGATATAATCATCCACCGCCATTTTCCCGATTTTCCGAAACCGCTTGGCCAGCCGGGTTTCCACCAGCTGCGGTTTGCCTTCCAAGTTAATGCCGGACTCCCGGTAGACGAGCTGTTTTAACCGGGTGAACTGAAATTCATTTAACTTCATGAAGCGGTAATCTGCCGGTAAGAGGTGCTCCGCTCCCACCAGACCGTCTTGCCCCCCTGTCAGGTATCTATTTCACCACAATAAAACGCATATAAACGTTGTTCACCAAGCATTATACGCAACCGTCTTCCTGGATGTCAAAAGATATTTTGCCAGCAGGCCGGATATTGTTTATAGTCAATTCATGGCCGTCGAAGCCGGCGGCTGTCAATACGGCCGCCGGACGCCGCTGCCCGAAATAGAATTTTCAAAGATTACCGGGTACTTACTTTTATAACAGGCCAGCGCCGAAAGGAAAACCATGAAACAGCACAGCCACGAATTTGTCGAAACCTACACCGGAGCCGGTGCCTTCGGGTTTGACCGGGCCACGGATGAAGAAAGTGTCATTTTTTACCTGCAGAAGTTTTCTGATGACCGGCTGATGCAGCACCTGGTTCCGCAAATGACAGACCAGGAACTGGAAGAAATCTATTTTTTAATCAACCGGCTCCTGAAAAAATATCTTTCCAAATACGAATACAAAAGTCTGTTTTTAAAAGAAGAAAATGATGACTGCTGACATCCCTGCCCCGGGACGGGAAAAGACCGGGCCGCTGGTACCGGGCAGAAAGCGCCGCTGGATACCGACCCGGCCAAAACGGGTTCTTTTCTTGACAAAAAAATTTCGGTATTTATAATATTTTTTTCTTTGATCGGTTTGACTTGGACCTGACAACGCCAGGCAGGAAAACTAAATGTTGAAACCAAAAGAGGACACCGGTAATTTCTGGCAGGACCATGCCGAGCATTTCCTGGAGATGGCGTTTGCCACCGAACGGATGGAGCGGCTGGACCATGCCGACGGGTACGGCCGGCGCACCGGCACCTGCGGCGATACCATTGAAATCTTTTTGACCATGGCCGACAACCGCATTGAAAGGGCCCGTTTTGCCGTTAACGGCTGCCTCAATACCAGCGCCTGCGCCAATACGGTCACCCTTTTCGCCGAAGGCAAAACCGTGGCCGAGGCCTGGAAAATCACCGAAAAGCAGGTCGCCGAATATCTGCAGACCCTGCCCAGCGACCACGCCCATTGCGCCGAACTGGCGGTGGGCGCCTTTTACCTGGCCCTGGCCGACTATCAGCGCAAGCAATCCGGCGCACCGGCAGCAGCCGAAAGCCTCTCGCCGAAAAGTCCGGAAGCGACCCTCCACTGAAACCGGCCGCCTGCGGCCGACGATCCCGCCCAAAATGAGCTCCAAGGCACAAGAGGCCCCCAACCGCCCGCGCCCGCCTCTGGCTTTATTTTGCTCCCAAGGACCATAAGCCGGGCCACCAACCCAAAAAGGAAAAACCGTGAAGCTGTTTGACAGTCACTGCCACCTGGATGACCGCTGCTACGACAAAGACCGGGAAGCGGTCATTGAACGGGCCCGTCAGGCCGGGGTGGCCGGCTTGATGATCGTCGGCATCACCGTGGACAGTTCCGAAAAAGCCGCGGTCATCGCCGCAAAGACGCCGGGGGCCTGGGCCTCGGTCGGCATCCATCCCCATGACGCCCGCCACTGCTCCCAAGAAGCCCTGCAGACCCTGCGGCAAATCGCCCGCGAAAATCCGCAAGTCAAGGCCTGGGGGGAGACCGGCCTGGACTTCAACCGCATGTACTCCCCGCGGCCGGACCAGGAAAAATGGTTTTCGCGCCAGGTGGGCGCGGCGGCCGACCTGGACCTGCCGCTGATCTTTCACGAGCGGGATTCGGAGGGCCGGTTCCTGGAGATGCTGCGACAGGACCTGGGGAACGGCCAGCGCGGGGTGGTCCATTGTTTCAGCGGCAATCGCGAGGAATTACGGGCCTATCTCGACCTGGGGCTGTATATCGGCCTGACCGGCGTACTGACCGTCAAACAGCGGGGCGCCGCCCTGCGCGAACTGGCGGCCTATATTCCCGAAGACCGGATCCTGATCGAGACCGACGCCCCCTACCTGATCCCCGCCCCGGAGCGCAATCATTACAAGCGCAATGAACCGGCGCTGGTGGCCGCGGTCTTCCGGAAACTGGCCGAGGTCAGGCAGCAGGACCCGCAAATCCTGGCCGCCCGTCTCTGGGAGAACACCTGCCGCCTGTTCGGTATCGAATAACGCCCCCATCTTTCCTGACTGCCCAGGCGGAAAAACAGTGCCCATAAAAATCCCTCCCCCCGGCACCGCTGTTTTTGCTGGAGACCGACCGTAATGCCGTCCTATTTTTCCATCAGGTGGGTCACGGCCTGCTCCAGGCCGTCCAGGGAAAGCTCGAACATGGGAAAGACACGCCGGATGACCTCGATGGTGCGGGTATAATCCCACATCCGCCGGGGTACCGGGTTGAGCCAGACATTGCGGGGAAAGGTCTCGGCCAGGACCTGCAGCTGCTCAATACTGGGCTTGCCGCTGCGCTCGTCCATGTAGATGGACCCGTCCGAGGCCATGAGTTCATAGGGGGCCATGCTGGCGTCGCCCACCATGATCAGCCGGGTGTCCGGGTCCAGGCGGACGAACTCGCTCACCTTGTGGGGCTCCTTGTAGCGGGTGGGGTCCTTCCACAGGTTGTCATAGACGGTGTTGTGGAAGAAGAAGGTCTTGACGTCCTTGAACTGGGCCCGGGCGTAGTCGAACAGGGTCTGCACCACGGAGACGTAGGGATCCATGGACCAGCCGCCGTTGTCAATGGCCAGGATGACCTTGAGCCGGTCCTTGAGCCGCTTGTCAAAAACGATTTCGATCTCGCCGCCGTTGCGCACGGTCTGGTAGATGCTGGCCTCGACATTGACCTGGTCCCTGGGGCCGGCCGGAATCAGGTGGCGCAATCGCTTGAGGGCTTCGCCCACCTGGGCCTGGGTCAGCGGCCCGCTGCGGGAATAGTCCTTGTAGCGCCGCTCCAGGGCCACCTTGACGGCGGACTTGCCGCTGGATGATCCGCCCACCCGCATTCCGCCGGGAAAATGACCGGAATGGCCCACCGGCGAGTAGCCGCCGGTGCCGATCCAACGGTTGCCGCCGTCGTGCCGCCCGGTCTGCTCCTGAAGACGCTCCTTGAAATAGGCGATGACCTCTTCCGGAGTCATTTTGGCCAGCTCGGACTCATCCATGCCCAGCATGTCGGCCAGTTCTTGGGGATCCTTGAGCCACTCTTCCAGCAGGCCCCGGAGCACTTCGTCAATCTCCCACTCATCCGCCTCGGGCAGATCGGCGCCCTGGAAAAAATGGGCGAACATCTGGTCAAACAGGTCGAAATAGCGCTCGCTCTTGACCAGGATGGCCCGGCTGGCGGTGTAAAAGTCGTCCAGCGAGGCGACCAGGCCCAGCGAGAGAGCCTTGTGCAGGGTCATGAATGAGGTCGGCGTAACCGGCACGCCGGCATCTTTCAGCTGGTAGAAAAAATCGATAAACATGAGAAAATGCCGTTAATGACTGCCTGGAGATAAGGTCATATGCCCCGGTGGCGCTCCACCACCCCGCTGGTGCGTTCGTAATCCCGGCTTTTCTTGAAGAGCACCCCCAGGTAGGGGATATCGCCCTTGACCAGGCGCTTGGGCTTGAAATCCGGATCATTCTGCAGGGCCCGGATCCAGTTGATCAGCTCCCGGGTAGCCGGCTTCTTCTCGATATTGTCCACCGACCGCAGCTTGTAGAACACGTCCACCGCGCTGTTGAGCAGTTCGTCATCAATGTCCGGGAAATGGACATTGATGAACTTGCGCATCATCTTGGGGTCGGGAAAGGCGATGTGGTGGAAATTGCACCGGCCCAGGCAGGGATCGGAGAGGCCCCTTGTGTCGTTGGAGGTGTGGGTGATGG
>CAYTQK010000251.1:0-4720 GCA_964439745.1 uncultured Desulfobacterales bacterium
GTGCCGCGGCCCAGGCCCTGACCGTGTCTGATCGGCAGGCGGGCGGGGGCGAATGTCTGTCCCGGGGGCGATTGTCCGGACGAATGCTGGCCGCGGATCTCTGCTCCCGGGTGGACGGCCCCTCGGTCAATGCCGCCCTCAAGGACGGGTATGCCGGGCGCTCGGAAGAAATAGCCGGCGCCGGTCCGGCGGCGCCGGTGGTCCTGGGGCTGGCCGGGGAGGCAACCGCGGGGCGGCTGTCTGGCAAGCGGCTGGAACCGGGCCGGACAATCCGCATCACCACCGGCGCGGGAGTGCCGGCCGGGGCGGACGCGGTCCTGTCCGAGGAGTTCGCCCGGCAGGAAGGCGAAAAAATAATCTGTTATAATACGGCTGAACCGGGCCGCAATATCCTGGAAAAGGGGACCGATATCCGGCAGGAGGAGATCGTGGCCCGGCGGCAGGAGAAAATTTCACCGGCCCTGGTGGGACTGCTGGCCACGGCCGGGCTGGACGGCGCCGACGTCTACCGGGTGCCTACCATCGGCGTGCTGGCCACGGGAGACGAGGTGGTGGCGCCCGGTCATCCCCTGCCGGAGGGGAAATTGTACGCCAGCAACATCACCGCCATCTGCGCCTGGCTGGGGCAGTACGGTATCCCCACCCGGGTGGCCTTTGCCCGGGATAAAAAAGACGACACCATGGCGGTCATCCGGGAGGAGCTGCCGCAGGTGGACGGATTCGTTTCCAGCGGCGGCATCTGGGGCAGCGAAAAAGACCTCATGCTGGATGTGCTGGAAACCCTGCAATGGCGGGGTTTGTATCATCGCGTGAAAATAGGGCCGGGCAAGGCCGTGGCCTTCGGCTTCCTGGACGCAAAACCGTTTTTCTGCCTGCCCGGCGGTCCCCCGTCCAATGAAATGGCCTTTCTGCAGATCGCCCTGCCCGGACTGCTGCGTATGGCCGGGGAAACCCGCCGGCCGTTTCCGGTTATCCGGGCCCGGCTGCGGGCCGGGGTTACGGGCAACCGGGAGTGGACCCAGTTCGTGCACGCCGAGGTCAGCCGGGAGGCGGATGGGTTCGCGGTCATGCCCCTGAAACAGAAAAGCCGTCTGCAGGCCATGGCCGGGAAAAATTCCCTGATCACGATTCCCCGGGAATGCCCCGGCTATACCGAAGGAACCGTTATCAAGGTGCAGCTGCTCAATGACCGGGTACTCTATCCGGCGGATATGTCCGGCCCGGGAAAAGAGGCTGGAAGCGGGCCGGCTGCGGGCGGGAAAGGGGAAGAGAACAATGGCTGACTTTACCCATCTTGACGAGAAGGGGCAGGCCCGCATGGTGGATGTGGGGGATAAGGAAGAGACCCGCCGGGTGGCCGTGGCCACCGGCGCGGTCCAGATGAGCCGGGCCCTGTTCGACGCCCTGGAAGAGCGCCGCGTCAAAAAGGGCAATGTCCTGGAAACCGCCCGCGTGGCCGGGATCATGGCGGCCAAGCGCACCGCCGACCTGGTGCCCATGTGCCATCCCCTCAACCTGACCCACGTGGCCGTGGATTTTTATCCGGACCGGGAGAATAACCGGCTGCGCATCGAGGCCCGGGCCGAAACCCGGGGCCGGACCGGGGTGGAGATGGAGGCCATCACGGCCGTGTCCGTGGCCGCCCTGACCGTTTATGACATGTGCAAGTCCCATGACAAACGGATGGTCATTTCCGATATTCACCTGGAGGAGAAGCAGGGCGGCAAGAGCGGCCATTTCCGGTGGCGGATATGATTGGTGCTGCGATTCATTCCCTGATTGTATCCGTGTCAGGTTGTCTGTGGACAAAAGGGATGATACCGGTATAAGTTATCCTGTAGGTTTATTCTTTGCTAAGATCTGCATAAACAGGAGCACATAATATGTTTGGCATCGGCATGCCGGAATTGATTCTGATCCTGGTGGTGGCCCTGGTGGTCATCGGTCCCCGGAAACTTCCGGAAATGGCCCGGTCCCTGGGAAAGGCCCTGGGAGAATTCAAACAGGCCACCGGCGAAATGACCCGCGCCGTCAACCTGGATGATAATCTCAAGGATATCAAGCAGTCCTTTCAGGAGGCGAAAGAGGCCGTCAACGTGGACATCACGGATGTGCCGCGGAATGAGGAAACCTCTTCCCGGCCGGCGGCCGGTGCAGAGGAGAAACCGGCGGGAGAAGCGCCGCCGGCGGGGGATAACCAGGACGCGGCAGAGATCACAACGCCGACGGGCGAATCCGGAGACACCAGCGAACCTGGCCGACAGGACAGATCATGACTGTGGAAACCAACACCGAGGACACCGGGGATCTTTCCCTGATCGAGCACCTGGAGGAATTGCGCAAGCGGATTATCCGCGCCTTTATCGCCGTTGCCATCGGTTTTGGTATCTCCTATTGTTTCAAGGACCACCTGTTCGCGGTCCTGGTTCAACCCCTGGTCACGGTTATGGACGCCCAGGACAACCTGATTTTTACCGGCCTGCCGGAAGCCTTTTTTACGTATCTGAAGGTTTCCCTGCTGGCCGGGATCATCCTGGCCCTGCCGGTGATCTTCTACGAGTTCTGGATGTTCGTGGCCCCGGGGCTGTACAAAAAAGAACGCAAAGTCATTTTGCCGGTGGTGCTGATTTCCCTGGTTTTTTTCGCCGCCGGGGCCTGTTTTGCCTATTTTCTGGTTTTCCCTTACGGGTTCAAGTTTTTCCTGGGATTTGCCACCGATACCATCCGGCCCCTGCCGTCCATGAAGGAATACCTGAGCTTTGCCGCCAAGCTGCTGCTGGCTTTCGGCCTGGCCTTTGAAATGCCGCTGGTCATTATTCTCTTCGCCCGCTTCGGGTTTGTCAGCGTGGATTTTTTGAAAAAGAACCGTAAATACGCCCTGCTGATCTTTTTTGCCGGGGCGGCCATTCTGACCCCGCCGGACGTAGTCACCCAGATCATGCTGTCGGTGCCGCTGATGGCCTTGTATGAAATGAGCATCTGGGGAGCGGTGATTTTCGGGCGGGAAAGAAAAATGGCCAAAGAAGAGGAATCCGAAGCAGACTGACCGGGACCAATTTTGCGGAATAGCGGAAAATGACGGATATTATTTACCAGACCTTGCGGGAACGCTTTGCCGGGCAGTGCCGGATTCATGACCTGATGGACCGGGATATCGTCATCAAGGCCCGGGTGTTGACCACCGAGGAGGCCATCGGTGATCCCGAGGGAGATGATTTCCCGCTCCAGCAGGGAAAAGAACGGTTGATGCAGGCGGATTTTCAGGGGGCGGTGGGGCAGGCCTTTTCCGACCGGTATGGAGACTACCAGGGTACCCTGCGGGAAATCATAAAAATGCCCCTGAACAATAATTACCGCCGGGCCCTTTTCGTGGCCACGCTGAACGCGGTCGTGCGGTATCTGCGTCAGGCCGACCGGACCATTCATTGCCGGGACCAGGAACCCGGTGCCTGTGCCGCGGCGCTGGCCGAATATATCCGGCAGACCCGGGGGGAAGTACGGCTTGTCCAGATCGGTTTTCAGCCGACCATGGTGGAGCACCTGGCGGCATCGTTTCCGGTGCGGGTACTGGATCTGGATCCGGACAATATCGGCCGGCACAAGCGGGGCGCCCTGATTGAAGGTTCCGAGTTCCTGGAGGATGCCCTGAACTGGGCGGACCTGCTGCTGGTGACCGGCACCACCCTGGTGAACGGCACCATCGGCACCTTTCTGGCCGCGGAAAAACCGGTGCTTTTTTACGGTACCACCATTGCCGGGGCGGCCGCCCTGATGGGCTGGCAGCGGTTCTGCGCCGAGGGAAAATGAACCGGTCCGGTTGTGGCCCCAGGGAGGGGAGGGGTGACACGGAGCCGGGAGCTGATCAGAAGTTCAGAGAATCCTTGATTTTTTTGACGAGCATTCGCCGGTGAATGACCGGGGCCAGTTTATGGAACAGGTTCACGGATTTGTGGACAAAGTTGTTGATTTCATCTTCGGAGGTCTCGCCCTGCTGGAAGTTTTCCAGGAAAGTGCTGATTTCCTGACTGGCCAGCTCCTCCAGGGTCTTTAAGTGCATGGTTAAAAAATCAATGGCAAAGCCCTTGTCCGGCGAAAGGTGCTTCCGGAGTTCCGCCAGCAGCATGGCAAGTTCCAGGTATTCATAATCAATGCGACCGTCTTCATCGACAGTGATAAAACCGACTTCCACGGCCGCGTCAAAGTCTTCCGCGGACAGCCCGCTCGTCTCCAGAATCTCCTCCCGGGTCAGGGGAGTTCTGCCGGCGGCATCCTCCGGACCGGACAGCTGGGGGATGTGCTTTTCCCGGATCAGCCGGGCGATGATCTCCTCGGCCATGTAAGGCGCTTTTTTGTACCCGACTTGCTTGATCTTATCCTTGATCACGTCCAGCGGCAGAAAATATTCTTTCTGCAGTCTTTTGATCAGGATAATCAGATCAATATAATGCTTATCATAATAGGCCATGTTTTTATGGGTCTTGTATGGCCGGGGCAGCAGCCCCTGATTGATGTAATAGCGGATGGTGGCGCTGTTGACACCGGTGGCATCAGACAACTCCTTCATCTTCATGAGATTTTTATCTTCGTGATTATTCGAAGGCGCACTGGTGTCCGGCGGCATGGCGTTTGCTTTCTTTTTCATTGAATTGTTACTATATGACGGCCTCGTAAAAAGTCTTTACATCGTCATTCCGGCGAAGGCCGGAATCCAGAACTATTT
>CAYTQK010000252.1:0-4713 GCA_964439745.1 uncultured Desulfobacterales bacterium
ATTCATGCGGTAGTCGATGACCGCGTCCTGGCCGCCGTTGAGCAGGTAGTTTTCCGCCGCCGCCGGCAGGGCGGTCAGCACCAGGATGATGATGGCCCCAGAGCAGGCTTTTTTCATGGCTGGGCTCCTTGTCGGGGGTGGGCTTACGCCGTGCTTTTTTCCAGCTCTTGGACCCCTTTTAAAATGGTGTCGAACAGGGGGACCACTTCGTCCTGCCGGATACAGGAAAAGGCCACCCGCAGGTCGTGGTCGCCCAGGGCGATGAGGCCCACCCCGTAGTTGTCCAAAAGGTGCTGCCGGAGTTTTTCGGCCGGAACCGTTTTCAGCCGCAGGCACATGAAGTATCCGGAATTAAAGGGATATACATCCCAGGCCGCGGCGTACTTATCATCGGCCAGCACCTCCTTGACCCGGTCGGCCCGGCCTTTCAAGCGGGCGAACCGCTCCTGTTTTTCCGCCTGGTAGGCGCTGTTTTTCAGGGAGCGCAGCACAATGGACTGGCTCAGGTGGGAGGCGTTGGAGATGTTCCCCCGGACGCAGCCGGCGGTCTTTTTTTCCAGGGCGTCGTGGACGCCGGCCAGGTCCGCGGCGGCGCAGCCGTAAGTGACAAAGCCTACCCGCAGCCCCCAGACGTAATTTTCCTTGGTAGCCCCGTCCAGCTTGACCGGCAGGAGGTTTTCGTGGCGGCCGCACAATTTGGCAAACAGGGATTCGGTCATGGTCTCCGGCTCGTAGAAAAGACCGAAATAGGAGTCGTCGCAGACCGCCAGGACCTGGTGCCCGGCCTCGGCCAGCCGGATGAGAATGTCGGCCAGGGCCCGGCCCTCGCTCTCGGTGACCGTGTAGCCGGTGGGGTTGTGCGGAAAATTGAGCAGGGCGATGACCTTGCCGTTCTGTTCGGCCAGGTGGGTGGCGGCGCTTTCAAAGCCTTCCAGGTTGTAGCCGCCGCCGGCGGTAAAAATGGGGTAATGGGCGATGTGGACCCCGTGGCGCACGCCCAGAATCATGTTATAGTTGCCCCACATCATGTCCGGCAGCAGGATCGTGTCCCCGGGATCGGTCCACATGTCGGCAAAGACGCTGATGGCGTGGGTGATGCCGCAGGTGACCACCGGCAGGCTGATGGCCCGGTCCCCCAGGGAGGGGTTCTTGGCGTAAATCTCCTGCTGCCAGGCCTGGCGCAGGGCGGGCAGGCCGAAGGAAGGGGCGTAGGTGATGGATTCTTCCGGCGGAAAATCGCCGATCAGATCCATGACCGAGGGCAGGTGCATGATATCGCTGCCTTCCTTGGCGATGCCGATGGTGGCGTTGATGGCATGGGCCTTTTCCCTGGCCTCGGCACTCTGGCTGAGGATGCCCTTGGGAAAAAACAGCTGCCGGCCCACCTGGGAAAGCGTTTCCAGCAGGCGCGGGTTGCCGGCCGCAATGGCGTCGTTCAATGTCTGGGCAAGGGGGTTCATCAATTCAGTTCTCCCTTTTTTCGCTGGTTGTCGGGCTTCGGGTATTCAAGATCAAGATCGGCTGCAAAACAATCCGCAGATTTTTATTTACTTTTTTATGCCGCCGGCTGTCAAGCAAATAGTGGTCCGGGCCGGAGGGGGGAAAAGGGTTGGCGGGATAATGCCAGGGCGGTGAAAAATTCGTTGCGCCGGTGCGGCCGATCATGATAGGTACGCTTGAAATGGTCCGGTCCCTGGCCGGGATAGATCCCGACAGCCGAAAGAGAGAAATAGTTATGAAAGCCTTGCTGGCCCTGGAAGACGGGCGGATTTTCCCCTGCCAATGCTTTACCCGCGGCGGTGAAGCCTGGGGGGAGGTGGTCTTCAACACCAGCATGACCGGATACCAGGAGATCCTTACCGATCCTTCCTACCGCGGCCAGATGGTGACCATGACCTATCCCCTGATCGGCAACTACGGGGTCAATCCCGAGGACGTGGAGTCCGACCGCGTCCAGGCGGCCGCCCTGATCACCCGGGCCTATCAATCCCATCCCAGCAACTACCGGGCTACGGCCAGCCTGGCCGAGTACCTGGACGACCAGGGCGTGCTGGGCATCACCGAGCTGGATACCCGGGCCCTGACCCGGCACATCCGCGAGGCCGGGGCCATGCGGGGATACCTTTCCACCCGGGACCTGGATCCGGATTCCCTGGTGGACCGGGCCCGCCAGACGCCCGCCATGGCCGGACGCAACCTGGTCGGAGAAGTGACCACCGCCCGCCCCTATTTCTGGGTGGCGGGCCGGCCCGTGCCCTGCGCCGCCGGACTGGCGGAAATGGGCGCCGCTGCCTGGACCCGGGCCGAGGGCCGCCAGGCGGTGGTGGTGCTGGATTACGGGGTCAAGTACAATATCCTGCGTTGCCTGGCCGCGGCCGGCTGCGAGGTGCTGGTGGTGCCGGCCGAGACAGACGCGGCCACCATCCGCCGGCTGGCGCCGGACGGGATCTTCCTGTCCAACGGCCCCGGCGACCCCGAGCCTCTGACCGGGCAGGTGGCCGTCATCAAGGAGCTGCTGGGCTTTCGGCCCATGTTCGGCATCTGCCTGGGCAACCAGCTCCTGGGCCTGGCCCTGGGCGGACGCACCTACAAGCTCAAGTTCGGGCATCGCGGCGCCAACCAGCCGGCCAAGAACCTGGCCGCCGGGCGGGTGGAGATCACCTCCCAGAACCACGGCTTTGCCGTGAACACGGACAGCCTGGACACCAGTTGCATCGATATCACGCACATTAACCTGAACGACCAGACCTTTGAAGGGATTCGTCATCAGGACCTGCGGGCCTTTGCCGTGCAGTATCATCCCGAAGCCGCGCCCGGCCCACATGACGCCCGCTACCTGTTTGACGAATTCGTCACCCTGATGAAGGAAAGCAGACCGGAAGGCTAAGCGGTGCTTCACAGAGATTGCCGTTTTGACCGGGTCGCCCGAGAAAATTATGCCCAAACGCATCGATATACATAAAATCCTCATCATCGGCGCCGGTCCCATCGTCATCGGCCAGGCCTGCGAGTTCGACTATTCCGGCACCCAGGCCTGCAAGGCCCTGAAAGAGGAAGGGTACGAGGTGGTGCTGGTCAACAGCAACCCGGCCACCATCATGACCGACCCGGAAATGGCCGACCGCACCTATATCGAGCCGGTTACCCCGGAGGTGGTCGCCCGCATCATCGAGCAGGAACGGCCGGACGCCTTGCTGCCCACCCTGGGCGGCCAGACCGGTTTGAACACGGCCGTGGAAACGTCCAAGGCCGGGGTGCTGGAAAGGTTCGGGGTGGAAATGATCGGGGCCTCCCTGGAGGCCATTGAAAAGGCCGAGGACCGGCAGCTGTTCCGGCAAGCCATGGCGGCCATCGGCCTGGCCGTACCGCAGAGCGGCATTGCCACCACCATGGACCAGGCCCGGGCTATTGCCGGCCAGATCGGTTTTCCCATCATCATCCGGCCGGCCTACACCCTGGGCGGCACCGGCGGCGGGGTGGCTTACAACCCCGAAGACCTGGAGGTGATCGCCGAGCGGGGGCTGGACGCCAGCCTCATCCACCAGATCATGCTGGAGCAGTCGGTGCTCGGCTGGAAAGAGTTCGAACTGGAGGTCATGCGGGATCACGCTGACAACGTGGTCATCATCTGCTCCATTGAAAACGTCGATCCCATGGGGGTCCATACCGGCGACAGCATCACCGTGGCCCCGACTCAGACCCTGACCGACAAGGAGTACCAGGTCATGCGGGACGCCGCCATCGACATCATCCGCGAGATCGGGGTGGACACCGGCGGCTCCAACGTCCAGTTCGCCATCAATCCCGACAACGGCGACATGATCGTCATTGAGATGAACCCCCGGGTCTCGCGCAGTTCGGCCCTGGCCTCCAAGGCGACCGGCTTTCCCATCGCCAAGATCGCCGCCAAGCTGGCCGTGGGCTATACCTTAGACGAGATTCCCAACGACATCACCGGCAAGACCATGGCCTCGTTTGAACCGGCCATCGACTACTGCGTCGTCAAGATTCCCCGCTGGACCTTTGAAAAGTTTCCCGAAACCGAGGACGTGCTGACCACGGCCATGAAGTCGGTGGGCGAGGCCATGTCCATCGGCCGCACCTTTGCCGAGGCCATGCAAAAGGGGCTGCGCTCGCTGGAGATCGACCGTCACGGGTGGGGCGTCGACGGCCGCAGCATCGAGGGTGAGACGGACCGGCCCGATCCGGAGACCATCCGGCGCAAGCTGGCCCAGCCCAATTCCAACCGCGTCTTTTACCTGCGCCACGCCTTTGAAAGCGGTCTGTCCATCGAAGAAATGTACCAACTGTCGGCCATTGATCCCTGGTTCCTGCACCAGTTTCAGCAGATTTTCGCCGTGGAACAGCAGGTGGCGGCCGCGGCCGCGGCCGCGCCGGACGGCTTTCCCGACGCCGAGACCCTCTGGCAGGCCAAGCGGTTCGGCTTTTCCGACCGCCAGATCGCCCATATAACGAAAGTTCCCGAAGAAGAGGCGGCCCGCCGCCGCAAGGCAGCCGGTCTGCGGCCGGTGTACAAGCTGGTCGACACCTGCGCCGCGGAGTTCACCGCGGCCACGCCCTATTACTACTCCACCTACGAAACCGAGTGCGAGGCCCGGGTGGACGACCGCAAGAAGGTGATGATCCTGGGCGGCGGTCCCAACCGCATCGGCCAGGGCATCGAGTTCGACTACTGCTGCGTCCACGCCTCCT
>CAYTQK010000253.1:0-4638 GCA_964439745.1 uncultured Desulfobacterales bacterium
GGGGAGGTCTCGGGCCTGTCCTCCCGGTACTCCTCCAGATCAAACCGGATCAAGCCGGCCCCATGGGTGGAGATATCCAGGGAGTAAAGCGGCGTTGAAACGGTGGCGGCAATGGACTGACGCGGGACGGTTTTTGGTTCGGCCGGCGGTTGGCCGTTTTCCGGACGGCTGTCTGCGGCCGGCCGCGGCGACGGGCTGTCCTGGCTGTGGCGGCCGTCCGCTGATTCTTCCGAGGAATAAGGCTGCCCCTTGTTCCCGGCCGGGGCTTCCGGCCCGGCCTTTTCCTGCCGGGCGGGTGGTCGGGGGGCATCTGGCACAAAAAACAAGTCCCATATCAGAAACACCAGGATTGACAAGACGACCGCAATAACCAAACGTAATTGTTCCATGAATAATACCGTATCGTTAAAGGTTGGGTGCGTGGGCAGGTCTACAGAACCGCCCGGACGTAGCCGGGGCCGGTGAGCTTACGGAACAGGCCGATTGCCGGGTTGAGACCGGACCGGCAAGGCCGGGCCGGAACTTATTCAACAACCGCCCCAAAAAACGCGAATCAGGGAACCGGATCATAGCCGCCGGGATGAAAAGGATGGCATTTCAAAATTCGTTTTACGGACAAAAATGCACCTTTCCACAGGCCGTGCCGGCCAATGGATTGATACGCGTATTCAGAACAGGTGGGATAAAATCGGCAGGCGGGCCGCAAAAACGGAGATACAAATCGCTGATAGGCCCGGATCAGCACCAGAAAAAAACCTTTTATATTAATGTATGGTATCAATATGACTGAAAAGTTTATCCAGCGATAAAAAAATTTGTTCTGAAGAAATATCGGCTGCACTTTGCCTGGCTATAATATTCATATCCCAGCATTCTGATAACGCCTGTCGATGTTGGCGGAAGTATTCCCGCACCAACCGCTTGATCCGGTTTCTTTGCACAGCCTTGCCGACCTTTTTGGAAACAGTCAGGCCCAGCCGGCTGTGCGGCTGGCTGCTTTTCCGGATTCTGGCCACAAAAAAAGGACCGGAAATTTTTTTGCCCTGCCGACTGACGGCCGCAAATTCTGAGCGTTTTAACAGCCGGTCGTTTTTGGTAAAGGAAAAATCGCTGTCGGGTGTGGTTTTCCGGTGCGGCATAATCAAGACAATGAATTTCGGGTGGTGCTGAAAAAGGTTCCCCGGCTTTTATACGATTGTTTCGGCTCTGGCTTTGACCCTGCCCCTGCGGGGTTCACCGGCGGTCTGTTTATACGGCCAGCCGTTTTCTGCCCTTCGCTCGCCTCCTTTTAATAATATTACGTCCCTGTTTGGTGGACATCCGTTTACGGAAACCGTGTTTGCGAACACGTTTCACATTGCTTGGCTGATAGGTGCGCTTCATAATCAGTTTTCCTTTTTCTCTGTAAAATCAAATGCTTCCTGAGTGGAGTGGGTTGCGTTTTCCTCCTCCATCTTTTCCTGTCGGCACAGACGGCAGCTACCCTTGGGGATCCGCTTATCTTGGCGGGTCTGCGCAGACATGAAAATCTTTTGCTTCAGACAATATCAAAACCGTCCTGCTCTTGTCACAAAAACAGATTTATCAAGATAATACCCTGATCAGAAAAAGTCAAGACGAAAAAAGTGAAAAAAATCAACGGCAAAAACCATGTTTCCGGACTACTTGCCAAAAAATCCGGCGTTCGGGGAAAATGGTTTTGGCAGAGATATTTTCAGAGGATCTCCTCAATTTCAAACTGCTCGAGATGAAACTTGGACATGGGATAAATGATAATCTGCCGCTTGATGGTCTGTTCCAGGGCGGTAATAACATTGCTTTCTTCCCCGTGGAGCTGCTCGGCGATGTCCGGATGCACCTTGACGGTCAGCTTCTCGCCGGTTATATCCCGGGATTCCCGTAGAACCTCCCGGTAGATATTGTAACAGATGGTCCGGCGGGACAAGAGATACCCGTCCCCGTCGCAATAAAAACAGGGCTCACAAAGCATGCTGGCAATGGAGTTGCGGGTCCGCTTGCGGGTCATCTGGATCAGCCCCAGCTCGGAAAACGGCAGTACCGACGTTTTATTCCGATCTTTTTCCAGGTACTCCTTGAGGGTATTGAACACTTTTTCCCGGTTGGATTCCCGGGCCATGTCAATAAAATCGATAATAATAATCCCGCCCAGGTTGCGCAGCCGAACCTGGTAGGCGATTTCCCGGGCCGCTTCCAGGTTGGTTTTATAAACCGTCTCTTCGAAATTGTGCTTGCCCACGTATCGGCCGGTGTTCACATCAATGACCACCAGGGCCTCGGTCGGCTCGATAATTATGTAGCCGCCGGATTTGAGCCAGACCTTTTTTTTCAGGGCCCGGGAAATATCCCCTTCGATATTATAGGCGTCAAACAGGGGTTCATCCCCGGCATAACGTTCCACCGAGGCTTTCAGGCGGGGCATGATTTCATCCACAAAGGCCACGATCTCGCCGTAGACGTAATCCGAATCCACCACCACCCGGTCTGCCTCGTGGGTCAGATAATCGCGAACCGCCCGCAGGGAAACCGTCATGTCGCGGTGCAGCAGCGCCGGCGAAGAGACCCGGGTATACTTCTCCTGAATCCGGCTCCACAGATTCAGCAGCAGATCCATCTCCTTTTCCAGCTTGTCGCGTTCAATGGCTTCGGCCGCCGTCCGCACGATAAATCCGCTATTGTCCTTGCGCATTGACACCACCAGCTCTTTCAGGCGCAGGCGCTCTTTTTCATCGACAATCCGCTTGGACACACCCACGTGATCCACCGTGGGCATCAGCACCAGAAAGCGGCCCGGCAGGGAGATACGGGTGGTAATGCGGGCGCCCTTGCTGCCGATGGGAGATTTGGCCACCTGCACCAGCATTTCCTGCTCCTCGGAGATAAGCTCGCTGATATTGACTCCCTCCTGGGAAGGGGGCGGCGGGTATTCAAACGGCGGAACCGGCGCAAAGGGTTCGGCCAGGGGTTCCTCCCCGGCCTCCTCGTTATAGATGGCCTCATTCTCCCGCAAGACACCGGGACGAACATCATTGACATAAATAAAGGCCGCCTGATCCAAGCCGATATCCACGAAAGCCGCCTGCATGCCGGGCAGCACCCGCCGCACCCGGGCTTTGTAAATGTTTCCGGAAATATTGAAATGGTCGCCGCGTTCCATGAAGAACTCCACCACCACCCCGTCTTCCAGCAGGGCCACGCGGGTTTCATTTTCCGTGGCATTAATGACCAGCTCTTTGGACATGGTTATCTCTCTTTTCGGCCAGAAAGCAGCGCCGCCGGCTGTCGCTGTTTGACGATGCGGGCCTGGCCGAGCTCCTCTTCCGGCAGATCAAAGACAGCGGCCAGCACCTCGCCGGGACGCACCCGTTTTCCCGGTATCATCCGGATTTTCAGTTCCGCGGTACAATCGTCCACCAGCGTCAAACCGGTAACCACCTGGCACAGATCAATCCGTTCCGATTTGCCCTTGCGGTTGGTACGGTTTAGGTCAAAATGTGCCGCGGCCGCAAACGCCCCGGCCCGCTTTCGGTCAAGGCAGCCACCGGGCAGCACCACCCGGTACGCGGCCACTTTTTCGGTTGTCTGTTGAACCGGCGCCTTGGCGGACACCAGCCGGCACTCCCGGATGGCAATGCCGGCCGGCAGGTGAGTATTGACCGCCGCCTGGATCTCTTCCGGCGCCAGCGGCCGGGTCAGAAGAAGATGAACGGTCTCGGCTTCACTTTCCATGCCCACCGGCAAAGGGTCTCCGAACGAGACCCGGGGCTTGGGATGAAAACCCTCGGAATACCATAGGGGCAGACCGGCCCGGTTCAGGGCCCGCAGAAAGATATTGACAAACTCCAGGTGACCGAAAAAGCGGGCCGCATCCATCTTGGAATAGATCAGCTCCGCCTTGAAGGGCGGGCTGCTGCCGTTCTTTGCCGGCCCGGAAGGCGGCGGCGAGACAGGGGGCAGATCCGCCTGGCACGAAACGGCCGCGGCCAGCCGGGGGGAGATCCGGCGGAAATCACAGACCCCGCACTGCTGGCAGCTGCCGTCCCGGCAGTCCGGCGTTGCCCGCCGCCGGACGGACCGTTCCCGCTCGGCGACCAGGAACTCCCGGCTGACTCCGGACCGGATGTGATCCCAGGGCAACGGTTCTTCCAGAACGCGGGGCCGGCAGGCCGCTTCTTCCAGGTCAAAATTACAACTCGCGGCTGCCTGCTGCCACTTTTCAAAATCAAAGGTATCGCTCCACCCGTCAAACCGGCATCCAAGCTGATAGGCCGTTTTCAGGACTTTTGCCAGCCGCCGGTCACCGCGGGAAAAAACGCCTTCCAGCAGGCTGACTTCCGGATCCTGCCATTTGAAACCGATCTGACGGGAGGACAGGCGCCGCTTTAAAGAAACAATCCGCTGCCGGGCCTCTGCCACCGAAAGCTGCGGTTCCCATTGAAAAGGGGTGTGCGCCTTGGGCACGAACACAGCCACGCTGACGTTGATCTTCTTGTTTTTGCCCTTTTTCCGGCCGATGGCTGCCAGGCGCTGTACCAGCTCGACGATGGCCTCGTCGTCCGCCGGGGTTTCCGCGGGCAGACCGATCATGAAATAGGTCTTGATGAGATTCCAGCCCAGTTC
>CAYTQK010000254.1:0-4626 GCA_964439745.1 uncultured Desulfobacterales bacterium
GTAGTAATTATCATCATCATTATTGCCCTCATCTACCTGAGGTGCCATCCCCTGCAAGGGATCATGGGGTTGTATGAACACCATTCCTTTTCTATCGAACAACGTCTTCTATCTGAATCCAGGGTGATTATTTACTATCTATTCCTTCTGGTTTTCCCCCATCCTGGCCGGCTCAATCTGGATTATCATTTTCCGGTTTCCCGGTCGCTGACTGAACCTGCAGCAACCGCGTTGGCTGTGATCGCTCTGATCGCCCTGATAATCTTGTCTGTTTACGCTGCCCGCAAACATCGGTTGCTCTCTTTTACTATTCTATGGTTTCTGGGCACACTGGTGATTGAATCATCCGTTATCGGCCTGGCCCTGATCTTTGAGCACCGCATGTATCTGCCTTCAATTTTTTGCTTCATTGCGGTTTGTTATTATTTTTCCGAAGCAACTCGTCGTTATCCACTGACGGCCAGTTTTATCTGCCTGGGAATTCTACTTGTCTGCTGCTGCTGGACCTGGCAGCGCAATAACATCTGGAACAATGCCATAATATTATGGCAGGACACGGTCAACAAATCTCCGGAAAATCCCCGAACCTGGAATAATCTGGGAGATGCCTATTATCAAGAAGCGCGCTTGCAGGACGCCTTGGATTGCTGCAACAAGACGATCAGCCTGGGTCAGAATTTTGCAAAAGCCTGGAACAATAAAGGCGTAATCCTGATAGACATGAATCGGATAGACGAAGCGGTTGCCTGCCTGAAACGCGCCCTGAGCATTACACCGGACGCCTTTGGCGCTTATTATCATCTGGGCATCAGCATGCTGCGCAAAAAAAACATCAAAAAAGCTTTAGGCTATTTTGAGCAAGCCCTACGGATCAGCCCTTATTCCGCCAGGGCCCACGCAACTATCGGCGGGGTTCATTTCCGTCAAAATCAACCCGGTAAAGCAATGCGTCACTTCAAGCAAGCCCTGGCAAACAACCCGCACTACGCCAAGGCCGCTGATATTCACTATCATATCGGCCGGATCCTGATGGATAGCGGCAAAACCGCAGCGGCTATTGACCGCTTCCGGCAGTCATTGTCACTGGATCCAGGTCATATTGAAGCGGCGAACAAGTTAACGGGTCTGCTTAAAGATACCGGCCGCCTTGAGCAGGCCATCCAGGTGTATCAGGAGCTGATCATAAACCGGCCCGACTGCAGTGCCAGCATCGCCTATAACCTGGGCTGTTTGTATGCTTTGAAGAACGAACCGGCCGAAGCCATCCGCTGGCTGAAAAAAAGCTTGGCGGCTGGTTTTGATGATCAAAATTTACTAAGAAATGATAATGAGTTGAACAATATTCGGCACACGCCCTATTATCGCTCCCTGATTACAGCGGAATAATCTATATGAATATTAAGATACCTGTTATGCGTCGTCATATAAAAATCCTGGCCGTCTGTGTTGTTCTGACAATCCTGCTGCTTCTTGTCTACGGCCAGATTCGTCACCATGGTTATATTCATTTCGACGACCATATCCTGGTCATCAACAATCCGGTGACCAGCCAGTCCTTGACAGTTGAAAATATTGTGCATGCCTTCTCAACCCGGCCGGAACATGTTCCTTATAAAATACCCTTGGCCACGATTGTTCATATACTCAAATGGCATTTTTTCGGTGATGACCTGGGGCTGCACCACTTGGTGTCTCTTTTCTTTCATGCTTTGACAGTTATTTTGATTTTTTTTCTCATGGAACAGATGACAAAAAAAATTCTCCCTGCCGCTTTTGCCGCGGCTCTGGTAGCAGTACATCCGCTAAATGTGGAAGCGGTCTCTTGGTTAACCAACATCAACACTATTATGGCCGACTTTTTTCTCATGGCCACTCTGCTGCTATATACTTATTACACGAAAAAACCTGGTATCATTCGATACCTGTATCTTTTTATTCCTTTCACTCTGGGATTAATGAGCAAACCCACCCTGGTGGTCGGCCCCTTCTTGATGCTGGTCCTTGATTTCTGGCCTTTGCGAAGATACCAGCAGCAATATGCCCCCATCACCCACACCAGTGCAACCAAGGTATTTCATTGGCCATCTGGCCGAGTCTTACTGATCGCAGAAAAAATTCCCTTTTTGTTGTATGCCCTGGGGCCCTATCTTCTTGAATTGCTGATACGACCGGGAAAAATTACTGATGGTCTGCGAATCGGCCAGGAGGTTCATCTGGAAGGTGTGCGATACTTGTTCTGGCCCCTGCTCAAGGCGGTAATGCCGGTTGACCTGACCATCTGTCGAAACTATCCACCTGTCGGCAGTATTGAGGAAGCCGTCGTCTACCTGACCCTGCTGATACTTGTCACATTGACAATAGTATGGTTTTCCCGCAATCATCCCAGTATTGGATTTGGCTGGTTCTGGTATCTGGCGGCCATGGCGCCCATCATCCTGATGCTGGTTGGTTCCGGCAGACCCATTGCTGATCGGCATACCTATACCCCACTGGCGGGAATTTTTATTGCCATACCTTATTTTTTTAACAGTCTCTTTGATCACAGACCAAAGGGACAGGCGGCAGTGACGATTCTGGGCATTGTTGTCCTGGTAATTTTAACAACACTTTCGATCCGCCAGGTCAAATACTGGCAAAACAGCCAAACTGCTTTTGAACATGCCATCCGGATTAATCCCAACAATACCCGGGCCTGGACCAACTTAGGGGATGTACTTCTTCAAAAACAACAAATTAACCAGGCTATTGATCATTATATCCAGGCCCTGGGCACGGCACCAGATACCGCCCGGATACACGCCAAGCTTGCCTATGCGTTCTCTCTAATGAAAAATAATAACATGGCCAGACACCACTATGAACAGGCGCTGGCACTGGCCCCGGATTATGCCATCGCCCATCACAACTTCGCCGATTTTCTGGCCGACCAGGGGCAGACCGCGGCCGCCCGGCGGCATTATAACCTGGCGCTGCGATTGGCGCCCCGGTCGTATCAGACCCATAACAACCTGGCCGTACTGTTTAGCCGGCAGGGTGAATATGCGCGTGCCCGCCACCATTTTTCCCGGGCCTTGCAGCTCAAGCCCGATTATGAGACCGCCCGCGACAACTTGAACAGTCTGCCGCCGACCGGGGATGCCGCGCCCTGAATCATCTTTCGTTGAGTGCCCGAAAAAATAACGATTACCCTGAACAATGCTTCCCTGTCTTGCCTTACAATCTTTCAAAGGCTATGATGGCAAAAAAAAATCATAAATATTCAGGTTAACACGACATCCATGTCCATTATGCCATCATCTGCCGGAACGCTTCCCCTGGCCAAAGCCGCGGCAAAGTATGCCGAAACTTTTCTCACCGGCCGGCGGATCCCCTTGTACGTGGGACTCTTTATTACCCCGCGGTGCAATTTGAACTGCGTCTATTGTTTCCCCGATTCCCCGCACCGGGGCACGGAGAATGAATTTTCCCTGCCGGAGATATTCCGGATCGTGGATGAATTATACGCCCTGGGGACCCGCTACATTGTGCTGCTGGGGGGAGAACCCCTCCTGCGGGACGATGTCGGGGACATTATCGACTACATCGCCGACAAGCGCATTGTCGTGGAAGTCATTACCAACGGCTATTTTACCCGCCGCCGGCTGGAAGCCCTGCAGCGGGTCAGCTACGTCTGCCACAGCCTGGACGGTACGGAAACGGACATGGAAAAAAACCGCGGTAAAGGCTCTTACAAGAAAATCATGGAGAGTCTGCGGTTATGCCGGGAAAACGGCATTCCCGTGCAGATGCGGACCGTTTTTAACAAAAACAATGTGGGCAGCCTGGAGTACCTGCTGCAAACGGCCCGATCCTGGGAGACTTCCCTGGGGCTCTGCGAACAGGCCATCACCCGGGAGAGCGACAAAAATTTTGTCATGACCGCGGCAGAACTGCGCCGTTTCTGGCAATCCGTGCGGGATTTCAAAAAAAAAGGCTACCCCGTGGACAAGACCTGGCGCCTGCTGGACAATATCATTGCCTATCCCACCGATATTCCCCTGGACCGGATCTTCCGCAAGAGCGACAGCCGGCCGCCGGAATTTTCCGCACCCCCTTGCCATATCGCGCGGGGGCACACCTTCATCGACAGCAACGGCCTGATGTACCCCTGCCCCACCCTGCTGGGCCGGGGCCAAGGCGGATACAGTATTTTCAATGAGGGCGGCGTCGGCCAGGCCTGGCGGCAATTAGGCGAAAACGACTGTCTCTTCTGCCGCCAGAGCGTCCAGGATCTGAAAAACGCCTTTTTCTCCCGGGACCGCCAGGCGATCCAGGTGGCGGCCGCCACCCTGGCCGCAAAAATACTCCGGCGTCGCGGCCGCTGACCGGCCGGCCCCTGGCCGATCCGGGCAGCATCATTGTTCTTCGGGGTTTTCCGCCAGCGGTAGACAAATGGTAAAAACACTTCCTTGGCCGGGAGTGCTGCGCACGTCGATGGTGCCGCCGTGGATCTGGACGACATGCTTGACAATGGCCAGGCCCAGGCCGGTGCCCCCCAGTTTCCGGCTGCGGGCCTTGTCCACCCGGTAAAACCGTTCAAACAGGCGGGGGATATGGGCGGCCTCGATACCGATACCGGTATCACGG
>CAYTQK010000255.1:0-4491 GCA_964439745.1 uncultured Desulfobacterales bacterium
TTGCGAGGAGCGCAGCGGAACGCTTGCCCCGCCGGAGGCGGGGCGGCAATCTTGAACATTTGCGGAGCGACGACAATGCAGGAAAAACAACCTTGCATATACATCATGACCAACCGTACGAATAATGTCCTTTACACCGGTGTCACCAGTAATTTGAAAAAACGTGCCTATGAACATCGCGAGAAGATGATCGAAGGTTTTACGAAAAAATACAACACGCAGAAGCTGGTATATTATGAAGTATTCCAGGACATGGCCAACGCCATCGCCCGCGAAAAACAGATCAAAGGTATATCCCGCCAGAAGAAAATTGATTTAATTACTGCTGTGAATCCTGAGTGGATGGATTTATATTCCTCGCTGTAAAATTGTATGTTCATGCGGGGGACACTGGACAAGATTCCCACGGGGCCTGCGCTGCGCTGCGGCCCCTCGGAATGACGTGCTTATGGTCAGGCGCTCACCAGTATGGCTGGCATGACAACGTGGCAGGGAGGGCGGTCGTTGCTTAATTGACGCAGCGGTTATCCAGGATGGCCTTGAACCGGTTTTCCACGGTGAGGAAGGTTTCCACGATTTCCGGGTCAAAATGCGAACCCGCGTCTTTTTTGATGATATCCACCGCGGTCTCATGGCTGGCGGCGGATTTGTAGACCCGGTCCGAGGTGACGGTATCGTAAACATCGGTCAGGGCGACGATGCGCGCCGACAGGGGAATGTCCTCTCCCTGCAGCCCCGAGGGGTAGCCCGTCCCGTTCCATTTTTCATGATGGTGGTAGCAGATCTGCTTGCCGATGGAGAGGAATGACTTTCCCTTCACCTGGGACTCCACGGCGCTCAGCGCGTTGCCGCCCAGGATGGTGTGTTCCTTGACCTTTTCGTATTCTTCCGCTGTCAGGGCCGCCGGTTTGAGCAGGATGTCATCGCTGATGCCGACCTTGCCGATATCGTGCAGCATGGAGGAGATATACACGTCCTCGATATATTCATCCGTAATATAATCCGCGTACTTCGTCTTTTCCTTGAGGGCCTCGGTGAGAATGCGGGTATACTCCATGATCCGCTCCAGGTGCTCGCCGGTATTGCGGTCCCGGTATTCGGCCAGCTTGGCCAGTCCCAGGATGATCATGGTGCGGGTCTGCTTGATGTTTTCGTAGGATTCCAGCAGCTCCTGCTCCATCTTTTTTCGGTCGGTGATGTCGCGGATAATTCCCCGGAACCCGATCGGCTCCCCGGCGGAGTTGTTGATACGGTTGGCGGAAACTTCCAGGTAGCAGATTTCTCCGTTGGCCTTGGTGACCTCCCAGTTCATGTCGGAAACGGCAATGTTGGTCTGGTAAATTTCATTGAACGACCAGAGGGTGTCGGTTATTTTGCTGTCATCGATATAATCCCGGAAATTGGTTCCCAGCAGGTCGTTCTGTGATTCGCAGTCGAAGATTCTCACCATGGAGTCGTTGACAAAGGTAAAATTGCCGTTCAGATCGATCTCGTAGTAGCCTTCTTCAATGGTGGTGATGATGGACCGGTACTTTTCTTCGCTGCGCTGCAGTCTTTCCTGGGCCTTCTGATGCCCGGAAATGGTCAGGTTGAGGTCCTCGTTGATTTTTATGAGCTGCTTGGTGCGTTCGCGGATATTTGCTTCCAGCTCCTCGTTGGCCTGGGCTACTTTTTGCCGCTCTGTTTTCAGCTGGGTCACCAGGAAAAAGTCCCGGCGGCTGGCCAGTTCAATGAGGTAGCAGGCGGTCATACCGAAAAAGTTGGCCCCGATGAAAAAGAAGCTGTTGCTGAGCAGAACGGCGCGCGGCGTTTCAATGGTAACAGCCACGACTTCATAGGCGATGACCAGCAGCCAGCAGGTGACGCTCGCCCAGACAAAGCGCATCCGGATCATGGTGTAGGCGAACATGAAAATCAGGATCAGGCCGGCATAATACGTGTGCCGCAGCGGCGCGTCGGCCACTGTGATCATGGCGATCACGGAGCCGCCGATAATGAGGATGGCCATCGCAATGAGGGGCTGCATCAATTTTTCAAAAAGCTTTAGGTAGGAGGACAGCAGCCCCAGGAGTATAATAGGAATGACAATACCGTAACGGATCCCCCAAAGAAGGACGATATGATGCCGGTCGATGGCGAGGTCCAGCAAACCGAAAGATCCCCAGACGATCATGGCCATGAGGATGGCGAAACGCAGGGGCCGCAGGGATTTGATCATGTAACGGCGCTGAAATTCGGCTTCGTAATCAGCGAAGCTGTTGGCAAATCGTAGGGTATAAGGATTGACCTTCATGACCGCAGGGTCGGCCGGATCAATCCGCAAAGATTTATGGTGGCTGGTAGTCCGCATCAACGTCCCGGATAATTCTCGCTCTTTATCTTTTATAATTATAGCGGATTTTTAACTGGTCGGCCACGGTTTTTTGAAATTTTTGACCGAGTGGTCCAAAAAAACGCGGTATCACTGCGATCCGGGTTGCTTACCCGGGTCCGCGTTTTAAATTGTTTCTTGCATTTTTATTTTTTTATGGGTATATGCTCATTACAGAAGATAATACCTGAATCAATAATTCGTGGAGAAAGCAAAATGAAGATTTTAGTGAGTGCCACCGGCAATGACCTGTCGGCGGATGTCGATCCCCGTTTCGGCCGGGCCGCCCAATTTCTGGTGGTGGATGCCGATACCCTGGAATATGAAGTGGTGGCGAACAAGCAGAATCTCAACCAGCCCCAGGGCGCGGGCATCCAGGCCGGCAAGATTGCCGCCGACACCGGCGCCCGCGTGGTGATTACCGGTAATTGCGGCCCCAAGGCTTTTACGGGACTCCGGCAAGCCGGGATTGAGATCGGGATCGGTGCCAAGGGAAAAGGTCGGGATGGGGTCGAGGCCTATAAAAACGGCCAGCGTAAACCCGCCGAAGAGGCCAACGGGGAAGGACATGGGGTGGAGGAACAAGGAGGGAACATGGAAAAGATATTGATCGTAGGCTGCAAAAAAGCCATGGATGATGTCTGTATTGGATGCAGCCGCTGCCTGGTGGGCTTCAATCGTCGGGTGGGGGAGTTCGAGGCCTATAAAGACAAGGACGCCGAGGTGATCGGCCTGATCAACTGCGGCGACTGCCCCGGCGCGGCCATCGTCACCCGCCTGGCCCAGGTCAGCCTCTGGAACAAGGCGGTCGACGAAAAGGTCACCAAGGTCCATATCGGCCCCTGCCTGGTGGACCACTGCCCGTACAAGGAAACCATCATTCAGAAGATCAAGGCCAAGGCCGGGGTGGAGGTCATCGAAGGCTGCCATCCCTACAAGCCGGCGGATATTTTTGCCGGATAACGGTAATCCGCCGGCGACAGGACAAGGCACGGAACAGGCGCCACCTCCCGGATGATTTGTTCCGTGCCTTGTTTCTGCCGGGGGAATGAAACCGGTTGTAGCCGGCCCCGGGCTCACGGAGGGTGTATCATGCCTTTGTATGAATTTCAGTGCGTGGATTGCGGGCAGGTCAGCGAAGTCCTGGTGCTTGGCCGGGCGGACGAAGCGCCGGCCTGCCGCGAGTGTGGCAGTACCAATATGAAAAAACTGATGTCCGCTTCCGCCTCCAGTTCGGGCAGCCTTAAAAACAGGCTGCCCGGCGCGGGTGACACGGCCTGCTGCGGAAAGTCCCCGGCCGACGCCGGCTGCGCCGGCCCGGGGAGCTGCTGCGGCAAAAACGCCGGGTAATCGTTTCGCACGCAAATGGTCAAGATTGCCGCGTCGCTGCGCTCCTCGCAATGACGTAGGATAGGCACGGCCCTCCGCCGCGGCCCGCGGCCATACCGGTGGGCGCCTGACCGCATACACGTCATTCCGAGGCGCGCAGCGCCGTGGGAATCTTGAACAATGGTACGAGGCCCATACCGGTGAAAGCCCGCCCGCATACACGTCATTCCGAGGGGCCGCAGACCCCGTGGGAATCTTGTTCAGTATTCCCGCATGAACAGCCGTCAATGATTCGTCGCCGGCCTATGGACAAGATTGCCGCCCCGCCTCCGGCGGGGCAAGCGTTCCGCTGCGCTCCTCGCAATGACGGGCTGAAGGGAGGGCCGGTCAGGAGTCGTCTTGCCCACAGAAAAATAGAAGCCTGAATCCCGTGTTTTTAAATTTTACGTCCGCTTCAGGCGCAGGAGATTTATTTGCCATGGCTGACCCCAAGGACAGACTGGATGTACATGTCAACGTGGAGATCACCGCCGGGGCCTTGTCCAGCATCGTGGAGAACGCCAAGGCCCTGGCCGGTGCCAATAAAAGAGGTTTTTACCAGGTGGATACGGCCGCCATGGTCGGCCGGATGATTTCCGAGTTCCTGGCGCGGAACGATTTTGAAGCGTTCGTGCGGGATATTGACAATTATACGTTCCCGGAGGATTGAGCCGGTCAGGAGTCGTCGCTCCGCAATTGTTCAAGATTGCCGCCCCGCCTCCGGCGGGGCAAGCGTTCCGCTTCGCTCCTCG
>CAYTQK010000256.1:0-4467 GCA_964439745.1 uncultured Desulfobacterales bacterium
GGGGGCGGGTGTGGGGGGTGCGGCGGGGGGCAGAGTCGTCCCGGGCCGCGGTGGGGGTATAGTGGTACAGGGGAGCCAGGCGCTCCAGGAGCGAGGCATCAATTTCAAAACCGTGGGGATCGAAGTCCAGGTCCGCCACGCCGGCCCGGCGGGAATGAGTCGTGTCCACGGCGAACTTCGGGCTGTACGCCTCCTCCGGCGGCACCACCCAGCGGTGCGGCGGGATCTCGTCCACGGCATCGACACGATTGACGATATTCCGCCAGAACTGCTCCGTATCGGCGGCCCCGGGAAAAACGCCGCCCATACCGACAACGGCGACCGGCTGCTTGTGGGTCATGGATGAATTTCTCCCCCGTTAAAAATTTGTCTTCTGTAATTCCCGTAAAATATAGAATAGACGCGCGTATTAGTCAATTCCGAAGCGGGTCGTCGCTTTGCAAATGGTCAAGATTGCCACGGCCCGCTTTGCGGGCCTCGCAATGACGTAGGATAGGGACGGTCGTGCAGAAGGGCGTCGCCGGCGTATGTTCAAGATTGCCGCCCCGCCTCCGGCGGGGCAAGCGTTCCGCTTCGCTCCTCGCAATGACGTAGGATAGGGCCGGCCGGCCATACTGTCTGTCATACCGGTGAACGCCCGCCCATCAAGACGTCATTCCGAGGGGCCGCAGGCCCGTGGGAATCTTGTCCAGTATCCCCATTATCCCCATTACCGTCTTGACACAACAGGGTTTTAGTGATAAAAACGCTGTTTATTCGAACTTGAAAAATATGTGCTGATAAAAATACCGCCTGCCCGGCGGCTGGTGAAACCGCGCCGGAACAGCTATCATACTATATAATTTCGGAAGGAGCGCCTGATGGACCAATCCTATCCGCCGGTCAAGCCCGGCAGAAAACCCGTCAAGGTGCTGACGGCCAGAATCGTGTTTTTGTTTCTGGGCAGCGCCTTTGAGTACGCCGCCAAAAAGGATCCGGATATAAAGAAGGAAGTGGATTCCTGGAATGACGGTTTCACCCTGATGATGAACGTGCTGCCTTACGGCCCTTACATGACCCTTGAAAAAAAAGGGGGGCGGCTGCATTTCCGGGGCCTGAAACTGAAAGACAAAAACCTCGACATGAAGGAGCGGATCGCCAAAAACGGCCGGGTCAAGTATCACGGCGCCAAGCTCAAAGACATCGACGTGGTCATCAATTTCAAGAATATTGAATGCGCCTTCATGATTCTGACCCCGCAGATGGGGGTGCCCCAGGCCTATGCCGAGCGGCGGGTGCTGGTCAAAGGCGACCTGGTCAAGGTGATGTCCTTTGCCCGGGCCCTGAACGTGCTGCTGGCCCTGCTCTATCCCCGTTTCCTCTGCGCCCCGCTGGTAAAGCGCATGCCGCCCATGGGATTTAAAAAACAGATCATCAGCCTGATGGTCCTGGCGGGCAGCACCATCGGTTTTTGCAAACATGCCCTGCTCTCATCGAGCGTGGATATTTAACCCGGTTTATCAATGACCAAGGAGAGTGATCATGCTTCCTTCATTTTATGAATTTTACAACTCGGCCAAAATCATCTCCGGGAAAAAAGCCCTGGACAACCTGCCCTATGAGCTGCGCTTCTTCGGGGCCGAACGGCCCATCATCATCACCGACAAGGGCGTGGTCGGGGCCGGCCTGATCAAGCACGTGAAAAACGCCTTTGGCGAATCGGAAATGACCATCGGCGCCATTTATGACGACGTGCCCCCGGACTCCTCGGCCAAGGTGGTCAACCGCATTGCCGACGTGTACCGGGAGAACCAGTGCGATTCCATCGTGGCCGTGGGCGGCGGTTCGGCCATTGACACGGCCAAGGGCGTCAATATCGTCATCAGCGAAAACTCCAGCGACCTGATGCAGTTCATGGGCGCGGACATGCTGACCAAGCCCATGCGGCCGCTGATCGTGGTGCCGACTACCAGCGGTACCGGCTCGGAAGCCACCCTGGTAGCGGTCATCGCGGACACGGACAAAAATATCAAAATGGCCTTTGTTTCCCAGAAGCTGATCGCCTCGGCGGCCATTCTCGACCCCCGCATGACCATGACCCTGCCGCCGCATATCACGGCGGCCACCGGCATGGACGCCCTGACCCATGCCGTGGAAGCCTATACCTGCATTCAAAAGAACCCCATGAGCGATGCCTATGCCCACGCCGCCATCAAGATCATCTGCGAACACCTGGTCCGGGTGGTCAAGAACGGGGAGGACGAAAACGGCCGGCTGGCCCTGGCCAATGCCGCCACCATGGCCGGCGCCGCCTTTTCCAATTCCATGGTGGGCATGATCCATTCCCTGGGGCATGCCGTGGGCGGGGTTTCCCATGTGCCGCACGGCGTGGCCATGTCGGTTTTCATGCCCCACGGACTGGAATACAACATGGAAAAAATCCGGGACGACCTGGCCGAACTGCTGCTGCCCATCGCCGGGCCCGACGTCTACGCCGCCACCCCGGCCGCCAAGCGGGCGGAAAAAGCCGTGGAGCTGCTCCGGGCCCTGCAGAAGGAGCTGAACGAATTGTGCGGCCTGCCCCTGACCCTGAAGGAAGCCGGCGTGGCCGAGGCGGACCTGGATAAGATCGCCGAAACCGCCATCAACGACGCCTCGATTACGTTTAATCCCACCGAACTTAGCCTGGAAGAGGCCAAAGAGGTGCTGAAGAAGGCCTATGCCTGATAGGGGGCGTCGCTTCGCAATTGATCAAGATTGCCGCCCCGCCTCCGGCGGGGCAAGCGTTCCGCTGCGCTCCTCGCAATGACGTAGAATAGGAACAGCCGGTCTCCCGTCCTTTACTGTCATACCGGTGAACGTCAGCCCCCATACACGTCTTTCCGAGGGGCCGCAGGCCCCGTGGGAATCTTGGACAGTCAGCTTTCCTTACCGCTGCGACGGCGGCACGTCCCGGCAGATCCCCGAAAAGGTCAGGGCGATGTTGGAAGAGTAGACGATAATCTGCTTGAGCATGTCCAGCAGCTCCATGTGGACCTCGTGGGTGACCACGGATTCTTTCTGTTGCTGCTGAATGCGGCTGAGGTGCTTGATGCGGTACTGGGATTCCAGGTCCAGGTAGATGCGTTCCTTGTCCATGATGCTGCAGGCCCGGCCCGGCGCGGTTTCGGCAAAGGCTTCCTTGAGCAGGCGGATGTGGTTGCAGGCCTTTTGATGATAAATCATCAGCTCCTCCTTGCCCTCATCTGAAAAATCCGCGTGCAGCGCCTGCTTTTTTTCAATCAGCGGCACCAGGTTACGGTGGATGATATCCCCGATGCTCTCCATGTCCTTGGCAATGGACATCATGCCGTAAATCTCGTTGACGCTCTGCTCATCCAGGTCATGGCGCAGCACCTGGTTGAGATAATCCATGATTTTTTCTTCCAGAAAATCGATCTTCTCCTCGCGCATGTGAATGCCTTCCAGCAGGGTCAACTCGGGGAAGATCTCGTCATTTTTTGGAATTTCTCTCTTATACAAATCCGCCTCGGCTTTGGAAACAGAGCCGGCAATGTAGCGCTCATCGGAAATAAATGGGATAATGATGGCCCGCAGCATGCGCTCCAGGAGCTTGGCCATGCGGGAAACTTCGGTGCGGGCGAGATTAATGGCGATTTCCGGGGTGTCGACGCGCCGCTCATCCAGGTACCAGGTGGTGGGCTCGCGGGTCATAATCCACCCCTTGCGGTCCGGCAGTATTTTAATGATCAGGGCGGCAAACAGGGGGGTAAACGGTAGAAACAAAACCCCCATGCCGACGTTGAAAATGGTATGGGCGTTGGCGATCTCCCGGCCGGTATCGGCATTCATAAAGCCGGACAGGTAGCGGATCAGGTCGGCAAAGTACGGAATCCAGAAGATGAACAGCAGCACGCCGATGACCTTGAAAAGGATATGGGCCAGGGCCACCCGCTTGGCGTTGCGTGACATGCCGATGCTGGCAAAAGCAGCCGTGATGCAGGTGCCGATATTGGCGCCCAGCACCATGGGAATGCCCGCTTCCAGGGTAATCAGCCCCTGCTGGGAAAGGACGATGACAATGCCGGTAAAGGCGCTGCTGCTCTGAATCAGGGCGGTCAAGACCATGCCCGCCAGGAGTCCGAAAGCCGGCGCCTCCAGTCCCTGCATCAGGCTGATGATTTCCGGGCAGCTGCGCAGGGGCGACATGGAGTCGCTCATCAGTTTCATACCGTAGAAAAGGATGCCGAACCCCAGCAGGATATCCCCGATGTTACGCACCTGGCGGCGGTTGGCAAACATCCGGATGGCGAAGCCCAGCGCCACCAGCAGCAGGGCAGACTGGGAAAAATCAAAGGCGATGACCTGGGCCGTGATGGTGGTGCCCACGTCCGCCCCCAGGATTACCCCCAGGGCACGGGCAAAGGTCATCAGCTCGGCCTGGACGAAACTGACCAGCATGACGGTGGTGGCGCTGCTGGATTGAAT
>CAYTQK010000257.1:0-4467 GCA_964439745.1 uncultured Desulfobacterales bacterium
AGGCCGAGGATGTCACCGCCGACCAGATTATTGCCCAGGTGTTTGACAGTGTGGAAGTGCCGTAGGTCGGATCATGCTTCCATCTGAAATCATAAAAAAAATCAAGAAAGTTCATATCAAGAGCGGCCGCCTGGTGGATGCCATGATGGCCGGCAATTACCGTTCGGTCTTCCGGGGGACCGGTATAGAGTTTGAAGAGGTCCGGGAGTATGCCATCGGCGACGACGTCAAGTCCATTGACTGGAACGTTTCCGCCCGCATGGGCCGGCCCTTTGTCAAGCGCTACCGGGAAGAGCGGGAACTGGTGCTGATGCTGCTGGTGGACCTGAGCGGCTCCATGGGGTTCGGCACGCAAACCGCCCGCAAGCGGGATGCCGCCGCCGAAGCCGCCGCCATCCTGGCTTTTAATGCCATTCGCAATAACGACCGGGTGGGCGCCCTGCTGTTCACCGACCAGGTGGAAACCTACATCCCGCCCAACAAGGGGGCGGCCCATATCTGGCGGGTGATCCGGGAAATTTTTACCTGCCGGCCGGCGCGCCAGGGAACGGACATCCAGGCGGCCCTGTCCTATCTCGGCAGCGTCTACCCCAAGCGGACCATTGCCTTTTTATTGTCCGATTTTTACGCCCCGGCTTGCCTCCAGGGGCTGCGCACGGTTTCCAAAAAACATGAGCTGATCGGGCTGATGGTGACCGACCGGGGCGACGCGGCCCTGCCGGCCGGCGGCCTGATCACCCTGCGGGACATGGAGAGCGGCGAGATTCGCCGGGTGGACGCGTTCAGTCCGGCCGTGCGCCGGGCCTTTGCCCGGACCGCCCGGCAGAAAGAAGAACAGGCCCGGACCATGCTGCGCCAGGCCAATATCGACTGCGTACGGATTGCCGCGGACCGCGCCGCCCGGGACGAATCGCACGTGGCTGACGCCCTGGCCGGCTATTTCCGGCTGCGGGAGAAACGACTGCGATAAGATGCTGCGACGATTATTCATACTGCTGACCGTCTGCTGGCTGAGCCTGGCCGCTGCGGCAATGGCCACCCCCCCGGGCACGGCCGCGCCATCGGGGACCGCGCCGGCCAGCCGGACTAATATCCATGATATCCGCGGTCCGCGGCAGGTCGGCCTCAATCCGGATATTTTTTACGGCGCCGGCGCGGCCGTTGTCCTGCTGGCGGCCGGGACGGTTCTGTGGCTGTGGTGGCGACGGTGGAAAAATCGGACGCGGAAAACTTCCCGCGAGATCACGGCGGAAATTTATGAATCTCCGGCCGAGGAGGCCGAACGGCTCCTGGCCCAACTGGCCGACCAGCCCCCGGAAACCCCGGCGGAATATTATTTCCAGTTGTCCGCCATTTTTCGCCTGTACCTGAAACGGCGGTTCGGGCTGGATGCGCCGGAAATGACCACCGAGGAGCTGATCCCCCGCCTGGGCCGGGTTGATCTGGATCCGGACCTGCGGGATCGGGCCCGGGAATTTCTCCGCTTCGGCGACGAAGTCAAATTTGCCCGGGCGGCCTGCGGCCGGGAGAGCATGACGGCCCACCTGGACCTGGTGCGCCAGGTGGTGGCCCGCACCTCGGCACCGCCGGAACCGGTAACCGTCACGGAAGAGGAAAAGTGATGCTGCGACTGGCCGATCCCTGGTACCTGCTGCTGCTGGCGCTGATACCGGCACTGGTTGTGTATCTGCGAAAGCGGCAGTCCCCCCCGGAGATGGCGGTCTCCACCGTGGCCACCGCCGCGGGGGTGCCCGTTTCCTGGGCTGTAAAGACGCGCCGGCTGGTTCATATTCTGGGCTGGCTGCCGCTGGTGCTGCTAATGGTGGCCCTGGCCCGTCCCCAATGGGGAACCGAGAAGGTGACCACCCTGACCGAGGGGATCAACATTGTGCTGGCGGTGGATACCTCCCGGAGCATGAGCGCCTATGATTTCAAGACCGGCGGCCAGGTGGTCGACCGGCTGACGGCGGTCAAGTCGGTGGTTTCCGATTTCATCGCCGGCCGCCGGGGAGACCGCATCGGCCTGGTCGTCTTCGGCTCCAGCGCCTTTACCCAGGTGCCCCTGACCCGGGATTATGACACCATCGCCTTTATCCTGGACCGGGTGGCAATCGGCGCCGCCGGTGACAATACCGCCATCGGCGACGCCATCGGCATTGCCATCAAGCGGCTGCGCGACGTGGACAGCCGTTCCAATATTATTATCCTGCTGACCGACGGACAGAGCAATGCCGGTGAACTGAAGCCCGACGAGGCCGCCGCCCTGGCTGCCGAAGAAGATATCAAAATTTATACCATCGGCGTGGGCAGCCGGGGACGAGCACCCTTCCTGGTGGAACATCCCCTGCTGGGCAAGCAGTACATCTACCGCCGGGTGGACATGGATGAAGCGGCCTTAAAGCAGATCGCCGCCCAGACCGGGGGCACTTATTTTCGGGCCGGGGATACCGGGGCCCTGCAGCGGATTTATGAGACCATTGATGAGATGGAAAAAACCACTGTCGAAGTGACCACCTATGCCGATTACCATGATCTGTACGGCGGATTTCTGATCGCCGCGCTGGTCTTGCTGCTGGCGCGGACGGTGACCGAAAATTCCCGCTCTCTGGAGCTGCCATGAGTTTTGCCGAACCCTATCTGCTGTTGTACGCCTGGGGCGCGCTGGTGCTGCTGCTGGCGGCCTGGTGGGGCATCAACCGGCGCCGGCGCCTGCTGGCCGATTATGCTGCCGGCGAGGGACTGAACCGGCTCTGCGGGCAGGTCAGTTCCGGCCGGCGGTATCTGCGGGCCAGCCTGGCGGCGGCCGCTTTTGTTTTCATGATCATCGCCCTGGCCGGTCCCCGCTACGGGTATCACTGGGAAAAGGTCGAGCGGCGGGGCGTGGACATCATGCTGGCGCTGGACTGCTCCCGGAGCATGCTGGCCGCAGACGTGGAACCCAGCCGGCTGGTGCGGGCCAAGCGGGAGATCGTGGATCTGCTGGACATGCTCACCGGCGACCGGGCCGGCCTGGTGGCCTTTGCCGGGGATGCCTTTTTGCAATGTCCCCTGACCCTGGATTACGGGGCTTTTCACATTTTTCTGGAGGCGCTTTCCCCGGATTTTCTGCCCCATGGCGGCACCAACCTGGGCGCGGCCGTAAACACGGCCATATCGGGTTTTGATCCGGAAGCCGCCTCGGACAAGGCCGTCATCCTGATCACCGACGGCGAAAGTACCACCGGCCCGGATGCGGTGGCAGCGGCCCGGCAGGCGGCCGAGCAGGATATCCGCCTGTTTACCATCGGTGTTGGCGCCGACCAGGGCGCGCCGGTGCCGGGCGAACAGGGCGGTTACAAAAAAGATTCCGACGGCCGGATCGTCATCTCCCGGCTGGACGAGGCCACCCTGCAAGAGATGGCCGCCGTGAGCGGCGGTATTTATGTCCGGTCCGTGGCCGGGGACATGGACCTGGACGCGATCTACAGCGATCATATCCAGGCCAAAATGGAGAAAACCACCCTGGAAAGCGGCCGCCGGCGAGTCTGGGAAAATCGTTTCCAGTGGTTCGCGGCCCTGGCCCTGCTGTGCCTGGTCGCCGAACGGCTGGTGCCGCTGCGGCGGGCGGTCATGCTGCTTTTGGCCGCGGCCCTGGTGTTGCCGGCGGCGAACCCGGTCCGGGCGGACAATCTGTATGACGATGTCCGCCAGGGACGGGCCGCCTATGAGCAGGGCCGGTTTGAAAAAGCCCTGAAACATTTTATCGATGCCCAGCTGCAAGACCCGGACGATCCGGCCCTGCTGTATAACATCCGGGACGCCTACTATCAAAAGGGGGAATACGAAGAAGCGGCCCGACATTTTCAAGAAGCCCTGAAGTCAGCGGAAAAAGATTCATCCCTGCGGCGGGATCTGTTGTACAATCTTGGCAATACCCGTTTCCGGCAGCAGGATTTCAAAACGGCCATTGAACGTTATGAACAGGTCCTGGAACTGGATCCGGATGACAGGCAGGCCCGGGAAAACCGGGAACTGGCCGAAAAGGCCCTGGAGCGTCAGCAGGAACAGCAGAAACAGCAGCCGCCGTCGCAGCAGGAAAACGAATCGCCGGAAAAAGACAAAGGGCAGCAGCAACAAACAAATCCGGGAGACAAAGCAGGGCAGCCGAAGGCCGGCAGCGACGAAGAACCGCCGCCTGCCGGCGGACCACAGCCCCGGCCACAGCAGGAGAAAGAGGGCGGTTCCGCCGGGCAACAGCCAACGGGCGAACAGTCGCAGCAGCCCCGGCCGTCCGACCTTACAGAAGGGGGTTCGCCGCCGGCGTCGGAGGAAAAGCCGTCCGCAGATGCGGCCGGCCAGCCGGCTTCCACGGCGCAGGAGCATGCCGCTCCGGGCGGCGACCGCCCGGCGGCCAGCATTGGCGCCGACCGGCTCAACCGGCTGGAAGACAAGCCCGGGGCCGCCATGATTCCGGCCTATAATGGCCGC
>CAYTQK010000258.1:0-4459 GCA_964439745.1 uncultured Desulfobacterales bacterium
TTTTTGGGAGGTTATTATGCCATCATTTATATAACATGTCAAGTGTGACATGACATTAGTAAGGTTTGATGGCTTCGTAAAAAGTTTAAAAAATGTTATGTCCGTCCAATAATAAAAATATAAGTTTTTGATTTTACTTAAATACTTAATCACTTAAAACTTAACACTGCCTGTAAAAAAGACTTTTTACAGGCTTGTCAGTTTTTGATTTATTGAAAATCGAGTGCTGTTTTATCCATACAAAGGTGAAAGACCTTTTATGATTCGCGAATTTGCCGATATCTCCGGAGATGTGACCGAAGAGGCGGATGTCTGTGTCATCGGGACCGGTGCCGGCGGGGCGGTTGTGGCCGGCGAACTGGCCGAAAAGGGATTGTCGGTGGTGGTCCTGGAAGAGGGCAGTCATTTTACCGTCCGTAATTTCAACCAGGATCCCGGCGACATGATGGCCATGATGTACCGCGATACCGGCACGACCTTCGCCCTGGGCCGGCCGCCCATTTCCATTACCCTGGGCAAATGCGTCGGCGGCACGACCACGGTCAATTCGGCCACCTGTTTTCGAACGCCGGCCGATGTCGTCGCCAAGTGGACCCGGCGGTATGACTGCGCCGGCCTGGAATATAATGAACTGATTCCTTACTTTGAAAAGGTGGAGGCGGCCATCAATGTGGTCGAACTGGATGAAGAAGTGCTGGGCCGGGGTTACCAGGTGGTCAAGCGCGGCGCCGAAGCACTGGGCCTGTCTCCCCGGCCCCTGAAGCATAATGTGCGGGGATGTGAAGGGGCCGGGGTCTGTCAATGGGGATGTATCAAGGGTGCCAAGCAGTCCGCCGACGTGACCTTTATTCCCCGGGCCGATGCCGCCGGCGCCCGGATCTACGCCAACTGCCGGGCCGGACAAGTCATCACCGAAGCCGGCCGGGTGGTCGGGGTGAAAGGCCGCTTTGTCAATCCGGCCACCGGCCATGAAGCCTTTACCATGAACGTCAAGGCCCGGATCATCTGCCTGGCCGCGGGCACCCTGATAACGCCGGCTTTTCTGCTGCGCCAGCGGCTGGCAAATACTTCCGGTCAGGTCGGCCGGGGCCTGACCGTGCATCCCTGCGGCCGGGTGGTGGCCGAGATGGACGAAGAGGTCAAGGGGCACCATGGCGTTTCCCAGGGCGGGCTGATCGACGCCTACGCGCAGGAAGGGATCATGCTGGAAGGCATTTTTCTGCCGGTGAGCGTCATGGCCATGGCCCTGCCCGGCGTGGGGCAGGCGCACAAGTATCTGGCCCGGCATTACAACAACCTGGCCGCCTTCGGGGTGATGGTCAGTGATACCACCCGGGGCCGGGTGTTCCCGGGGCTGCTGCCGGGATATGCGTTCACCGCCTGGTATTCCATGAACCAGAACGACGCGGAAAAATTGCGCAAGGGCATCGGTTACCTGGGAGACATATTCTTCGCCGCCGGCGCCAAGCGGCTTTTCACCGGTTGTTTCAAGATGCCCGAGGTCCGGAATCAGGCGGAACTGGAGCGGTTCAAAACCATGTCCATCAAACCCTGGTATTTTGAGATCATGTCCTTTCATCCCCTGGGCACCTGTCGCATGGGGAATGATCCGCGGGCATCGGTGGTCAACCGGCAGCTGGAAACCCACGATATCAAGGGATTGTTTGTTACCGACGGCAGTATTTTTCCGACCTCTCTGGGCGTCAACCCCCAGGTTTCGATCATGGCCTTTGCCAGCCGCGCGGCCGACTATATTGCCGATAATATTCACCGCTATTAGCCCGGATACCGGCTGCCATAACAAGAGGATTGTATGCGTAACGAACAGATGCGGGAACGGGTCAACCGGGCCCGGTACTCCGGCAGTAAGACCGGGTTCTACGAGAGCTTTTTCCTGCGGGCCAATCATCCCCGCCGGCCCCTGGCCTTCTGGATCCGGTATACCGTGTTCGAACCCCAAGATGCTGCCCGGGATTCCATGGGAGAACTTTGGGCCACCTGGTTTGACGGGGAAACCGGACAGCACGTCTCGGTCAAGGATGAATTCCCCGTGGACGCCTGCCGCTTTGAACGTGATCGGTTCAGCGTGAATGTCGGTTCCGCTCTGCTGGAGGAGGGACGCGCCGCGGGAAGCGCCGGCCAGGAGGATCGGATTGAATGGGACCTGACCTATTCCGGAGACGCGGAGCCGCTGCTGCTGCTGCCGCCGAAACTTTACGAGGCAGGGTTTCCCAAGGCCAAGGCCCTGGTCGGTCTGCCGCTGGCCGCGTTTGCCGGGACACTGACGGTAAACGGTCAGGCCCACGAGGTGGCCGGCTGGGTCGGCAGCCAGAACCACAACTGGGGTGTCAAACACACGGATTCCTATGCCTGGGGACAGGTGGCCGGGTTTGATGATCACCCGGACATTTTCCTGGAACTGGCCACCGCCCAGCTGAAGATCGGACCGTTTCATACCCCGCGAATGACCCTGATGGTGCTGCGCCATGCGGATCGGGAATACCGCCTGAATTCCATCCCGCAAAGCCTGCGGGCCTATGGCCGGTTTGACTTTTTTACCTGGAATTTTCGATCGGAAAACGCTGAAATCGCCATTGATGGTACCATTGCCGCCGACAAAAACGCCTTTGTCGGTCTGCGCTATTACAATCCCCCCGGCGGCATCAAGCACTGCCTCAACACCAAGGTCGCTTCCTGCCGGATGGCAGTGCATTGGAAACGGGAAAAACGCCGGCTTTCCCTGGCCACGGCTTCCCGGGCCGCCTTTGAAATCTTTACCGATGATCATCACGGCCATGGTGTTCCCATTTATGCCTGAGTCGCCGCAGAATGCCCGCCGGCTCTGTAGAATGCGGTGCTTTTGACGGATTGCTGCGGTGCCGGATCCAAGGCCGGCAAAAGCCGCCGGAATCGCCGGCAGCAGGGGCGTGGCAGGGCGTGCTGGTCGGATTAATGATTTCCGGAACCGGCCGCGGCCGCAGGCAAAAAAATGTTTCAGCAAAATTCTTGACTTTTATATTTTTTGTTTTTAGACTGACGATTTATTTCAAATAATGGTATTGGCGATACGCAAGAAGCGAGGAAATATTTGACCAGAAGAGAAAAACAATTGTGAATTCAAGAAGGGAGGTGTCGCTGGAAGCGAAACAGGTTAGTGGATAATGACGTGTAAACCTTTATAATTGAACGTAGGGAGGTATTTAGATGCCAAGTTTTGTAATTGCTGAGAAATGTGACGGATGTAAGGGCGGAGACGTAACTGCTTGTATGTACATCTGCCCCAATGACCTGATGGTCCTTGATGAAACCGCGATGAAAGCCTACAACCAGGAGCCGGATCAGTGCTGGGAATGTTTTTCCTGCGTGAAAATCTGTCCGACCCAGGCCATTGAAGTCCGCGGCTATGCCGACTTTGTCCCCCTGGGAAGCAGCATTATGCCGATGCTGGGTACCGAAGACGTTATGTGGACCTGTAAGTTCCGGAACGGCAACGTCAAACGCTTCAAGTTCCCCATCCGGACCACTGATGAAGGTACGGCCAACGCCTATGCCGATCTGCAGGGCAAGGATCTGGATTCACCGCTGCTGTCCACCGAAGAAGCGGACGGCTATACCATGCCCAAACCGCAGGCGACCGTGTAACCCTGATTCGCTGCATTGAACCGAGAACGACAAGTTTACATAATTTAGGAGGACTAACGTATGGCATTACCGAATAAACCGAAAGGTGAACTGAAAGCTGTAAGAGATCCTGAAGTTGACGAGCGCGAAGTTGACATTCTCATCGTCGGCGGCGGCATGGCTGCCAGCGGCACTGCGTTTGAGATCAAAAAGTGGGCGGCCGACAAGAAGATTCTGCTGTGCGACAAGGCGGCCATGGAAAGAAGCGGCGCCGTTGCGCAGGGTCTGTCCGCCATCAACACCTACCTGGGCGACAACACCCCTGACGACTATGTCCGCATGGTCAGAAACGACCTCATGGGCATCGTCCGTGAAGACCTGATCTTCGACCTGGGCTGCCACGTGGACGACTCCGTGCATCTGTTCGAAGAATGGGGCCTGCCGGTCTGGAAGAAGACCGAAGACGGCAAGAACATGGACGGCAAGAAGGGTCTCAAGCTGGGAACCCTGAAATCCGGTGCCCAGCCGGTCCGGACCGGAAAATGGCAGATCATGATCAACGGTGAATCCTACAAGAGAATCGTCGCCGAAGCCGCCAAGCTGGCCCTGGGCGAAGACAACATCCTGGAGCGGGTCTTCATCGTGGAACTGCTGAACGACGCCAACGATCCCGGCCGTATCGCCGGTGCCGTCGGTTTTTCCGTGCGGGAAAACAAGGTTTATATCATCAAGGCCAAGACCATGATGGTTGCCTGCGGCGGCGCGGTCAATATCTACCAGCCCCGTTCGGTCGGCGAGGGCAAAGGCCGCGCCTGGTACCCGGTCTGGAACTCCGGTT
>CAYTQK010000259.1:0-4448 GCA_964439745.1 uncultured Desulfobacterales bacterium
CCGGGCGTTGACGCAGAGATTGGCCAGGATCTGCTACACCTGGGAGGGATCAATCTTAACCGGTTCCAGTTCCGCAGCGGGATGCCAGTTCAGCTGAATGTCCTCGCCGATCAGGCGCCGCAGCATGTTGAGCATGCCGTCCACGGTCTGGTTCAGGTCCAGCACCCGGGGACGGATGGTCTGCTTGCGGGCAAAGGCCAGCAGTTGCCGGGTAATTTCACTGGAGCGGCGGGCGGCCTTGTATATTTCGGTCAGGTTGGCGTGAAGCGGGTCACCGGGCGCTACCCGGGCCAGGGCCAGTTCGGTGTACCCCAGGATGACGCTGAGCATATTGTTGAAATCGTGGGCCACGCCGCCGGCCAGCCGGCCCACGGATTCCATTTTCTGGGCCTGCCGCAGCTGGTCCGACAAGCGCAGGTGTTCGGTGATGTCGTGTTTAACCGCCACAAAGTTGATGATAAGCCCGGTCTCGTCAAAAACCGGGGAGATGGTGGCTTCTTCCGTGTACAGGGTGCCGTCTTTGCGCTGGTTGACCATGCGTCCTTCAAACACGCCGCCGCTGGTAATGGTTTCCCATAGCTGCCGGTAAAATTTGGGGGCCTGGCGGCCGCTTTTCAGCAGCCGGGGGTTGCGGCCGATGGCCTCATCGCGGCCATAACCGGTCACCCGTTCAAAGGCCGGGTTGACATATTCGATAACGCCGTCCGGGTCGGTCACCACTATCATGTCGCCGGCCTGCTCAATGGCGGCCAGCAGCCGCTCGCGATCAGCTTCGGCCGCCTTGCGGGCGGTGATATCCTGAAAGACGCAATAGGTCTGTTTAAAACTGCCGTCAGGGTTATAGCCGATCCGACCATTGAATTCCACCACCACCGCCTGACCTTTTTTGTGGCGCATGAAATATTGGTGGCCTTTTAGTTGGCCCTGTTCCTTAAATTTTGATAAATTTTCCTCGAAATTGTTCCGGGGGTCGGGCATCAGAAATTCGTCAAACCGGTGGCCGATGACCTCCTCCCGCTGGTATCCCAGGTTCTGCAGCCAGGCGGGATTGACGTCCAGAAAGCGGCCCTCTTCGTCCAGGGCCTGGTAGGGTATGGGGGCATGTTCGTACAGGGCCCGGAATTTTTCTTCGGACAGGCGGAGATTTTTCTCGAACCGCTTGCGCTCGGAAATATCCCGGGTAATGGAGATGATGTGCGGAATGTTGCCGATGGAGATGATCCGGCCGGACATCAGGGCGGTGGTGAGGCTGCCGTCTTTGCGGCGGAAGCGGGCTTCCAGGTTGTCGTAGAAACCGTTCTGCCGCAATCCCCGGACCAGTTCCTCGCGGTCGGCCGGATCGTGCCAGATATTAATGTCCAGGGAGGTCCGGCCGATGACGTCTTCCCGGGTAAATCCGGTCAGGCGGGTAAACCCCTCGTTGATGTCAACGTACAAGCCGTCGTCCAGGCGATTGATATTGACGGCGTCCGGACTGGCGTCAAAGGTCAGCCGGAACATCTCTTCGCTTTCCCGCAGACGTGATTCTGTTTCCAGTTTCCGCAGGGCGGAGGCCAGGTCAGCGGCCACCTCGGCGAACAGCTCCTGTTCTTCGGTGTCCCGGGCCAGGTCGGCCGGCACGGACACGCTCAGAAAACCGTAGGTCCGGTCACCCACGGCCAGGCAACTGCTCAGGCTACCCTGCCCGGGATACTGGGCCTTCAAGGGGCAGTCCAGGCACTCCCTGGTCGGGTCGGTGATCACCACCATACCCGTTCGCTGCCGCGCCCGGCGCAGGCACAGGGGAAAGCGGCCGCCTTCCACGGAGCTTCGCAGCAGGTCGACCGGGTCGTCAAAACCACGGGCGCTGACGGCCTGGACCGTGGTGCCCGCTTCGTCGAACAAAACGCCCCAGGCCTTTGCATATCCCTGGGTGCCGGCCAGGCGCGCGCAGGCCTTTTCGAGCAGTTGCCGGGGAGAAGCACCCGCCACGACACTCTGGTTGACCTGGCGCATCCCCCGCAGTACCCGGTAAAAATGGTCCAGCCGTTGCTGGTGCTGGCGGAGCCGCTGATGGCCGAGATAGGCCACCATGGCTACCCCGGAAAACACCCCCACCAGCACGGATTCCATGAAAAAGGACTGGGTTTGCCAGGTACGCAGTATCTCCTTGCCGGGGGGAAGGGCCGCCAGCAGGGCGGTGGTAAGGCCCACCGTCGGAACGACAAAGACCTGGTAGCAGAAAAGAACCAGGACAAACCAGCCCAGCAGATAAAGCCAGCCTGGTCCCCACCGCCGCAGCATCCGCCCGGCCAGGAGGCGGATGACCAGCAGGCTGGGAAGGGCGAAGAGCAGGTGGCCGAAAAAGGCGGCCGACAGGGGAAGCCGGGGGCCGAAAGGCAGAGACAGGATGATGGCCAGCAGCAGGGCCGTCCACCAGCGGGACAGCAGGGCAAATCCCATGAAACCAAAGGCCCAGCGGCTGTCCAGCAGAATGGGAGCGTGGGAGATCGGTACCTGGTTAAAATGGGCCAGCCAGCCCAGGAAGACCAGGCTCAGAAAGAGCCGGCTCTGCCGGTAGAACGGTTCGTCTTGTCGGTTCAGGCTGTATGTCATGGGGGATTAGATGTATATCCCAGGTTTGGTGAAGAAGGGAGGGCGAGCCCAGCCGTCTTTTGGGGGTTGTGGAAGCTACCGGGATGCTTCCGGCAGGAGGGGGCGGCAGGCAGGGCTCCTCCCTGCCGGGAAACTTCCAGATTATTAAACATGTTACAGGAATTGTATATAAATAGCAATGATTTTTGCGAATGTGGCCGGTCGCTCCAAGCGCGGCCGAAGAAGGCGGGTCAAGCGAGGGGCAACTTGTCACCGGGCAGCGGCCGTGATATATATTGAGTTATTGACGCGTCTTTCAGGCCGCTGCCAGGCAGCTCTTCATGCCATCATAACCCGGGAGCCAGAACCATGCCGGACAAAGAACCAACGGCCGGAGCCAGTGAGAAATCCGACGGCAAGACTGTCTACCTCATCGACGGCACCGCCTATATCCATCGCGGTTACCATGCCGTGCGCAGCCTGTCCAATTCGCGCGGGCTGCCCACCAACGCCGCCTACAGCTTTACCCGCATGCTGATGAAGTTCATGGCGGAGCGGCAGGCCCAGTACGCGGTGGTGCTGTTCGACGCCCGGGGCCCGACGTTCCGGCACGAGATCTACCAGGACTACAAGGCCAACCGGGCGGCCATGCCCGAGGACATGGCCGTGCAGATTCCCTATATCAAGCGCATCGTGGAGGGCTTCCGCATTCCCATGCTGGAGATGGAGGGCTACGAGGCCGACGATCTCATCGGTACCCTGGCCCAGAAGGCGGTGGGCGAGGGCCTGGAAGTGGTCATTGTCTCCGGGGACAAGGATTTTGCCCAGCTGGTGACCGATCACATCACCATCTGGGATCCCATGAAGGAGGTGGTCATTGATCCGGCGGCCGTGCGGGAGAAGTTTGGCATCGCCCCGGAGCAGGTCATCGACGCCATGGCCCTGGCCGGGGACAGCTCCGACAACGTGCCCGGCGTGCCCGGCATCGGGGAAAAAACCGCCCGCACCCTGATCCGGGAGTTCGGCTCCCTGGACGAGATCTACCGGCAGGTGGACACCATCACCAAAAAAAAGCAGAAGGAGAACCTGGTCAATCACCAGGACCAGGCCTATCTCAGCCGGCAGCTGGTGACCATCGACTGCGACGTGCCCCTGGATTCCGCGGCCACGGATTTCATGGTGGCCGAGCCGGACAACAACGCCCTGTCCGAACTGTTCGGCGAGCTGGAGTTTTCCGCCCTGCAGAAGGCCTTTCCCCGCCAGAGCGACTTGTCCGGCAAAAACTACCGTCCCCTTTTCGAGGCGGCCGACCTGGACGCCCTGGTGCGGGAACTGTCGCAGGCGGAATGTTTCGCCCTGGACACCGAGACCACCGGCACCGATCCCATGACCGCGAACCTGGTGGGCATCTCGATTTCCCGGCAGGCCGACGAGGCTGTTTATATTCCGGTCGGCCATGACTACGACGGGGCGCCGGTTCAGCTGGACGCGGCCGCGGTCCTGGAGCGCCTGCAGCCGGTGCTGGCCGATGAAAAGATTCTCAAGATCGGCCAGAATCTCAAGTATGACTGGGCCATCCTGGCCCGGCACGGGGCCGACATCGGCGGCCCGGTCTTCGACACCATGGTGGCCGCCTACCTGCTCAACCCCTCCCGCCGGGGATACGGCCTGGACCAGCTGGCCCTGGATTTTTTCGATCACCGCATGATCTCCTACAAAGAGGTCACCGGCAACGGCAAAAAGGCCAGGAGCTTTGCCGCGGTGACCGTGGAGGCGGCCGTGCCCTATGCCGCCGAAGACGCGGACCTGACCTTCTGCCTCCATGAAAAGCTGGCCGCCGAACTTGACGCGGCCGAACCTCGGGGACTGTTCGC
>CAYTQK010000260.1:0-4438 GCA_964439745.1 uncultured Desulfobacterales bacterium
GATATTGGCGATGGTATTGATGGAAGAAACCCGCTGGGCCAGAAAAGCGTTGGAGGCCAGCTTGGCCAGCTCGCTGCTCCAGATATTGGTGGTGATAATCCGCTCGGCCGGCACCCAGTTGTCATAGAGCGCTACCAGTTCATCCCGGGCCCGGCGGCCGCTGTCCGTCTCCTGGGCTCCGATCAGCACGCGGTCCGGCGACTGCAGGTCCCGGATGGCGGTGCCTTCCGCCAGAAACTCGGGGTTGGACAGGACCTCGAAATGGACATGCCCGCTGTTGACCGAAAGGATCCGTTCCATGGCTTCGGCCGTCTTGACCGGCACCGTGCTTTTCTCCACCACGATCTTGGGCGACTCGGCGCACTGCCGGATCTGGCGGGCGGTATTTTCCCAGTAGCAGAGATCAGCGGCCATGCCGGCGCCCACCCCGGAGGCCTTGGTCGGGGTATTGACGCTGACAAAAATGATATCGGCCGCGGCAATCCCGGCCTCGATTTCGGTGGAAAAAAAGAGGTTCTTTCCCCGCACCTGCTGCACGATTTCAGACAGGCCGGGTTCAAAAATGGGCAGGCTGTCGGAGTTCCAGGCGGCGATGCGGTCGGCGTCAATATCCACCACCGTTACCCGGTACTGCGGGCATTTCAAGGCAATAACCGCCATGGTGGGGCCGCCCACGTACCCGGCGCCGATGCAGAGAATATCTTTTTCGAACTGCTGGTTCATGCCTGTAGCCGTCTCCTTATCTGGTATGCCCGGGGCAGGCGCCGGGATGGCTCCACCGGCGCCCTCGTCTCCCCTTTGAAGCACTCAATCGGTATTGATATCGGAAATCATGCTGGCGATGTCGGCGGCCAGGTCGGCCCGATCCTCGCCGGACGGAGGGGTATCGACCGCCTCTTCTTCCGGCGATTCCGTATCGCCCGCCGCCGCGGTGCCGGTCCCGGCCGGCTCGTCCTCATGACGGACTTCTTCTGACGCCTGATCCGCCGGACGGGTAATGACATCAAAGCATTCCCCCTGGCGGTCGAACATCAGCGAGAGGGTCACCGTCACGTCGAATTCCAGCTGATAGGCCACCTGGTTGTTGTGCACCACGATGTCGCCCGAACGATAGGCGGCCTGCCCGTCTTTCAGCTGGAGATTGTATTTTTCGGCCAGGATTGAGGCGACCTGCTGCCAGTCCAGGTCCCGGGTAATTTGTTTGATCAAGCCCTGCTCGCCGTTTTTGATGACATCGGCATTGGTTATCTTCATCTCGCCTGCCCCCCTTTGGTTTGGCCTGTATTGCTTTTTTCAATCAGCAGCGCGGCCAGATCCAGATACGGTTCGGCCGCGGCCGACAGCACGTCCCGCACGATCACCGGCGCATCTTGCCCGCCACTGTCCGCCCCCTCCCCGGCAATGGTGACATCCATCAGCACCGGCCGCAGCCCCGCCAGGACATCCGCCGGAATGGTCGCGGCCGCAGCCTCTTTGTCCGGGCAATGGGTAAACACCACTCCCGCGATTTTCAAACCGGGGTTGTTTTGCCGGCGGATTCGCTGCACCTCCGCCAGCAGGCGATGCAGTGGGGCAATGGATGCGGCCCGACAGGCCACGGGAATGACCAGCAGATCCGCCGCCGTAATCACGGCCGTGGTGTGAAAATCCAGGGAAGAAGGCGCGTCGATAACAACCAGTTCCACCTCTCCGGGCATGGTCTGCAGCACATCACGCAGGATTTCTTCCCGGTCCGGTGTGTCGGACAACACTGTTTCCACCCCGGACAAATCCGGGCCGGCGGGAATGATCTCAAGATAATCAACCAGCGTCTCATGTACCGGGCGGTAAAACAACTCCACGGAAAGCCGCCGGTCGAGAAAAATGCGGTCCAGCCCCCGGGCCGGCGGATATTCTCCGCCGATCATGCGGCCGGTGGCCGTGCCCGCGGGATCACTGTCCACCAGCAATGTCTTTTTTTCGCACAAAGCCAGGGCGGCCGCCGTATTTACCGCCAGGGCAGTCTTGCCAGTCCCCGGTTCCTGATTGATAATACCGATTACCGTCGCCATTGCTTCCCCTTGTCCGTTTCTGCCTGGCCGGCATATTCACCCGGCCGCAAGGCTTCCCCCGGCCGGCCCCGGAAAACATTTGATCTTTTTCGAATATACCGGACCTGGGCCAAAAGTCAACCGGCAGTACTGTTCCGGCGAGACTGGGGACCGGTTGTGCCCCGGCCCTTCTTCTGCTGCTGGCGCGGCCGATCCGGCGCCGGTTATTTTTGCTCCATAAAAACGTTTATTTATAACAGGTTGTCCCTTGACACCCCGATTGGAATTGGTTATACAGGAAGGACCCGTATGCGAACCGGGCCGACACAATGATAAAATCGGGCAATTGCGCCGGTCAAACCGGAAGGGACGGCGGGGGAATCTTCTTGATCCGCAGGCATGATCAGCCTTTGGGTAACGGCGAATAAAGACGCCGGCCGGATCCGGCGGAAACCCCGCGTCGCCACCTCGGCCGATGATTTTGTGCGGTCCTGCCATAACTAAGGATTGATACGCCAGGTGAAAAAAGTTCTAATCGTGGATGACGACTCGGTCTCCCGGGGCCTGCTGTCACGGGTAATGAAGCCGTATGCCGAAGACTTCGAGATTCTCACCGCCCAGAACGGTGAAGAAGCGGCCTACATGATGACCGAGCAGAAAATCGACCTGATCATCAGTGACATGGAAATGCCCATCATGAACGGGCTGCAGCTGCTGGAATACATCGACAAGAATTATCCCGGCACCCCTGTCTTCATCATGACCGCCTTCGGCTCCGAGGAAACCAAGCAGAAGGTGCTCTCCCTGGGCGCCTTCAAATATTTTGAAAAACCCCTCAACATGGATGTGCTCACCGATGCCATCTACGAGCAGCTCAATGCCGGCGCCGACGGCCAGATCACCGGCATCAGCCTGGCCTCCTTCCTCCAGTTGATCGACATGGAAAAGAAGACCTGTACCATCAAGGTTAGCTCCGGTGACAAGTCCGGCAGCCTCTATTTCCGGGAGGGGGAAATGATCAACGCCGCCACCGATGAGCTGGAAGGACTCAAAGCGGCCTATGAGCTGCTGACCTGGGACAAGATCCAGATTTCGGTGGAAGGCATCTGCCGCAAGCGCAAAAAAGTAATCAAGCAGCCGCTGATGAATATCCTCATGGAAGGCCTGAAAATCAAGGACGAAAAAGAGTCCAAGCAAAAAGTCAACAAGCCCGCCCTGCGGCCGCTGACCGATTTCTCCTCGCGCCGGGACAAACGCCAGCTCAAGTAATTTGTCGTCGCCTTCCTTTTATTCTTTTTCCCCGACAGGTTCATACATGGTCCGCAGGGCCCGGGAGGTCTCCTGCAGGGCCTGCTCGCAGAAATCCCGGCCAAAATGGCCCAGGATATCATTCAGAAAAGGCCTGGGGTCCGGCCCGGGCTCGCCGAAAAAGGCCTGGTGGCACTCGTGGCCGGCCGCGGCAAAGACATCCAGGATCTCTTCGGTGTGGGGATTGTTGGCGACCAGGTCGGCGTATAAATCGATATCCTGGGCGAACATCCGGCCGACCAGGTCGATATTGAAACGGAAAATGGGGGTGGCAAAGGTAAAGGCTTCCTCCGGGGTAATGTCCAGCTTCTGCAGTGTCCGGGCAAAGGTCAGGGTCAGAAAATGCATCAGGCTCTGGGCCACGGCCATCTTCTTGTCATGCTCGGCCGGATCCATGCGGGTCACCACCGCCCCGTCCCGGCAAAACATATCCCGCAGCCACCCTTCCCAGCCGTGTTCATCCCGGGCCGGGCAGAGAATGATATTCTGGCCCGAAAGAAAGGGCGTGTTGGGGGCGAACATGGGGTGGGTGCCGATGACATCGGCCGCGGTCACGGCGGCCATTTTCTCGACAATGTCCTTTTTCTGGGAACAAAAATCCATCAGCAGCTGCGCCGGCTCCATGGCCGGCCCGATCTGTTCGGCGATTTCCAGGGCAGCCCGCACCGGGGTACTCAAGACCACCACCCGGGATTGGGCCGCCAGGTCGAGATAATCCAGTTCCGTATGGCGGCCGGCGATCAGCACCCGGTGGCCGGCCGCGGTAAAGTATTTTTCAAACCAGCGGCCCATTCCCCCGGTCCCGCCGGCGATTCCGATCGTTATCTGTGTTGTCATCATTATCCGGTAAGAACTCCTCAAAATAGCGTGGTTTCGGGCGAGGTGATTTTTACAAAGCCGTTACACCAGGGTTTTCTGGCGGAGATAATGGTCGGCCAGCACCAGCCACATCATCGCCTCGCAGACAACGTTGATGCGGGGAATGGCGGCAATATCGTGGCGGCCGCGGGTGGCAATCGCGGCGGGCCGTCCCTGGCGGTCGATGGTCTTCTGTTCAATGGCAATGGCAGGGGGAATGTTCTCCACACCATCGGTATCCG
>CAYTQK010000261.1:0-4407 GCA_964439745.1 uncultured Desulfobacterales bacterium
ATGTGGCGGATATAAGAACTCAATAAATCCAGCCGGGAGCGAACAAGATGAACTGTCTTTTTTGCGATATAATCCATGGAAAAAAAGAGGCCAGTGTTGTTTATCAAGACGACCCGGTGACCGCGTTTATGGATATTCATCCGGTCAATATCGGCCATGTGCTGGTGGCGCCGAATCTTCACGCCAGCAGTCTTGCTGAACTTCCATTGGAGACAGGCGCGGGACTCTTTCGAACAGCCCAGCGGTTGGCCGCGGCCATCCACTCGTCGGATCTTCAGTGCGAAGGGATCAACTTTTTCCTGGCGGACGGGGCGGCGGCCGGCCAGGAGATTTTTCATGTGCACCTGCATGTGTTTCCCCGGTTTAAAAACGATGGTTTCCAGCTTCGTTTTGCCGCGCACAAACCGACTCGCTCCGATTTGGATGCGGCCGCGGAAAAAATACGAAACCAGCTGTAAACCAGCTGAAATAAATAGTGGGGAATGGTAATGGCGTTTTCCGGAAGTACGGACGGCATAAAAATTCAAAAAATTCTTGACAGGGGTAGCTGGTTCGATAGAATCGAACATTATGACGGAAAGCACTCCTACACCTTTTGTCAAACGGCTCAAAGAGCTCATGGAAAAAGCGGACATGACCCAGGCCGACCTGGTCAAGACGGGGATCATTTCCAAGAGCTATCTGTCCGGCATTTTGAGCGGCAAGCATCCGCCGCCGGACGTGTCTATTATCAAGGGCATCAGCCGGGCGCTGGTTCTGGACAAGGCCGCCGAAAACGAGCTGATCCTGCTGGCCGGCAAGGAGTTTGAGCATATTCTGGCCAATGAAGCGGCCGCGGATTTTCTGCGCAAGACCGTGGAAAACGGCTGGGATGAGGAAGACTGGGAACGGCATAATCAACTGGTGGATATCGCCCTGCCCAAAAAGAAAAAGGACAACGATTGATGCGGGTGCCTTTTTTAGCCAAAACCGAGCTGGCCGCGGCCGCCGATGCCCTGCTGGCCGGCTATGAAGAGATGATCGGCCGGCCGGTGGCCCCGCCGGTACCGGTGGAAGAAATCATCGAAAATTTTCTGGGGCTGCGCTGCGGATATGTGGATTTTGACAGTCAAGAGGGCATGGCCGGCGTGCTGGGCGCCACCTATGTGCCCAAGAAGCTGATCCTGATCAATCAGAATCTCTTGGGCGAAGGGAAGGAAGGCCGGGCGGCCTTTACCATGGCTCATGAGGCGGGGCACTGGCAATTGCACCGCGCTTATGTCGGCAAATTGACGCGTGCCGGAGATGGGCCGGCAGCGATTGATCAAACAATCCTGTGCCGTTCCCAGGACGCCAAAAAACCCATTGAATGGCAGGCTGACTATTTCGCCGGCTGTCTGCTGATGCCGGAAAAACATGTCCGGTCCGCCTTTCGGCGGACATTCGCGCCGGAAGCCATTGACATCGTTAACGTGCAGGAAGATTTTGTTTCCAGCCCCCAGTGGTTTGATCCTTGCGTGGACAATTGGCCGCTGCTGGCCGGGGCGGTTAAAGAAACCGGCGGGTTTGACAATGTCTCCGGCCAGGCCATGATTATCCGGCTGCAGGAACTGGGTTTGGTGGTCAATCATACCGGGACCGCCATGGGCTGGCATCGCCATCACTCCTTGTAAGGGAAAATTTTTTTGGGGATCTTGTTCGATGGTCTCGAACAAAGAGTGCCGTCAGCGCAGGAATTATTCACAACCAGGACAACAGGTGAGCGCATGAATCCCATCCAATCGGCCCTGGCGGCCCACGCCTCTCTGATTTATGTGACCAGCCCGGATGAGGCCCGGGTTATTGCTGATGTTGAAAAAATCAGCCTGAAAACCGGTCAGCGATTATGGATGTACACGGCCACCAAGGGGCTGTGGGTGGCACTTCCCCCGGAGTATGGTTCCGCGGTCTTCACTCACGAATCGCCGACGCCTTCTCTGCGGGATCCCATCGCCATGCTGGGCTATCTCCAGGATCTGCATGTGCCGGCCTTTGGCGCGATTTTTGTGCTGCTGGATTTTCATGAATGGCTGCGGGACGGGATCGTGCGCCGCCACCTGCGGGATTTGATCCAACCCTTAAAAGAAAAAAACAGCGCGATTTTGATTATATCACCGGTTACCGTGCAGATGCCGGAACTGGCCCAGGATATCCGCTTGATCGCTTATGCGCCGCCGTCCTCTGATGACCTGGAGCGGCATCTTTTGTCCTCCCCCTGCCGGGAAGCCTGCCAGGCGGCGGGACTCAATCTGAACGATGCCGCGCAAAAAGAGGTTATCATCGAAGCCGGTCGCGGCCTGACCTTGCACCAGTTTGAACAGTGTCTGTTCGGCGCGCTGGCCAGGGGGGATACCAAGCCGCGGCAGTTGAGCAGCGCCATGCTGGACGAAAAAAAGCAGCTGCTCCAGCAGTCCGGCCTGCTGGAAGTGATCGACAGCCGCCATCCCTCCGACGTGGGCGGACTGGCGGCCATCAAGGCCTGGTTTTACAAGCGAAGGCGGGGGTTTTCTCAAAAGGCCCGGAAGGCCGGCCTGCCCCCGCCCAAGGGAATCCTGCTGCTGGGCGTGCCCGGCTCCGGCAAAAGCCTGACCGCCCGGGCCCTGACAGCGATCTGGTCTCTTCCCCTGCTGCGGCTGGACACGGGCCGCCTTTTCAGCGGCCAGGTGGGCGCCTCGGAAGAACGGGTCCGCCAGGCCCTGGCCTCCGCGGAGGCCATGTCGCCCTGCGTTCTCTGGATCGATGAGCTGGACAAAGCCATGGCCGGCCTGGGCAGTTCCTCTGACTCGGACGCCGGCACGGCCGCCCGGGTGTTTGCCACCATGGCCACCTGGATGCAGGAAAAAACAGCGCCGGTGTTCCTCATGGCCACGGCCAACGCCCTGGACACTCTGCCGCCGGAACTGCTGCGCAAGGGCCGCTGGGATGAAATTTTTTTCGTGGATTTGCCCGGCCTGGGAGATCGTCAGGAAATTCTGACCATCCATCTGCGCAAAAGAGGCTTGTCTCCGGAGGACTATGATGTCCGGCTGCTGGCCGAATTTTGTCAGGGATATTCCGGCGCGGAAATCGAGCAGGCCATTATCAGCGGACTTTACGACGCTTTTGCCGAGGATCGGGGGCTGACCACCGGCGATGTGCTGCGCGGCCTGGAGGAGCAGGTGCCGTTGTCCCGGACCATGGCCGAAGAGATCACGGCCCTGCGGCAATGGGCGGCCGGCCGGGCCCGTCCGGCGGCACAGGATGACATCGAAGGCCGGCGGGAACAATGGCAGCAGCGCAGGAAGCCGCCGGTGCGGGCGCTTCACCAGCAATAACGGTTTTATCATTCATTATTTACAAGGAGGGCTCATAATCATGGATACCATTGAAAACACAAGGCCAGCATCAGACCACCGTCCGGCCGCGGCCACCATCCTCAAAGAGCGGGAAGGCCTGCGGGAAATTCTGCAGGATGTCATCATTCACACGGACGGCACCGTGGAAATTCCCTGGATTGATCCGGCGGCCACCCCGCTGGTGATGGAAATCTGGAACGCCATCGGCAAGCATGTCTTTCCGGTCCGGGTACCCGAGGGGGAGCGCATTTATTGCGGCTGAAATAATTCCAAACAAAAAAGGAGGAGAAACTCATGTCAATGACGGTTCGCACGGCCATTAAAGGCGTGAAAGACATTAATTTGATGATGGAAGCCCTGGAAGCCATGGGCATTGAAGCCCGCTTGCAGAGCGGCACCCAGGTGCGGGGAAGAATGGTGCTGGCCAAGGCCAAAATCCAGGGCAGGTGGGTCGGCATTGCCCGAAATTCCCGATCCGAACTGGAATTGGTCGGCGACAGCGACTGGAAAGTAATGAAAAACGGAAATTTCGTGAATCAATTGCGCCAGCAGACCGGCCTGGCAGCCGTGAAAAAGAAGGTGGAAGAAATGGCCTATTCCATTGATACCATTACCACCGAAGAAAACGGTTCCATCCGGGTGGTGGCCAGGGCATGGGGGTAAGAAAATGAGCTATCAGGAAATTGAGTTTGTCATCAATCGGCTGGGCCGGATCACATCGACCATCAAAGGGGTGAGAGGCAACAGCTGCCAGCATCTTGCCAAAACATTGCAGCAGGGTCTGGGCGAAGTAAAGCATGTCGAGCGAACCACGGAATTTTATCAGTCGTCCTCCGTGGTCTGCGGTCTGAACCGCCTTCAACAGAAGTGATTCTCGCTTTTTCAAGCCTTACCCCGGATATTTCAGGAGCCGATTTGGGTGCATCTGCAAGCGCAGGACGTGAAGCTGTAGTGAATCTACCGCGAGCGGCTTGCAACACAGCAGTTGCGCTCAAGGTGACTCGCCCGCAGGATGAAATTTTTCGACATCGAAATGGTGAAAATTCCATATTTG
>CAYTQK010000262.1:0-4368 GCA_964439745.1 uncultured Desulfobacterales bacterium
CCGGGTGGCGGCCGCCCGGGCCGGCCGGGTTTGACCCACCCGGGATTTTTACAATTTTATGGAGGAACCAGCATGAACAAACCGCAATGGGATCGTCCGCCGGAAATGCAGATTGATACCGGCCAAACCTACCGGGTCACCATGACCACCAGCAAGGGAGATATTGTCCTGGATCTGTATCCCGAACATGCCCCCCAAACCGTTAACAACTTTGTCTTTCTGGTCCGCCAGGGTTTTTACGACGGGGTCGCTTTTCACCGGGTCATCCCGGATTTTGTCATCCAGGGCGGGGACCCCACCGGCACCGGCAGCGGCGGGCCGGGCTACCGTTTTCAAGATGAACTCCAGGGCAATCCCCTGAAACATGAGACCGGGGTCATTTCCATGGCCAATGCCGGTCCGAATACCAACGGCAGCCAGTTTTCATCACCCATTCCCCCCAGCCCCACCTGGACGGAAATCACACCGTCTTCGGCAAGGTCATCGACAGCCAGGAAGTGGTGGATGCCATCCGGCAGGGCGATATCATGGAACAGGTAACGGTCAGCGAGGCATAGGCCGGCCGGGATCGGTTCGACCCGGTCAGGCCAACCCGCGGCCGACCAAAGTCCGCGCGGGGAAAAGACTTCGGTGCCCGCCCCCGGGTGGTTACCAGCCGGGGCGGGCGGTTAGAACCGCCCGAGAGGGCGGAAAAAAGTGAACTTGACCGGGTCGGCTACCAGCGCTTTGGCGGCCGCTCCCGTGTTGCCGCCCAGCGCGGAAAAAGGCAGCGAGGCGAAGAACAGGCTCGTTCCCAGGGCGGTGGCTGCTATGCCCAGGGGGCGGGCCAGTACGATATCACCGGCAATGGCGCCGGCTCCCACGTTCGATTCGCCGACTTCTTCCGCGGCTATTGCGGCCATGGGCGCGACCAGCAGGGTGATTGTCACGATCAGTACGGTGGAATGGCGCATCCATTTTTTCATGTTTTTACCTCCCCAGCATGCCAAAATTTGATTGGTAAATTTTCGAAATCATTATTTAATATATCCCAGCCCGATTCCTTTGTCAAACATCTTTTCGAAAAAGGCCCCAAATCGTAGTCTTGTGATAACCATGGTCTGATTGGGCGCTGCCTTTACGATGATTCCGGCTCCAAGGTGACGATGAGGTCGGCCATGGTGGCGCCCTGGCCTTGCTGGTGCACAAACAGCGGATTGATATCAAGTTCCTTGATTTCCGGATTGTCGACCACCAGGTTGGACAAGCCCACCAGTAGTTTTTCGATCTGCTCGATGTCGGCCTCGGGTTTGCCGCGGAATCCGGCCAGCATCTCATATCCCTTGATGCTGCGGATCATCCGGCGGGCCGTATTGCGGCCGATGGGGGCCAGGCGAAAGACCACGTTTTTGAACAGTTCCACGTAAATGCCGCCGAGGCCGAACATGATCAGGTGGCCGAACCCCGGATGGTAGTTCACGCCCAGGATCACCTCTTCCCCGGACGAAGCCATTTTCTGCACCACCAGGCCGTCAATCACCGCTGCGGGGTTGTAGGCGGCCGCGTTTTTCAGAATCTCCGCGGCCGCCTTTTCCACGTCCGCCCGGGTCTTCAGGTTCAGCCTGACCCCCCCGGCGTCGGATTTGTGCAGAATCTGCTGGGAAAAAATTTTCAGGACCACCGGATATCCCAGCTCCCCGGCGGCCTCCCCGGCTTCGGCCGCGGATTTGGCCAGCCGCATGGGACAGTGAGAAAACCCGTAGCACTCCATAAGTCCGACCCCGTCATATTCACCCAGCACGGTCTTGCCTTGGGACAGGCTGCCGGTGATGATCCGCCGGGCCCGGTCGCGGTCGAACGTCAGGTCATACTGCGGCAGAATGCTGCGCTGCAGCCAGCAGACGGCTTCATAGAGTTTGCCCATGGCCCGGGCGGCGTTTTCCGGAAAGCGGTAGACCGGAATATGATGCTCCTGGAGGTGCTTGACCCCGGCGGAAACGTCGACCACGCCCATGAAGCTGCAGATAATGGGCTTGTTCGTTTTCTGATAGGTGTTGACGATGGCCTCGGCCGTGCCGATGGCGTCGGTCATGGACTGGGGAGTCAGGATCATCAGCACCCCGTCCACCCCTTCGTCCGCGATAACCGCCTCCAGGGCCTTTTCGTAGCGGTCGCGGCTGGCGTCTCCGATGACATCCACGGGATTGTTGAAATTGGCCGTAGGCGGCAGGTGCCGGTGCAGGGCATCGTCGGTCTTTTCGGAAAAGCGGGCCAGCCGCAGACCGGAAATTTCCGTCATGTCCGTGGCGATAATGCCGGGACCGCCGGCGTTGGTGATAATGGCCACGCGGTTGCCGGTGGGCATGCGGCGGGCGGAAAAGGCCTCGGCAAAATCAAACAGGTCGTCCACCTTGTCCACCCGGATAATGCCGGCCTGGCTGAAAACGGCGTTGTAGACCGCTTCCGTTCCGGCCAGGGAGCCGGTGTGGGAGGCTGCCGCCCGGGCGCCGGCCGCGGTTTTCCCGGACTTGATGACCAGGATGGGGGTGGGGCGGTCGCCCGAGGTGATTTTTTTGACTTCTTCGATAAAGTCCGGCCGCATGCGGAGTTCTTCCATGTAGACCATGATGACGCTGGTTTCCGGATCCTTGTGGTAGTACTGCAGCAGGTCCAGCTCCTCCACGTCGGCCTTGTTGCCGATGGAGACGAACTTGGAAAAGCCGAAGCCCCGGTCGGCGGCAAAATCCAGCACCGCCGTGCACAGGGCGCCGCTCTGGGAGATAAAGGAGATATTGCCCGGATGGGGGATCCGCGTGGAGAAACTGGCATTCAGTCGCACCTGCGGGCTGGGGTTGATGACCCCCAGGCAGTTGGGGCCGATCAGGGGGATACCGGCGGCGTGGCATTTGTCGGCGATCTGTTTTTCGATTTTTGCCCCTTCGCCGCCGACCTCCTTGAATCCCGCCGAAACAATGACGATCCCCTTGACGCCTTTCTGCACGCACTCGTCCACGCTTTGCAGGGCGGCTGGCGGCGGCAGGATGACCATGGCCAGGTCAATGGGGTCGGGTATATCCAGCAGGGAGGGGTAGCAGCGCACACTCAGGATGGAGCGAGCCTTAAGATTGACCGGGTAAAGGGTGCCCTGGTATTCGCCGCGCAAGACATTGGCAAAGATGTCGTGCCCGACCTTGCCGGGTGAGGACGAGGCGCCGATAACGGCTACAGATTCCGGGGAAAATATGGCATCAAGTTTGTGCATGAGCGCAGGACTCCTTGAAAAAATTCGATAAACGCATTCGGGCAGCAAGGGGAATTTCGTAATTTTTATCAGAATAACAGCTCCTTTGCCGGCGACGCAAGGTTTTTTCGCTGCCGGCAGCGGTCCGGCCGCCCCGACCCGAACGGCGGAGACGGTTTGACTTTTTGGCGTCAACAGGGTAAACAAAGAGGAGTGCAGTCAGGAAAGGTGCCAAACGAATCAAGTCTAACCCGGAGGATCCATGAAAGAAAAAACCAAGAAAAACGTGTATACCGCCTTTATCGGGGAAGCCAAGGCCCATTTCCGCCTGCTGGCCTATGCCGAGCGGGCGGAAGAGGAAGAGGCGCCCCAGATCGCCCTGCTTTTCCGGGCCATTGCCGAGGCCGAGCGGGTGCATGCCATGAGTCACATGAACCTGGCCAAAGACCTCATCGTCAAGGACACCGACACCAACCTGGAAAAGTCCTTTCAGCGGGAAAAATCCATCAGTGAAAACGAGTACCCGGATTTTATCAAGGATGCCGAGGAGGAAGGGGAAAAGGCGGCCGTGACGGTGTTCTCCTATGCCCGGGACGCCGAAGGCTATCACGCCAAGCTGTATGAACGGGCCATTTACCATACCATCAAGGACAAGATGGCCACCTACCATATCTGCCAGGTCTGCGGGTATGTGACCGACAAGAAGCTGCCCGACAAGTGCCCCGTCTGCGGAGCGCCGCCGGAAAAGTTCAAGACCATGTCCGGCGAATCCGGATAAATGATTTCCCGGCACCGTTGTTTTATACCGCGCGGTTCTGCCGGGCTGGACGGAAGCGCCGCACCGCTTTTTTAAACCGGGACAGGGCCGCGGGGTCGGACTCCGGGGCATAGCGGAGCTGGACGTACAGGTCGGTAATGCGGTGCACGGTTGCGGCCAGGTCGGGCCGCTGCGCGGCGACCTGGGCGGCAAAGTCCCGCGGTCCCGCTGCCGGTTCCCGGGCCAGCCCGATCCGGGCCAGCCGGCCGCAAAATTTCCGGTACCAGCGGCCGACCGGATCCGGGGTGCGACGGGATCGTCGCGGCAGAAAATACACCAGCAGTAAAAGAGCGCAAACCAGGATCAGCAGCACGATCAGCAGACCAGCCAG
>CAYTQK010000263.1:0-4322 GCA_964439745.1 uncultured Desulfobacterales bacterium
ATCAACGCCATTGAAAAGCGCCTGGAGGTGCTGCTGAAAAATGAAGAGATCACCATCAAGGAGCTGGCCGTGGCCGTGGTGGACTATCTGCTGGATAACGAACCCACCTTTCAGATGATGTGTTATTTTCTGACCAGCAGTTCCGTGGATCCGGAGGCCCGCAAGAAGTTTGACCTGGTGCAGGAGTATTTTATTAATATGTTCAATATGAAATTGAACAAAAAGGGGTTTTCCAGCCACGCCCTGTTTACCAATGCTTTTTTTGCCTCGATTTGCGGGGTGGTCCTCACTTTCCGGAACTACCCCGGGTTAAACCCGGAAGAAAAACGGGAATACATGCACCAGATGGCCATGACAATCATCACCGAAGGTGGTGCCCTCTCCATGCTGAAGGGCAATAATGGCCATTGATGCTGGTAAGAGTCCGGACGTCTTTTCCTTGACGGTCCGGTTTTTCACACCGCCGGGTGTACCCGGGCGGGAGATGAAGGTATTGATACTGTTGGTTTATTAAAAGAGGTGAATTATGAAAGAAGATCTGGTCGGCCCGTCCAACAAGGTACTGGAAGTGGATCTGACCTCCCGGCAGGTGGATACCTATACGGTTCCGACCGAATTGCGAAGGATGTATCTGGGTGCCAAGGGACTGGGACTGAAACTCCTTTTCGACCGGATGGCGCCGGGAACGGATCCCCTGGGAGCAGACAATATCATCGCCTTCATGCCCGGCGTGCTGATGGGCACCGGCGCACCCTGTACCGGCCGCTTCGACGCCGTGACCAAGTCTCCCCAGACCGGGATCATGACCTCCTCGTCCTGCGGGGGTCCCTTTGGTATGCAGTTGAAAACCGCCGGCTGGGACGGACTGCTGGTCAAGGGACGTTCAGAAACCCCGGTATACCTGGAAGTAACCCCCGAAGGGGTTACCTTTCATGACGCCGCCGGATTGTGGGGAAAAGACACGGTCGAAACCCAGCAGGCCCTGGCAGACGGCAAGAAGACCGGGGTGCTGGCCATCGGTCCGGCCGGAGAAAACCTGGTCCGGTATGCCAATATAGCCTCGGACGACCGCTTTCTGGGACGGGCCGGCATGGGTGCCGTGCTGGGCGCCAAGAACCTTAAGGCGATCATGGCCCGGGGGGGCAAATACCGGATCAAGCCAGTGGATGCCGACAAGTTCAACAAGGCCAAAAAAACCGCCGCCCGCTTTATCCGGCAGAATGAAATGACCTCGGTGGTCTACACCAATTACGGGACCCGGGCCAATGTCAATCTCAGCAACGAAGCCAATATCCTGCCGATCAATAACTTTTCCGACGGTCACGACGACCGGGCGGTGAACCTGTCCGGCGAGAAGATCCGCCTGGAACACAAGGTCAGCCCCAGCACCTGTAAACCCTGCTCCATTCTCTGCGGGCAGAAAGGAGTTTTCAACGACACGGTTCAGCAGGTCCCGGAGTTCGAAACGGTGGGGCTGCTGGGCTCGAATATCGGCATCTTTGACGCCGACCAGGTGGCGGAATTCAACAAGATCTGCGGGGAAATGGGCATGGATACCATTTCCGCCGGCGGAACCATCGCCTGGGTCATGGAGGCGGCTGAAAAGGGCCTGGTGGAAAGCGACCTCAAATTCGGCCAGGCCGAAGGTGTCGCCCAGGCTCTCTATGATATTGGCCGCTGCCAGGGCTTCGGCCGGGAAATGGCCCTGGGATCACGGGCGCTTTCCGAAAAATACGGGGGCGCTGAGTTTGCCATCCAGGTCAAGGGCCTGGAAATGGCGGCCTATGATCCCCGTGGATCGGTGGGGCAGGGGCTGGCCTATGCCGTGGCCAACCGGGGGGCGTGTCACCTGTCCGCCTACCTCATTGCCCAGGAAGTCTATTTCAAGCTGCTCAACCCCCGCCGGACCTATGCCAAGGCGGAGTTTACCAAGTTTTTTGAAGATCTGACCTGCTGCATCAATTCCATGCAGACCTGCCAGTTTACCATGTTTGCCTATCTGCTGGAACCGGCCATGTCCAAGTATACCCTGGACTTTGTCTTGGCCCTGTTGATGCAGAACCTGCCCTTTGTGGCCATTCCCCTGATTGACTACAGCACCTATACCAGACTCTGGTCCGCGGTTACCGGTATGCCCATGTCCAACCGGGAATTTCTCAAGGCCGGCACCCGGATCCACGTGCTGGAGCGCTACATGAATACCCGGGAAGGCATCAGCCGGCGCGACGACACCCTGCCGGCGCGGCTGCTGCAGGAGGGCAGGAAGTCGGATCCGGAGCAGCGGAAGGTGCCCCTGGTAAAAATGCTGAACCGCTATTATAAACTGCGAGGGTTTGACGATAACGGCATTCCCACCGAAAAAACCCTGAAGAAGCTCGGTATCGCCGCCTGAGCGGGGTCTGCGCCTCTCTGCCTACCTGGGACGGCTGGGTGGCGGAGCTCAAGGACGATTACCGCATCATCCGCCTGGTTCTGCCGGGATTGGGGCTGACGCCCTGAAGGATATCCGCTATCTGCGTCGGGAAACGGCGGTGGAACTGCTGGACGAGAGCAGGTTCGCTGCCTCGTCCGGACGGGTCAGGATGCCCCGCAGAATAATCCGGATGGATTTTTCGCTGATCTGGTCCAAGGTTTCGCTGGTGAATAGGATCCGGCCGGCGCCTTTGGCCAGCATGATATTGCCGGTGGCGGCGGCCAGAAAAACACCGGCCGCCTCATGCGGGTCCATGGGCATTACGATTCCGGCCTCAATCGCCCGGCGGGCCACCTTGACCGCCTCATCCAGACAGGCCCGGCTCAGATCTACCAGCCGCTGCTGCAGCGCAATGGGGGTATTGGCCGCCACCGCCGGCGTGGCTTCGGCAAAGGCCATCTTGAAATACTCTTCATATTGGTCGGCAAAATCATAGTAGACCCGGAAAAAAGCGGCAATGGCTTCGTCCACGGCCAGTTCTGCATGGGGGATCTGCAGCAGCTGCTCCAGGAGAATGGCAGTACCCTCCGCGACCAGGTGCAAAAAAAGGTCATCCTTGTTGCGATAGTCCAGATAAATGGCCTTTTTGCTGTAGCCGGCTTTTTCGGCGATCATGGCCATGGAGGTGCCGCGGTAGCCATACTGGAAAAACAGGCTTCGCGCAGCCTGGTAAATTTTTTCCCGGCGGGAGGGGGAGAGGTCTGCCTCGGCCGTGCTGGTCATGGGTGGTCCCGTGCGCTGGTTTTGATTATCGCCTGTCATATCTGGATAAATATGATATAAGAACAGTCAGAATACGCAAGTCCCCAATTTTTTATCGCCTCACCCGGTCATGTCTCAGCCCGGCAAGGAGCTGTTCTATGTCTCCAGTGGTCAGAAAATTTTTTGCGTTACCCCGGGAAATGGAGCGGAACCAGCGGAGCATTCTTCGTCGCTTTTATATCGCCATCGGCGGATATGCCTTTGCTTTCGTGCTGGTGGTGATCCCCGGTTACCTGATGGGCTTCTCCCGGGGGCTCAGCCTGGTGCAGATCGTCTTCTTTTTCGGGCTGCCCCTCCTGGTCATCAACCTGGGATTTTTTATCATATTTGTAACCGGCCTGAACCGGGCCTTCCGGGATCCCGGCCTGACCCTGTGGCAGCAGCTGGTCGGACTGATCCTGGCCACCCTGGTCTGCTACTTCACCGAGGACAGCATTCGCGGGGCCTGCCTGATTCTGTACATTCATATATTTTATTTCGGGACGTTTCAAAACCGGTACCGCGATTTTTTTTATCCCCTGGCGGCCACTGTCATTCTCTATGCCGGCATGATTCTGCTGCTGCGCTGCCGACATCCCGAGGCCGTTGATATGCAGACGGAAATCATGCGGTTCCTGATCCTGATGACCGCCTTGATCTGGCTGATGTGGCTGGGAAGATACCTGGCCGCCCTGCGAACCCATATTCAGCAGATGGCCATTCGGGATGAACTGACCGGGGCCTATAACCGCCGCCAGCTGTTCCGGTTGCTGGCCCGGGAAAAGGCCCTGGCTGATCGGTCCGGGGTGTTGTTCACCGTGTGCATGATAGATCTGGATGATTTCAAGCTGATCAACGATACCTATGGCCATCAGGCCGGTGATGATATTCTGCGGGAGTTCGTCCAGGTGCTGCAGGAGAATATTCGCCGGGAAGATTACCTGGGTCGATACGGCGGGGAGGAATTCCTGGTGGTGCTGACCAATACCCGGTGCCTGACGGCGGAAGACGACAGTGTCCAGCGGCTGCGCCAGATAGCGGAGAATCTTCCCCTGGGAGCAGCCTCTGCCGGTATTTCCGGTATCACCGTGTCCATCGGCGGCAGCCC